>DFGF01000116.1:18190-18451 GCA_002371715.1 Prevotella sp. UBA3757
CTGTAGGTCAATGACTTACAGGACTTTTCTTTTTCACATATTTCAAATTTGTAGCCAAATTGTAGCCAATTCTGAATATTTGTAGCCACTCAGTGTTTCACCTTTGCAGAATCTGTAGCCACAAATCCTGCAAAAGATAATATTTGCAGAGTGTTGTCAAGTTCTAACGTTGACAAGTTGAAAAAGTATATGTGGTTTCAACTGTCAACAGCAGGTTTTCAAAGAAAAATGATAATTATTTCGGCTCAGCGGATTTACCCG
>DFGF01000036.1 GCA_002371715.1 Prevotella sp. UBA3757
CAGGTGGTGAACTGAATAGTTACAACACCATGAGAATTCCGGAATTTTACCCAATCTATTACCTTTGCATCATGAAAAAGGGGCTACACCTCTAACACCTCTTACACCTGAAATGTCTGGCTGCGACGCTTAAAAATGGAGGCTCCGTTTGCAAAAATGGCGGCCCCACGCAAAAAAATAGTGCCTCTAAATTTTCAAACGGCGCCTCCGTTCAGACGCACGGGGCCGCGATTCGGAAAAAAGATGTTGAACCTCATAAAAACTAAACAAAAGATGATGAAAAAGACTACATTCAACCGCAAAGGTTACGTTAACGAGACCGCTAACGTCAAGGCATTGCGCGAAATGCGCATTTTGTACTATTCCTGTCTGGCCAACGCCATCCGCGAAGCTGCCGACGACGAAGAGATAGTCAGACTCACGGCGCAGGCCTGCCGGCAGGCCGGACTGCCGGAAGAGCCCTGCGTGCAGCGCACCATCGGCCAGGACCAGCTGTCGCTCTCAGCCGACGAGGTGCGCAAGATTTTCCGTGCCGCCTACACCGCCAAAGGCGTGAAGCCGCGCTGCGTACTTAACCAGAAGGAGCGCATAGCCCGCGGCATTGCCGACTTCTTCAGCCGCCGCTATGAGGTGCGCTACAACACGGTGAAGAAGATTGAGGAGTGGCGGCCGCGCGACGGCGTCTACCATGAGTGGCAGCAACTGACCGACCGCGACCTGAACCGCATGACCTTCGAGCAGATGAGCGAGGGTGGCGACGGGTGGGGCATAGACCTGCAGCTGTACCTCCACTCCACCATGATACCGCAATACAATCCGCTGACGGAGTTCCTTGACGGCTGCGGCCGCTACTATGGTCACAAAGACCACATAGCGGAACTGGCCCGCCGCATCCCTACCGACTATGCCGACTGGGAACAGCTGTTCCGCTGCTGGTTCCTGGCCATGGTGGCACAGTGGCAGGGAATTGACAGCCGCTTCAGCAACATGCTCGTGCCGATGCTCATAGGCGGTCAGGGCACTCACAAGACGACATTCTGCCGGCTCCTGCTGCCTCCCGTACTGAGCGACTACTTCATCGACGACATCAAGATGGACAATGCCGAGCAGGTGGAACGTGTGCTGGCCCGCATGGCACTGGTGAACATTGACGAGTACAACGCCAAGACCGAGCGCGAACAGGCCAAGATCAAGCGCATACTGGCCGAGAAGGACGTGCAGGTGCGCAAGATGCGTTCCGACCAGTACGTCCGCTCACAGCGTACGGCCTCGTTCATCGCCACCACCAACAGCCCCACGCCATTGAGCGACCCTACGGGTTCGCGCCGCTACATTTGCTGTCCCGTACAGGGCGTCATCAATACGGAGCCTACGGTCAACTACCGCCAGCTCTATGCCCAGGCCGTCTGCGAGCTGCGCCACGGCGCACGCACCTATCCCACGCGCGACGAGGAACAGCGCATGGAGCAGCACAACCGCCAGTTCCAGATGATGCGGAAAGCCGACCTTGTACTGACGGACTATTTCGAGCCTTTGGACCGCGACAAGGAAAACCTCATGATGTTCCATGAGGTTGAAAAAATGCTCCGCACGCGCATTCCCGCAAGTCAGATGCCAACCATCAGCGAACTGTCGGCAGCCCTGTCACAGCACTTCCAGACTGGTGCAGTCAAAGGTAATCGCGGTTGGTATATGCGTCCGAAGGAATAGCCCTTCGGACGCATATCCGGGTGTTAGAGGTGTTAGAGGTGTAACCACCGTAGGCTGTTTCTCGGTTCCATCACAGGGTGCACCCGGATTTTTCCGTGGCTGACCTCCACAGACCCGCATGACTGCATAAGCAAGGGTAAAACCAGTCATCCATATATCTTGCAGACTCTGTAGAAGAAGAACGGCAGGTTAGAGATGCCATGCAGTAGTGAAGAATGAAGAATCCGTGACCGCCTGCCGCGTTCCATTTCCATCCTGTTTCCTGCACGTCCTCGTACAGCACGTAGTAGAAGTTGCCTCCGTACGTCAGCTGATCCTCGTCGGAACCTCGCAACTGATTGAACACGTCGACCGCCTTCTTCCGCGTCGTGGGGACCATGACGTATGTACCAGGTTCGGCTTTCAGGAGCACCCCCTGGCCGGCAGGGAGAACCGATCCGGCTTCGTTGAACTCCCGGCTGACGATGATCGTGCCGTTATTCTCTTTTTAAGGTGCAAGCCTGCATGCCTTCGGTGGTAGCGGGAATGCTGCGGATGCGCCCTTCGGCGTCGTAGCTCATAGGCTCGGCAATGATACTACGACTGTAACTAGTGCCATCAGGCAGACCGCCGTTGTGGGAGAAGAAGAGCCATCTATCACGGAATTCGATGATGGCAGGATGGGTGGTGTTGGAGTTGCCGGCAATCTCGCTGATGATGCCCATGGGGGTATATGGGCCGCCGATATGGTCGGCTACGGCGTATGCAATCTTTTCGGGCCACTCACTGGCGTAGGTCAGATAATACTTGCCATTATATTTATGCATCCACGGAGCCTCGGTGAAGTTTGGTACATCGATGCGGTTAATCTCGCCGTCAATCTCCGTCATATTGTCCTTCAGCTTGGCGTAGTAGCACTCTTTGTTACCCCAGACGATATACGGTGTGCCGTCATCGTCGATGAGGATAGCGGGATCGATGCACGCCCAACTGTGTTTCGAGGCGAAGCAATCCTTGTTGGTGAGCAAGGGTTTCCCGAGTGCGTCTTTGTACGGTCCGGTAATTTTGTCGCTAACGGCCACGCCGATGCCGCACCAGTTGGTGGAGACGTACCAGTAGTAGCGTCCGTCCTTACCGCGTGCCACGTGTCCGGCGTAGGCCTGATGGCTGTCGGCCCACTTGAAGTCGTCGACGCGCAGGGGCGAGGGATATTCTGTCCAGTGCTTCATGTCGGTGGTGGAGTAGAGCAACCAGTCTTTCATCACGTAGCCCGACTGATTGCCGGCGGCATCATGTCCGGTAAATAGCCAGAGCGTGTCGTTTTCTACTAAAACGGCGGGG
>DFGF01000029.1:0-22851 GCA_002371715.1 Prevotella sp. UBA3757
GATAGCGCAGGTCGTGGCGATAGCGATAGCCGGCATAGCCGTTCCGGTCGCCCTTGCGCTCATAGAAAGGAACCTTGAGGGTGGCCTGCAGGGTGTTACGGCCTTCATGGAGAAGGGTGGAGAGTGAAGGGAGGCCAGAAGTGGGGGCTTCGGCAATGCCGCAATGTACGAAACAGGCCAGCAGGCGGCGGGTATTCCAGTCGAGGCTCCGTATCATCAACAGCTCGTTGACACTCCGCATGGGTTTGTAGCGGTCCCGGTAGGCTATGAGTTCCTCTATCTGAGCAGCAGAGAGGAAAGGCAGCTGTTCCAGTTCCTCACGGGTGGCCTGGTTGAGGTTCAGCTTGTTTTCGGCCAGACTGGCCAGGAGTTCGAAGGTGTCCTCACCGTAGTCTACGTCCTCGAGGCTCATCCAGTCGCGGAAGAGCTGTTCCCAAGAAGGGAATGTGGAGGGAGGCTGCGCCTCCATGGACTGCGGCACTGCCGTAACAGTCCAGGCAAGGAGAACTACGAGGGAGAGCAAGGCGCGCATCATAGCTGGCCGGCCTCAACCATGAGGACCACACGCTCTGTCAGGCGGTCTACGCCCTCTGCGTCGTACTCTTTCTTCAGCGAGGCGCCAAAGGCCCAGGCGAAGGCCTGATAGAACCCGGCACGAAGCGGGCCGAGAAAGGCTTGTATCAGTTCGTAACTGGAGGAATGGCTCTCACGGTAGATGAGTTTGATGAGCAGTTTGCCCTGCGAGTAGGTCAGTTTCTTCATGCGGGGCTTGTACTCCTGCATGATGCTTTTTTCCACGCGTTTCATGTGTTCCTCCTTGGCCTTCTTCGTGGGCAGCGTTTCCAGGTATTCGGCCGTCTCCATCATGATCATGTTGGCTTCCTTGGCAATGGGCAGCACCGTCTTGACATTCTTCACCAACCGCATGTAAGCCTGAGCCTGGCGCTTGCTCTTGAACTCGACGGGAGGAAAGACATAGACATTGTTCATCTCCATGTACTGGATGCTGTCGCCCCCCTCCAGCACTTTGCCAACCTTGACGGTCGGTACAAACGTCGGGCTGTCCATGTTGAGAGTTGACAGTTGAGAGTTGAGAGTTGACAGTTGAGGGCTGAGGGCTGAGGGCTGAGGGCGCTTGTCGTTCTGGCCCTGGGCGCACTGAACTGCGGCCAATAGTGCTGCTGTTGTCAATAGATGTCGCACCATAGTCTGTGATGATTGTCTTAAACCGCTACGTCGCGCTGGCGCCAGAAGCGGTAAGTGATGTCCTCGAAAGTGCCGTCTGTCTGCCGACGGTAGAGCCGCTGGTTGGTCGTCGGCGACTTCAGGGGGCCAAGGTGCCGGATGTAGGGGCCAATCTTGATGAAGTCGAAGTCCTGCTTGTTGACGAAATGCGGTACGCGCAGGCGACCGCTGTACCAGGCCACATGAAACTGAGAGTGGAACTCGTGGATATACTGTGCCAGCTGGCTGACACCCTTAGGGTCGGCATCGCCACCCATAAAGGCAATGCAGGTGATATCGGTGCCATACTGGCTGACAAAGTTGTCAATGGCATCGGTGGTGAGCGGCAGCCCGCTGTCTTTCCACAGGTACTGGCTGTGACAGCCCGGACAATGACACGGGCAATTGGAAATGTTAATTGCCAGTGTCACTTCGTCGGGTATCTCCTGAAAAACAACCCCCGTATTAACGTATTTCAGCATAACCTGATTATTTCTCAGCGTGTGCGTAGTATCGACGGGCAGCCTCCTCCTGACGGGGCTGTGAGAAGTTGGAGACGCGCTTGAGGTAGCCGATGATGCGCGTCATGTAGTCCACATTCTTGGAGTGGCAGTGCGGACACTCCTTCAGATAGCGCTTGTCAATGTGGCCGCAGTCGTTGCAGACGGTATTGGGGATGTTGAACGTGAAGTAGTTGCATCCCTCCTGGGCTGCCACCTTCAGCAGGTGCAGGTACTGCTGCTTCGAGAGGTGCTCGTCCAGGTTCATGTGCAGGGCGGAACCGCCCGTGAGGTGCTCGATATAGGGGCGACCGTGCAGCTTGAACTTGTCAATGAAGCTGAGCGAATCGTCCTCAACCACGTAGAAGTAGGAGTTGTAGCAGTCGCGGGGCACGAAATAGCCGTCCTCGCGGTCCCACTTGGCGTGCTTGACGCCGACATTCTCTGCAGGAATCATCTCGCAGTTGAACATCACCTCCTTCGAGCGGTACTGCTTGTTGTACTTCTCAATCAGTCCGAGAATGCCCTGCACGAAGTGCTTGTAGTCGTCATTGGGCGTAATCTTCAGTCCCATGAACTCAGCAGCCTCCACCAGGCCGTTGATGCCGATGGTCAGATACTGGCGGTTGATGTTGATGTAACCGGCATCAAACAAGGGCAGCATACCGTGAGCCTGCAGCTCCTTAAGATTCTCGTTGTAGGCTATCTGCACCTTGTGGCACAGGTCGATGATGCCGCTGAGGTACTGCAGATAGTCCATCTTGTGGTTGACGGCATACTGGATGCAGCGGTTCAGGTTGATGGTGAGCACCGACTTCGAACCCGTCGAGACACCACCGGCACCAAGCGTATAGCTGAAGCCGTTGTCGGTGATTTCATTGCGCAGGCGGCAGCAGGAACTGAGCGAGTCGGCATTGTCACTCATATAGGTGAAGAACGAGTGGCCCTCGGCATACATCTCTGCAGTGAAGTCTCCCCACTCCTTGTCTTTGCACTCGCCGTTCCCGTCGACGAGCAGTGCCATCGTCTCCACGGGGAAGGTCAGCAGGGTCTTCGTGCGCTCCTGGTTGAACCACTTCATGAACCGCTTCTGCAGCCATGAGAGCCCGTCCCAGTCGGGCTGTGACCCGTCGGGGAAGTAGAACTCGCCGAAGATGCTTTGGAAATAGTACCTGTCGTAGTAGGCTACATTCCAGAAGACGGCCTGATAGTTGCGTGCGCCGGTCGGCTGGTTCAGCGTGTAGACAATCTGCTCAAAGTAATCCGTGATGACCTTGTCTATGCTGCGCTTCTTCAGGCTCAGGTCGGCCTGCTGTTCGGGGTGCTGCCAGTAGTCCTTGCCGTATTCCTTGCCTATGAAGTAGTTCATATACATCAGGAATTCCGGCGTGGCACATGCTCCAGAAAGCATGGAGCTGACCATGAACACCATGTTGACGAAACCGCCGCAGAACGACTTCAGGTTTGTGGGAGCCGTGGAGTTGCCGCCAATGGCCGTCGTGCCGCCGATGAGCCAGGGGTACATCGTGATGGATGCACAGTAGTTGGCCAGCGACGTCTCGTCATTCTTGTAGATAAAGTGATGCGTCAGCTTGTCGATATATTCGTTTGCCAGCTCCTTGCCGTACATCTTCTTGATACGGTCCACCAGCAGGCGTCGGTTCAGTCGGATGAAGTTCGACTTGGGCAGCTCGCCAATCAGCGTGGCAATGTTCTTGTGCTCCACGTTGGCATTGGCATCGTACTTTGAACCCGTAGCAGCATTCACCGACTCGGTGTACTCCGAGAGGAACATCATCTTCTCCAGGGTGTCGCGGTCCTCGGAATGCTCCTGACGGTACAGGATGAACGACTTGGCCACCTTGTAGAAGCCTTCGCGCATCAGCGCCTCTTCCACCTGGTTCTGGATGTCCTCCACCTTGATGTCGTCGTGCATGTCCAGATGGCTCAGAATCTTAGATACTGTGCCGAGGTCTGCGGGTTCGTCCACACTCTCAAACGCCTTGACGATGGCATTCATAATCTTGTCTAACGAGAAGCGATCCTTGGAGCCGTCACGCTTCGTAATGGTAAAATTCTTAATTTCCATTGTATGTATCTCTCTATGTTCCGTATGTTTTAACTCTCAACTGTCAACTGTCAACTGTCAACTGTCAACTAGAAAAGTTTTCCGTTTCGGACAACTTTTCGTCTTCGGGCTTCCGGAAAGTTATCCGTTTTGGAAAACCCGATTCGTTTGCAAAGGTACGAAAAATAACCAGAACAACGTATGCTCCTTGGCACTTTTTTTTGCAAAAAATAGTTAATGGCAGACGAGCAAAAAGCATCCGCTGACTGCAAGTGTCACAGCCAGCGGATGTTACGATGAGATGGCTGAGGGCTGATGTTTGATGGCTGAGGGCTGAGGTTTGATGGCTGATGGCTGATGGCTGAGGGCTGAAGGCTGAGGGCTGATGTCAGAAGCTGACGTCTACGCCGGCCATGACCGTGGCGCGGGGCATGGGATAGCCCTTGTTGATTTCATACTTCTGGGCCAGCAGGTTCTCGCCGCGTGCCCATAGCGACAGGCTTCGGCTGAGGTCGTAGCCGACGGAGGCATGTACCAGGCAGAACTGTTCCTTGGTCTCGCTGGCTCCCACCTCCGTGTAGAGTCCGCTGATGTACTGCGCACCAGCCTGAACGTGCCACTTCCCGGCCTGGTAGTTGGCATCAAGTGCTCCCTTGTAGGTCGGAGCAGCCACCACCTTGTTTTTCATGTGGAGTAGCGAGTGGTTGGTGCTCAGCGTCAGGCCGTTGCCGATGCGATAACTGGCCTGAAACTCTGCGCCGTAGTTTTCGATAGCCCCGGTATTGACGTTTTTCCCGGCTACGGTTTGTATCATATTATCACCTTTTATATAATAGGCGTTGAGGCCGTAGCTGAACGTGCCGATGCGATGGCTCCAGGCGACTTCGTAGTTCCACAGCCGTTCGGCACGCAGTGAGTCGTGATTGGCCGTGCCGTAGAGGTACATCTCTTTATTGGTGGGATTGCGGAATCCCTTGCTGGCCGTCAGCTTAACCTCGGCCGACGGCATGGGGCGCACTACCACGCCGAACTGCGGCACCCATTCGTTGCCTGCCGTCGAGTGGTGGTCGAAACGTAGTCCGCCGTCGACGGTGAGCCAGCTGGTTACGTCCTGACGGAAGTCTGCGTAGCCGGCCACCTCATTCTCATGGGCATGGGCGCTCTGCTTGAGCCGCTGTTGTGTCGTGACCGTCTCGCCCGTCTGTCGGTTGGTGTAATAGGCCCGGCCGTAGATGTGCTGGTAGTCGAATCCCACCGTCGTGTGGTTGCCCTGAAAGAGCTGCACGGTCTGATAGGCCGACACACCGGCTACGGCATCCTTCGAGCGGAACAAGTCGGTCTGTGGCTTGCCGCTGTCGGGCTGGTAGCCGTCGTTGATCTTATGGCGACCGAAATTGTCGAAAACGCTGATGGCGCCGCTGGTCCTGTCGTAGTGGTTGCTCACCACCAGGCTGGCCACGCCACGGGTGATGTACTGGTCGTTCTCCCATTTGGGCTGCATGACGGTGCCCGGATTGCTGGCATTAAAGTGCGTCAGGTTCAGGTCGGCATAGCCATCCCAATGGCTGTTGAAGTCGTAGCCCACCTTGACATAGCCGCCGTACTGTTCGAAACCCATGTTCGGGCGGTGGTTGTCGGTGCGCCCGTATTGCAGGGCCACCGTACTGCTGAACTTGCCGCTGCGCCGCTGGTTCGTGGCCTCGGCCTGGAGCGTCCCCCAGCTGCCGGCAGCCAGCGAGACGTGGGTGGCTACGGTGTCGCGTGGCACCTGGCGCGTGACGATATTCACGACACCTCCCATGGCATTGCTGCCGTAGAGCACGGAGGCCGGTCCGCGCAGCACTTCTATCCGCTCGGCCATCATGGTCTGATAGCTGTCGCTGATAGGGTGGCCGTAGACGCCCTGGTACTGTGGGTGGCCGTCGATAAGCACCATCATCTGGCCTGATGAGCCGGAGATGCCGCGCAGGTTGATTTCTCCGGAGGCTCCCGTCGACACGCCGTAGCCCAGCATGGAACGGCTGGTGACGAAGAGTCCCGGCACCTGCTGCATCGCGGCGGGCAGCACCGAGTACTGGTGTTGAGCGGTCAGCTGCTGGCGGTCTATGACCGTGACGGTCATGGGCAGATGACGGATGTCGACGGCCTGCCGGGCACCGGTGACCACCACTTCTGGCAGTGCCAGCGAGTCTTTCTGTGCCGAGGCCTGTTGGCAGAGACTGGCAGCTGCCAGAATGGTCAGAAGATACATTAGTTTCTTCATTGTAGTTCTGTTCTCTTTTTTGGGGCGGGTGCAAAGTTACACATTATTTATGATATAAGTGCAACCCCGCGTGTTTTTTTTACCATCGATGCTGATGCACCGTCATGATGACTTTTCAGCCGCTTGCACGTCTTAATAGAAACCAGTACTTAGAAAATAATGAACAACAGCAAGTATCATGGCGTGGTGGTGCCGATGGTCACCCCCGTCGTTCGGGACGGACGGCTCGACGTGGAGGCCGTCGGGCGCATTGTCAACTTTTTCGCCGGCCACAGGGTGTCGCCCTTGCTGATGGGAACCACCGGCGAGGGCAACAGCGTGAGCCAGTCCGACGGCCGGCTCTTTGTCCAGACCGCTGTCAAGGCGGCCCGCGGGCGAATCCTGGTCTATGCCGGACTGACGGGCAACTGCTTCAGCGAGCTCCTCAGCCAGGCCAATGCGTATACGTCACTGGGTGCCGACGTCATCGTAGCCACGCTGCCCACCTGCTATGCGCTGACAGAGGAGCAGATGTATGAGTACTACAAGACGCTGGCCGACAGCATTGAGGGGCCGTTGATGCTCTACAATATTCCGGCAACCACCCACATGTCGGTTCCCGTGGGTGTTATCCGCCGGTTGGCCCACCATCCCAATATCGTGGGACTGAAGGATTCAGAGCGCGACCTGGAGCGCATGGCGCAATGTATCGAGATAGCCAGGGAGCGGGACGACTTTGCCTACTTCTGTGGTTGGGCAGCCCAGTCGGCACACGCTCTGGAGTTGGGCGGCAACGGCATCGTGCCGTCGACGGGCAACTACGTGCCCGATATGTTCCGACGGCTTTACGACGCTGCCGTTGCAGGCGACATGGCCACCGCCAACCGCCTGCAGGACGAAACCAATGAGATAGCCGCCATCTATCAGAAAAACCGGACGCTCGGCCAGAGCCTGGCGGCGCTGAAGGTGATGATGAGTCTGAAGGGGCTCTGCGAGCCGTATATGCTCATGCCCCTTACACAGCTGCCCGACGCCGATTGCGAGAAAATCGCCATTGCTTGTTACCCCAAACGATGAGCCATGCACTGGATTGACTACATCATCGTACTGCTGTCCTTGGCCAACCGAGGAATCCTTATGGTCGACGAACATAAATGCCGTATAACTTCGATCTGAATTCCTGAAGGTTCGTAGCGAGGTGTTTGTGGTGGAAAAGAACTGCGTCAAGAAGATTTTGTAAGTAATATGGATATATTAAGGAAAAATTTTGTACCTTTGCAGCCGGAATGAGACGGGCTTTGATGACAACAAGGATATTCGCGGCTCTTATCGTTGCGTGTCTGGCGGTTTTGTTAAACTGGCAGAGCCATGATGATGCGACCGCCAGAGAGACCTGTCAGCATCGAGAGTCGTCCGTCCTGGCTCCGCAGCATCGGCATCATCAGGAAGCCACACTGACCGATGCCTCGCAGATTTACCGCATTTGCAGTTCTCGTCCTCAGCGCGTCCTTCCTACCCAGGTTTCAAAGACGGAAAGAACTATTACGCCGTTCGGCAGTTTTGCCATACGGCAGCATATAGTCAAACCCCTTTATTCCTACTTCGACAGCAGATGCCGTCTGGAGACGGCACCATTCTGCCTGTCTGCCTCGTGCGACTATTACGTCATCGCACTGAGGCACATCATTCGTTGACATAGCGCCGGTTACCCCAGGGACACACACATTTTTTATTCACATTATTAATATATATGTAACCAATCGGCCATAAAGGCCGCTTTGGCAATAAGAAACTATGTCAAGTATCAAAAACTTGGAGATGGCTGCTGCCCTCTCCGCATATCAGCATATCGAGATTAAGAAATCACTGTTTTCAACCAAGGTTGTCTATACGCCCACCCAAAGTCAGGTGAAAGTCTACATCCAGGAGTACAGCCCCACGGAGGGCGAGCGCGTGGAGCGCCTGTTAGGCATGCCGCTCGACAAGATGGCTGCCGACATCCAGCAGAAGGGCAAGCCTGCGGCCGGTGCCAACGGTAACTTCCGTCTGGAACTCTGCTTGTGCGACGACCGCCAGTTCTGTGCTCTCCAGCTGTTCCGTTTCGGCGACTTTCAGTACAAGCCTGTCTTCGAACCACGTTTCTACGAGGGCAAAGATGTCGAGGCCATAGCCTTGCTTCTGTAACAATCGTGCGGTAGCAAATTCTATATTTTTATGACTTTGTCATCAGCAAGTGGGGCTATCGCTTCGGCATGCCCACCTTGCTGTTGTTCATTAAGCATGAACGGCCTTGTTTCTGAACTCCTTGGGCGTCATGCCTTTCACGCGGATGAAGAATCGGGTGAAAGACGCAGGTTCTGAGAAATGCAGTCGTTGGGAAATTTGTGCTATACTCAGGCTGGACGTACGCAGCAGGTAGCAGGCCTCCATCATCAGCATCTGGTTGATCATGTCACCGACAGTTCGGCCAGACACCCGTTTGACGATACGCGAGAGATAGTCGCCCGTGATGCAGAGCTGGTCGGCATAGAAACTGATGTCGCGGTGCGCGATGAAATGTTCTGATAGCAGACGGTTGAAGCCGATGAACCAGATATTGTACGCACACCACCCTTCTGTTACCTTTGCACCAAGAAAAAGGGGTAACACCTCTAACACCTCTAACACCTGAAATTGCTGGCTGAGTCCCATAAAAACGGAGGCTCCATTTGAAAAAATAGCGCCTCCGTTTGAAAAAATAGCGGCCCCATTTGAAAAAATAGCGGCTCTAAATTTTCAAACGGCGCCTCCGTTCAGACGCAAGGAGCCGCGATTCGGCAAAGAGATGTTGGTTTCATAAAAACTACCTCATATTCGGGTGTTAGAGGTGTTAGAGGTGTAACCTGTTTTTATTATGTAATCGTTAAAAAATAACTTGGTACGATTTCTGCTCTTCCAGAGCAGTCATCAAACCACTATATATCACTCTAAATTTACACATCATATCTTATTTGAATAATATTTATAACTTATTGATTATTAACACTTTATATTCTTAAATCTGCCGAAAAATTCGTACCTTTATAGCTGGATTCCAAGCAGTTATGCAGGTTACGAAAATTCCAGCAGATATAGTAAAAGACGAAGAGATGGAGTACCTCAAGGACGCCAACGAGAGACAGGCGAGACAGTTCGCCGCCCTGATAGCCAACAGGCATGGCAGACATGGCGTAAGCCTTGTTTGCGGCATCCTTGGCTTCGACCGCAAGACCGTCTACAGAGGTCGCCATGATGACCTTCGGAGTTAGCCACGACACTGCCGAGTTTGCCTGTGAATGCTTTGCCCAGCAGTGGGAGGAGAATCTCAGACACATCTATCCAAGCGTAAAGACCATACTCATCCTCTGCGATGGAGGCGGGTCGAACAATGCAAGGAGTTGGCAATTCAAATGGTGGCTCATCAAACTGGCGAAGAGACTGGGTGTTAACATCAGAATCGCCCATTACTCGCCTTACTGCTCCAAGTGGAACCCTATTGAGCACAGGCTCTTCTCGCAAATCTCCAGAGTCTGGAGCGGAGCCGTGTTCAACACTATCGAGGAAGCCTGCGAATTGGCATCCAGAGCAAGAACCAAAACAGGACTTGCTGTGTTCACATTAAGAAAACAATTTCAACCGCACAACACGAAAGTTCCGCCCAAGGTCACGCTATGCGCGCCATGGACGGATCTTTCAAAAAACTACTTTATGTCGTTACTAACCAATTACTGCTGACTGATCTTCACGTCGCTGACGGTGACCGAACCGCCGTAGTTGTTAAGGCTCCAGCAGTTCTTCTGGATGCCGTAGATGCGTTGGGTGTAGCAGACGTTGTCGTTGACGTACATGACAAGGACAGAGTTGTCGGTGTAGATGTCAATCTTGTAGACGTTGTCGGCGGGACGGTCGAAGCCGTAGCTGTCGATGCCGTCAATGAAACCCCGGCCCTCTGGGCCTTCCTGCTCGAAGTTGATTTTGCGCCAGTTCTCGTTCTCGGGGTTGAAGACCATGGTGTAATACTTCCTGGCATCGGAGCCGCGAACGAGCGAGATGCCGAACTTGTCCCAGTTGCCTGACGTGGTGACGGTCAGCGAGATGTGGTTGCAGCGGCCCAGTCGGCTGTAGAGCACGTAGGCATTGTCGCCCTGCAGCGTGCCGCCTGTGTAGCCGTTGCTGGCCATGACGCTGACGTTCTGCTGCTGATTGTACTTGGCGGCCATGGCCGGTACGGCGCCACAGGTCAGCGTGCCGTCGGCATGCTGGACGAGCTTGTGGCAGACGAGCGCACCGGACCAGTTGGGCTCGTTGCCGTCGCCGCCGCCCACGTTGACGTTCATCTCGTCGATGTTGCCACCCGAGCGGAAGGGACACCAGCCCCAGATGTAGCGGTCGATGCCGTTGCTGGCCGTCTTGCCGGCATAGAAGGCACGGCTGTCCAGCACACCCTCGCGTCCGTCAGCAGGCCACTTGGGTCCGTCGTTGAAGCAATTCTTCAGCTCGTCCCAGCTGCGAGCCATCATGTACTTCACCTTACGGCTCCACGATGTCTTGACAGACTCGCTGTAGACGAGGTACCAGTAGTCGCCCATCTTGAAGATGTCCGGACACTCCAGCATGCGGTCCCAAATCATCTTGAACGAGCCGGCGTCGGTCCAGCTCTTCAGGTCGCTGGACGTGAACTCGGCAAACCGTGGGTCGCCGCCGTTCTTCGGATAGGTGGAGATGACCATGTGGTACAATCCGTCGTCGCCCTTGAAGATCTGGGGGTCGCGGAAGTCGTTGCCGGAGTAGCCGTAGTCGGGGCCGTTGAGTGCCCACAGCGGGTCCTTGGTCCAGGTCTGGAAGTCCTTCGACGTGGCACGCATCACGACCTCGCGGTTCTTGCAGTTGCCGTTGTGGCCTGTGTAGTAGATGTAGTAGGTTCCGTCCTGCTCGCTGTAGTAGCAGCAGCCGGTGCCGAGGGCGGCATCCTGCTGGTAGTCATTATCGCCATAGGGAATGATTTCGCCCAGTGACTGGTAGTTGCAGCCGTCGGTGGTCTCGACAGCCCAGAAGGGATGGAAACGGTGGCTGAAATTGTTGACATACTCCTGAAGATAGAGCACTTTGAAGTTGCCGTCTTTCTGGTCGTAGAAGGGCATGGGGTCGCCCACACGCCCGATGGCTGGGGTGTAGTAGGTGGAGAAGCCCTTCTCGTCGGCAGTCTCAAACAGCGTGGTGGTGCCAGCCCAGTCTTTGGCGGGATCGCCCACGACATCTTTATCAGAGCAGGCTGTCAGCGTTGCGCTGAACAGGCAGCAGGCCAAACCTGCAGAGAACATCTTATTGATATATTTCATAAGGCTATTCAGTTGTTAAGTTATTTCGTTAAGTAATCAAATGCGTTCAGCATGATGGTACCCATGTTGTCGTGATAGTTGGAGGTGTAGGGGGTGGGTGAAGCCCAGTCGAGCACACCCGAGCCCAGGCAGATGATGCCGCCCTTGCCGTAGTTGCCGCCGGCACTCTTCAGTTCCCATGACGAGACGTTACCGTCGCCGCCCAGCGCGCGACCGCCAGTCTTGGCCTCAACAGCCTCCTTGTCTGGATAGTCGCCCCAGAATCCGAACTGTGACGTCGTGTTACAGATGGTGTAGCCCTCGTCGAGCGTGATGATACGGTCGTCGCCCAGTCCTGGCGAGCGCTTCAGGTTCTGCCACAGCGGGTGAGCGATGTCGTAGACGCGGTAGGTCCAAGGCTCCGGGCCCATCAGGTCGGAACCCTCGCCATCGGTACCCCATACATTGTTGGGATAGGAATCCTCGGGCTGTGCACCCAGTGCGATGGCATAGTTGACGGCCGAGCGCCCCAGTACGAAGCCGACGCCGCGCTGCCACAGCTCCTTCATCTTGGGCAGTGCCGTCATGGCCTTAGCCTCGGCATCGACGAAGCCGTTGTAGTTGCCGTAGGGCGTGCAGTGGCGGTGGAAGAACACGAACTTCACCTCGTCCAGGTCCATGTTGCCAGTGGCAATGTCGTCCCACGACGCATAGGCGGCGCCCGAAATATTGCCGGTGAGCCACTTGGCGGCAGCCTTCTCCTCGACATTGAGCAGCTCGATATTCTCAGCCTCGCCGACGAACAGTGCCACAGGCCTGGAGATGAGCGTCACGTAGACGGTATAGGTGCTAGAGGCCGTATTGTCGGTCAGCGTAATCTGGACGGGCTCGGTGAAGTTGGCCTTCGTGCCGCTGGCCGGACTGCAGACGGCATCCTCGCTGCACTCCACCTCGAAGGTGGCGTTGGAGAGGTCGATGCCGCTGTTGGCGGTCACTGATACGGTGATGGTCTTGTCGGCCTGATTGATGGCCCCCTTGACGCCCTCAAGGAGGAAATTGGTCATGACGGCCTCGTCGTTGCGAACCGAGAGCTGATAGTCCATGACGCGGTCGCCGTTAGCCACGCGCAGCGTTTGGGAGCCGTCAAGATTGAGGCGGTCGCCCACCTTGAGGTTCGACGTGGCACCGTCGGAGAGTGTCAGCTTCGTGATCTCCATGTTGTTCTTAGCCGTGAAGTTTACAGGCACCTTCACCTTGAGGAGCCGTTTCTCCAGATTGACGGTAGCAGCGTACTGACCGTTGAGTTCCAGCTCTTGTACGAAGCACTCACCGCTCAGGTTCATGCCGCTGGTGTTGTCGTCAGTGCAGGCGGCCAGTATGGCAATGATGCCACAGCATACCAGGCCTGTCAGTATGAAATTCTTTATCTTGGTAATCATAATTCTCTCTTAATTCTAAATTCTTAACTTTTAATTCTTACCAGTTTCCGCAGTTCTGCTGGTAGTGGCCGTTCGAGGCGGCTATCTGCTCGTAGGGAACGGGACAGTACTCGTTCTTGTCGGCCGTGAACGACGAACCTTCCAGGAAGTTCATCTTCTCGCTCTCGGTAGCATAGAAGCGGTTGATGACCGTTGCGGCATCGCCCCAGCGCACGAGGTCGAAGAAACGCTCGGCCTCCATGGCCAGTTCCAGTCGGCGCTCCATCTTCAGTATCTTCATGGCCGTTTCCTTGTCGTAGGAACCGTTGTAGCGTCCTACGGCGTAGCGCACGCCGTACTTCACCTGATAGTTGGCCACGACGCTGTTCTTAATCATGCCGTTGGCACGGTCGCGCACCTGATTGACGAGCTGGATGCCCTCGGCGGTCTGTCCGAGCTGGATGAGTGCCTCGGCACGCATGAGCAGTACGTCGGCATAGCGGAACACGATGCGGTTCATGGACGACGCCCACTGGTTGTCGCAGTTGTAGATGTAGACATCGGTCAGTGCGGGGTCTACGTTCTGCTTCAGTGACACGAAGTAGCCGTAGTTACCGCCAGAGCGGCTCCAGGTATTGCTCTCAGCCATCATGTAGGCGGGATTGAACATATAGGGAGTGCCAGGCACGCCGACGGTGACAAACAGACGCGGGTCTACGGTCTCGCCGCTGCCGACGGTATAGTCCGTGCTGTTGAAGTCGTCCAGACGGGGCAGTCCGTCGCTGTTGGTGCGGTAAGCGTTGACCAGGTTGTGAGAGGGCTTGTAGAAGTCGGCACCCGAGTCATGAACCTTGGGTATGCAGGGCACGATGAGACGGTTGGAGAAGTTCAGGTTGCCCCATGTGGTACCGTCGTTCTTCGAGTATTGCACGGCCCAGATGCTCTCCTTGCCGTTCTCGTAGGCTTCCTCGGGGCGGAAGTTGTTGTGCAGGTCGCTCTCCAGTCCGTAGCCGGCGGCGGTGAAGATGCTGGGATTGGTATACTCCACGACCTTCTGCAGGTCGTCGCTGTTGATGCTCGTCACCTTGTTGCTGCTGGCATCATCCTGATGGTAAGCCTTGTAGAGGTAGACCTTGGCCAGGAATGCGGCGGCGGCGGCCTTCGTCGGGCGTCCCTTCTCGGTCTGGCTGACGGGCAGTACCTGATAGGCATCCTCCAGGTCGTTGATGATCTGCTGCCAGCCCTCGTCGTTCGTGTATTCGGTGTTCGACAGGTTGTTATAGTCCTCCTCCGTCATGTTCGGCTTGTTGACGAACGGAATCTTCTTGAACAGGCGCTTCAGCTGGAAGTGGCCGTAGGCGCGCAGGAACTTCATCTCGGCCGTGCGCTGCTGGATGGTGGCGTTCTGCTGGTCGGCCGTGGCCAGCACGTCGATTGACAGCGACACGCGCGACAGATAGTTGTAGAGCTTGGACCAGATGGAGCCGAAGTTCCAGTCGGTGGTCAGGAAACCGTTGCCACGCTCCAGGTTGTGGAACACGTCGCCGTCGGAGAATCCGGCACCGCCTACGTAGGCATCGTCAGAGCGGGTGTCGTAGTTCCAGAGTGAGAACGAGGCGTTCATGTCCTCAATGGACAGCAGTCCGGCATAGGCTGAGGTCAGCACGTTGTCAATGTACTTGGGGTCCTTCACCTCGTCTTGTGTCAGCGTGGCCTGAGGCACTTGCTCTTCCAGAAATTTGCTGCAGGAAGTAGCAAGCAGGGAAAAGACTATAATAAATGAAGAATGAAGAATGAAGGATGAAGAATTTGCTGCCGCCATTCTTCTCTTCATCATGCTGAATATCTTGGTAATCATATTATCTTAACTCTTAATTCTTAACTCTTAATTATATTTCTTAACTCAGAATCCGACGTTCAGTCCGAAGGTCAGGTTGAGCGGAATGGGATAGTTGAAGCCGGGGTTCTCGGGGTCGACGCCTGAGAACTTGCCGCTCTTGATGGTCAGCAGGTTCTGTGCCGACAGGTAGAGGCGCAGGCGCTCCAGGCTAAGCTTGTCGGTGAAGCTCTTCGGAATGTTGTAGCCCAGCTGGACAGTGCGCAGCTTGGCGTACGAGCCGTTCTCGATGTAGTATGACGACACACGGCCCTCGTTGTTGTTGTCCGATGTGGTCAGTGCGGGAATGTCGCTGCCCATGTTGGCCGGTGTCCAGGCGTCGAGCACGCGCTTGCCCTTGTTCAGGTATGGCACGTTGATGGCACTGTTGGCCCAGAAGTCGGTCTGCGACTTGAATCCACGACAGTCTACGTCGACGCCCTGCACGCCCTGCCAGAACATGGTGAAGTCGAAGTTCTTGTACTGCAGGTAGATGTTCAGACCCCATGTGAAGTCAGGCGTCGGGTCGTATATCCAGTCCTGATCGGCCTCGGTGATGCGGCCGTCGCCGTTGAGGTCCTGCCAGCGGATGCGGCCCAGTCCGGCGCCCTCCTGAATGGCGTGGTTGTCAATCTCCTCCTGGCTCTTGAAGAGTCCGTCGGCGGTGTAGCCCACCTGTGCACCCATGGGGTGCCCTACGACGCTCTTCACGCCATTGCCGCCGAAGTTGCCCTTGGCAGCGACGGTCTCTGGCAGTTTGGTAATCTCGTTCGAGTAGCGGCTGATGTTACCATTGATGTCCCACGACAGTCCGTTCTGCAACTTGTGGCGGTAGCCCAGCGAGAACTCCCAACCGGTATTCTTCATCTCGCCGGCATTGATCCACTGCGAGGCGCCCTCGCCCATCGAGGCGATACCGGCCATGAAGAGCAGGATGTCCTTTGTCTTTTTATGGAACCAGTCGATGCTACCGTAGACCTCGTTGCCAAGGAGCGCGAAGTCCAGGCCGATGTTGTGCTGTGTGGTGGTCTCCCACTTGATGTCTTCGTTGCCACGCTGCGAGCGTACATAACCGCTGTTCAGAATGGAACCGCCGTTGGTGCCGGCAATGTCGTAAGTTGAACCGGCGGCACCGCTCTCCCACAGGCCGGTCGAGACGACAGCCTGGTAGAGCGTGTAGCGAGCGGTATTGGAAATTTCCTGGTTACCAGTCTGACCCCACGAGTAGCGCAGCTTCAGGTCGTCCAGCCACTTGCCGGTACCCTTCATGAACTTCTCCTGAGTAATGCGCCAACCGGCCGAGACGGAGGGGAAGGTACCGTACTGGTTGTTATGGCCGAAGCGGCTCGAGCCGTCGCGACGTACCGTCAGCGATGCCATGTACTTGTCGGCGTAGGTGTAGTTGACCTTGCCGAAGTAGGACACCAGCGAGAAGCCCTCGCCAGAGCCTAATGCCAGCTGGCGGCCCGTACCTGCCGACGGCCACATATAGTCGGTGTTCAGGATGCTCAACTCGTAGCGCTTGGCCGAGTTCCACTTGTAGTCCTGGCGGTTCACCTCCATACCAATCATGGCATCACCACGGTGCAGACCTACCTCGAAGTTGTAGGTGGCAATGGCGTTCCACATCCAGCGCATCCAGTGCTCCTGCTTGCTCTCGGCAGCCGTGTCGGTGCGCTTTACCTTACCATTGGCTATGGGGTAAGTGAAGAAGCGCTGTTCCTTCTGCGAGTAGTCAATGCCCAGGGTGGTGCGGATCATGAAGTTCTTGAACGGGGTGATGCTCACGTGGGCATCACCGAACATGCGCCACTGGGTGTACTCGTTATCCTTATTATTATGGAGCAGGCTCAGGGGATTCTCGCGCTCGGAGTAGGCGCCGAGGGCCTGGGCATACTCGCCATTCTCGGCATAGATGGGGAAGTTGGGGTTAAACTCCAGGGCGTTCTCCAGAATGCCGCCAGGAGCATCGGTGCCCTTGGTGCGGTTGACGGTGAAGTTCTCGCCGATGACCACCTTGCCGTCAAAGAGCTTGTAGTCGGCATTGGCACGTGCCGACAGGCGGCTGAACTGCGACTCCTTGATGGTACCGAGGTTGTTGTAGTAGCCTACCGAGAAGAACGAGTTGCCCTTCTCGTTGCCGTTGCTCACCGAGAGGTTGTACTGCTGTACTACGCCCGTACGCGTAATCTCCTTGAACCAGTCGGTATCAGCCGAGCGCACGGTGGCGTTCTCGTCTATGAACATATCCATCGTCAGGCCGTTAAGCCTGGGTGTTCCATTCTGGTCGTAGCTCCAGTTGAAATTGTAGCCCAGGTTGTTGTTGTTCGGGTTCAGACCGTCGTTGACGCTGGCCTGCCAGAAGGCACGGCCCCACTGCTCGGCGTTCATGGTCTCAATCTTGTTCTTGTAGAACGAGGCCGCCACCGACGCGTCGAAGTTCACCTTCACCTTGCCGTCCTTGCCCTTCTTGGTGGTAATGATGATGACACCATTGGCGGCACGCGAGCCGTAAATGGAGGCCGAGGCAGCGTCCTTCAGCACCTGGATGGACTCGATGTCGTTACCGTTCAACTCGTGCATGCCGGCCTTGGTGGGTACGCCGTCGATGATGTAAAGCGGGTCGTTGTCGTTGAGCGTTCCGATACCACGGATGCGTACCGTGGCGGCTCCGGCCAGGTTACCGTCAGCCTGGATGTTCATGCCCGGCACGCGGCCCTGCAGGGCCTTCATCGGGTTGTTCTCGTTCTGCTTCTGCAGCTCAGTCACGCTGACTACCGATACAGCACCTGTCAGGTCGGCCTTGCGCTGAGTGGTATAACCCGTCACCACCACTTCGTTCAGCGCCAGTGCGTCGTCCTCCATGACGACCTGCATGCCGTCTTGCGCCGGCAGTTCTTGCGTCTGATAACCGATGTACGAGAAGACCAGCGTCTTGCCCGCCTCCACCTTTAGTTTGAAGTTGCCGTCGAAGTCGGTCACCGTACCGTTCGACGTGCCCTTCTCCATGACAGTAGCTCCGATGACGGGCCCCATGGCGTCCGTCACCGTACCAGTAATCTGTTTTTGCGCGTACATGATTGTACATAGCAGCAGTAACTGGATACTCAGAATGAATCTCTTTTGTTTCATTTGCATGTTAGTTTGGTTAGTAAATCTAAAAAACGTGATGCAAAAGTACAAAAGAAACCGACGAACGTCTGTTAAGAATCGTTCATCGGCTGCGAAATATGTTACATTAAACAAATTTTGAGCATTATGTATCTTTTGTTGCACTATCGCGCAAGTCCATGGGCAACTTGCCGTACTGCTCCTTGAAGCACTTCGAGAAATAGCCCGGCGTGTTGAAACCCACTTCGAACGCTATCTCGGCCACCGTCTTGGTGGTCGAGCCTAACAGGACGTAGGCCTGCTGCAGTCGCATCTGGCGCAGCAGCTCGACGGGCGACATACCCGTCAGGGCCTTCACGCGACGGTACAGCTGGACGCGCCGCAGCCCTAACTCCTCGCCCAGCTCGTCCATCTTCAGGTTGGGGTTCGACATGTTCTTTCGGATGGCCTCGTTCAGCCGTTCGGCAAACAGCACGTCCTGCGACTGCGGCTGCGGCAGATGCTCTTGCGGCGTGCTCAGGATTTCGGTCACCTTGCGCCGGTTGGCATCGGTATAGAACAGTGTCTGCTCCTCATTCATGGCCTGCCGCTGGAGGACCGCCTTGCGCGTCTGTCGGTAGGCCCTCCAGATGGCAACGACGGCCATGACCATCACCAGGCAGGTCACCGCCAGCGTCCAGAGCACCTTCTGCTGGGTGTCGTAGAGGCCGAAGGTCCGTTCCAGTCGCTGGTGGATGGTTATCAAGTCCTTGTTCTGGGCCATCAGTTCTTTAGCGTTCAGGACCACAAGGTCTATCTCCTCCGGCGTCACCATGATGCTCGTCAGCGCATTGTCGCGCTTGTAGGGCCGGCCCGTCAGTATGTCCAGTGCCAGTCGTACAATCTTCTCGCCGTGGGTCGGGTAGACGTAGGTGCCGTTCAGTCGGCCCTGTTGCATGTAGAGCAGCCCTTCGTCAGGCATGCCGTCTATGCCTAACAGCTTCACCGTACCCGCTAGTCCTGCCGCCTCCACGGCCTTGCGGGCACCCACGGTCTGCGCGTCATTGTGGCAGAAGATGACGTCGGGCCTGAAGCCGGCTTCCAACTGCCGGCTGACCGACTGCCGGCAGCCCTCGGCCGTCCAGTCGCTCACCTCACAGACGTAGTCCAGTCCGCGATGCCTGGCCATGGCCTGCTCAAAACCTTTGTGGCGCTCCTGAGCGGGCGAGCTGCTCATGCTGCCCGTCACTTCCAGTATCCGCTGGCCCAGGGTGGCAGCATAGCGTCCTACCACCTCGCCGGCTTCCGTGTTATTGCCGCCTATGAAGGCCGTATAGTCTGTCATGCTGGTTTTGCGGTCGAAAAAGATGACCGGTAGTCCCTGCCGCCTGACGCGCCCGATGGCATCATTGATGGCCTTCGAGTCCTCGTTCGGCGCCACCACCAGCAGGTCAATACCCGTCGTGGCCAGACTGTCAATCTGGCGCGCCTGTCGTGCGGCATCGTCGTACGAGTTGGCAATACAAATCTTGACGTCCCGCTCATACAGGTGCTGGGCAGCCAGCATTTCCTGGTTCACCTTGTTGCGCCAGCGTCCTTCCGAGCACTGCGACACGCCAATCCGATAGCCCGCTTCGCCGCTGCTGCATGCCGTCAGCAGGCAGGCACATATTATAATAATGTACGCGTAAACCTTCTTCATAGTTCCTGCATTTGACTGCAAAGGTATGGAAAAAAAAGGAATAAAGCAAATTAAGTTCAAAAGATTTGGAAGTTCGCTTGCTAATTTGTACCTTTGCACATTATTTATATATAATGGACAATAAACAAGCCGCTTTAGAATTAGGGACGAAGCCTGTAGGGAGCCTGCTGATGCAGTATGCGCTGCCTGCCATCGTGGCCATGACGGCATCGAGCCTGTATAATATCATCGACCGCGCCATGATTGGCCAAGTGGTAGGCCCGGAGGCCATTGCCGGTCTGGGCATTACCTTCCCGCTGATGAACCTTGGCGCTGCTTTCGGTGCTGCCGTGGGCATAGGTGCCTCGACGTGCATCAGCGTCAAGCTGGGCCAGAAGGATTATAAGACTGCTGAGTACCTGCTGGGCAATACCGTGACGTTGAATCTCATTGTGGGCTTCCTCTTCATGGCGGTGTGTCTGCTGTTCCTCAATCCCATACTGCGCTTCTTCGGCGCCAGCGACATGACGCTGCCTTACGCACGTGAGTTTATGACTGTCATCCTGTTGGGTAACATGGTGACTCACATGTATTTCGGCATGAATGCCGTGCTCAGGGCAGCAGGAAAGCCCAGGCATGCCATGTATGCCACCCTGTTCACCGTGGGCATGAATATCCTGCTGGTCATAGCCTTCGTATGGTGGCTCAGGTGGGGCATTCGGGGGGCGGCACTGGCTACGATAACGAGCCAGTCGATGGCGTTGTGCTGGCAGATGTGGATATTCTCGGACAAGCGCGAACTGCTGCACCTGAAGCGTGGCATCTATCGGTTGAAGGCCGACCTGGTGCGTAACATCATTGCCATTGGCATCTCGCCGTTCCTGATGAATGCCACGGCCTGTCTGGTGGTCATCTTCATGAACAACCAGTTTGTGCGCTATGGAGGCGATATGGCCGTGGGTGCCTATTCGATAGCCAATTCGGTCGTGATGGTGCTGTTCATGTTTGTGATGGGCATGAACCAGGGCATGCAGCCCATCGTAGGCTACAACTATGGTGCTGAGAAGTATGACCGTATGTTCCGCTGCTTGTGGCTCACGATTGGCGTGGCGACGGCTATTCTGCTGGTGGGATGGACTGTCTCAATGATGTTTCCACGCGAGATAGCCCGTGTGTTCACCAATACCGATACGACGCAGGGCGCTCAGTTGTTGGAAATGGCAGCACGCGGCATCAGGCTCAATATGCTGGTGTTCTTCGTGGTGGGTTCGCAGGCTGTCATCACCAATTTCTTTCAGTGCATCGGCAAGGTGAAAATCAGCATCTTCCTCTCGCTGTCGCGCCAGCTCATCCTGCTCATCCCGATGGCCTACGTCTTCCCGCTCTTCATGGGACTGGATGGCGTGTGGTATTCGATGGCGGCCAGTGACTTCGGCTCGTTTGCCATGACGTTGCCGCTGCTCTTTTGGTATGTGAAGAAATTGAAGGCCTCCGCAAGCCCCTCCAAAGGAGGGGGTGTTTAGAATGATAAAAAAACAAGATATGATGAATGGAACTGATATAATCATCTGTGTAGGACGTCAGTTAGGCAGTGGCGGGCATGACATTGCCCGCATGCTGGCAATGGATTTTGGGGCTAAATACTACGACCGTGAACTGCTGAATCTGGCAGCCAAGGAGAGTGGATTCTCCGAAAAGTTCTTTGAGCAGAATGACGAGCAGCGCGGCATCTTCCGCTCGCTGTTCCACCTTCATGACACGCATGTACCCGACAGTAATATGTATCAGAACAAATTCTCGCAGGAGTCGCTGTTTAAGTTTCAGAGCGATGCCATCATCAAGGCGGCCGACGAGGGGGCGTGCGTGTTCGTAGGACGCTGTGCTGACTACGTGTTGCGCGAGCGTCAGAATGTCGTCAGCATCTTCGTGACGGCATCCATCGAGTTTCGTATCAAGCAGGTCATGACCAAGCAGAATATGGAGTATGCCGCCGCCAAGCGCTTTATCGAGCAGCGTGAGGCCAAGCGTGCCGCCTACTATAATTATTATACGGGCAAGAAATGGGGGCATGCCTCGTCGTATGACCTCTGTGTCGACGCCTCGGTTCTGGGCTTACAGGCAACGGAGAAGCTGATTGCCGACTTTATTCGTAAGCGCTTTGGACTGTAGTCATAAACTTCAAGCTTTAATTTCTGATTGCAAAGTGAAAAAGATAGGCATTATCAGCGATACGCACTCCTATTGGGACCCGAAATACTTGCATTATTTCGAGCCGTGCGACGAGATATGGCATGCAGGCGATATTGGTTCGGTGGAGGTGGCCGAAAAACTGGCTGCCTTCCGTCTGCTACGTGCCGTCTGCGGGAATTGTGACGGAGGAGACTTGCGACTGATGTATCGCGAGACGAACCGCTTCAAGTGTGAGGACGTCGACGTGCTCATCAAGCATATCGGCGGCTATCCCGGCAACTACGACTATTCTGTTCGCTCCACGCTCTACGCCTGTCCGCCACAGCTCTTCGTCGCCGGACATTCCCACATACTGAAAATCCAATACGACAAAACGCTCAATCTGCTGCACATCAATCCCGGAGCTGCCGGAATGCAGGGCTGGCACAAGGAGCGTACCCTTGTCCGTCTGACCATTGACGGCAAGGAGTTTAAGGACTGCGAAGTGATAACATTAGGAAATCATTAATTAAATCAAGTATATATGAAGACGATTGTCATTACTGGTGGCGCAGGCTTTATTGGGAGCCATGTGGTGCGCCTTTTTGTGAACAAGTACCCCGATTACCACATCATCAACCTCGACAAGTTGACCTATGCCGGCAATCTGGCTAACTTGAAGGACATCGAGCAGAAACCCAACTACGAGTTTGTGAAGATGGACATCTGCGACTTCGACGCCTTCTACAAGCTGATGCAGGAGAAAAAGGTGGACGGCATCATCCACCTGGCAGCCGAGAGCCACGTAGACCGCAGCATCAAGGACCCCTTCACATTTGCCCGTACCAACGTGATGGGTACTTTGAGCCTGCTCCAGGCAGCCAAACTCTACTGGGAGTCGCTGCCGGAAAAGTACGAGGGCAAGCGCTTCTATCACATCTCGACCGACGAGGTGTATGGAGCTCTCGAACTGACCCATCCTGACGGCATCGAGCCGCCGTTCACCACCACGGCATCCAGCGCCGAGCATCATCTGGCCTACGGCGACAAGTTCTTCCTGGAAACCACGAAGTACAATCCCCATTCGCCCTACAGCGCCTCGAAGGCATCGTCAGACCACTTTGTACGGGCCTTCCACGATACTTACGGCATGCCCGTCGTCATTACCAACTGCTCCAACAACTACGGACCCTATCAGTTCCCTGAGAAGCTGATTCCGCTGTTCATCAACAACATCCGCCATCGCA
>DFGF01000029.1:22940-32821 GCA_002371715.1 Prevotella sp. UBA3757
GAGAACGTGCGCGACTGGCTGTTCGTCGAAGACCATGCCCGTGCCATCGACATCATCTTCCACAACGGCAAGATTGCCGACACGTACAACATTGGCGGCTTCAACGAGTGGAAGAACATCGACATCATCCGTGTGCTCATCAATACGGTCGACCGCCTGCTGGGTCGCAAGGAGGGTGAGGACATGGACCTCATCACCTACGTTACTGACCGTGCCGGTCATGACCTGCGCTATGCCATAGACTCTACGAAGCTACAGCGCGAGCTGGGTTGGGAACCCTCCCTACAGTTCGAGGAGGGTATTGAGAAGACTGTCCGCTGGTATCTTGACAATCAGGAGTGGCTCGACAACGTCACTTCCGGCGACTACAAGAAGTATTACGATAATATGTATAACAACCGCTAATCGTTTAGTGTAAGACGTGACTCCGTCACGTCCCCCGTCTATGAAAAAGATATTGTTATTAGGCTCAGGAGAACTGGGCAAGGAGTTTGTTATTGCCGCCATGCGTGCCGGCCAGTATGTCATTGCTTGTGACCGTTATGATAATGCCCCGGCCATGCAGGTGGCCGACGAGCGTGAGGTGTTTTCCATGCTTGACGGCGACGCCCTGGAGGCCGTTGTCAACAAGCACAAACCCGACATTATCGTACCGGAAATCGAGGCTATCCGTACCGAGCGCCTCTTCAAGTTCGAGGAACAGGGCATTCAGGTGGTGCCGTCGGCCCGTGCCGTCAACTTCACGATGAACCGCCGTGCCATTCGCGACCTGGCAGCCAAGGAGCTGGGGCTGCGTACGGCAAAGTATTTCTATGCCAAGACTTTCGACGAGTTTAAACGTGCCGCCGACGAAATAGGATTCCCCTGCGTGGTGAAGCCGCTGATGTCGTCGTCGGGTCACGGCCAGAGCTATGTGCATAACGATAGCGAGCTGGAACAGGCTTTCCGTGAGGCTATGGAGGGCTCGCGCGGTGACGTCAAGGAGGTCATCATCGAGGAGTTTATTGATTTCGACTCTGAGTTCACGCTCCTCACCGTCACGCAGCAGCACGGATGGCCAACGCTGTTCTGCCCGCCCATCGGACATGTGCAGAAGTCGGGAGACTATCGTGAGTCGTGGCAGCCCTATAAGATTAGCGACGAGGCCTTGAAGCAGGCGCAGATGATGGCCGACAAGGTGACGAAGGCACTGACGGGTGCCGGCATCTGGGGCGTAGAGTTCTTCCTGACGAAGCAGGGCGAGGTCATCTTCTCGGAACTGTCGCCGCGTCCGCACGATACGGGCATGGTGACACTTGGCCATACCACCAACCTCTCTGAGTTCGAACTGCACCTGCGCGCCGTCCTGGGATTGCCTATAGCCGGCATCCATCTGGAGCATGCTGGTGCCTCGGCAGTCATCCTATCGCCTGTTGAGGCTAACACACCCGTTGACCGTTCGCTGCTGCCCTATAACCTGGTTGATGCACTGAAGGAGGACCGTACGCGCATTCGCATCTTTGGCAAGCCAGAGGCTCATAAGGGACGCCGCATGGGTGTCGTGCTCTGCTATGGCGAAGTGGGCGACGACGTTGACGCCCTGCGTACGAAGGCCAAGCGCCTGGCAAAGACGGTATTGGGTACAGACCCCTACGAGAAGTTTGGACACTAAGATGTTTGATATAGTCAGATATTCTCCAGCTCATGCTGACGAGTGGAATGGTTTTGTAGCGACGTCGAAGAACGGTACCTTTCTCTTCGACCGTCGCTACATGGACTATCATGCTGACCGGTTCGCTGACCACTCCTATCTGTTCTACCGCGAGGGACGCTTGCTGGCCGTGCTCCCCGCCCATGCCAAAGAGGCAACGCTTTGTTCGCACGGCGGACTGACATACGGCGGACTGCTGATGAGTACGCAGCTGACGATAGCTGAGACCATGGCGTTGTTTGGCGAACTAAACGACAGGTTGCGCACTGAGGGATTCCACCACGTCATCTACAAAGCCGTTCCGTGGATTTATCACACCATTGCCGCAGAAGAGGACCTCTATGCCCTCTACCATGTGTGTCATGCCCGGATGACGGCACGCGACTATTCTACCTGCATCTTCCTGGGTGTCGGCATGCGTTGGGAACGGGTGCGCCGTCGGGGGGTCAAACGCGCTCGTCAGGCCGGCATCAGTGTGGTGGTGTCTGATGACTATACTGATTTCTGGCGTGTGCTTTCCGACAATCTCTGGCAGAAGTACGGGGTGCATCCTGTCCATACGTTGGACGAGATTCACCTGCTCCACGACCGATTCCCGAGAAATATCGTGCTCTATCAGGCTGTGCTTGACGGTTGCGTGTTGGGTGGGGTCGTACTCTACCTGAGCCGGCAGGTGGTCCATGCGCAATATAGCTCCGCTACTGCTGAGGGTAAGCAGCTCGGAGCTATAGACTTGATATACGACCGTATCATGAACGAGGATTACAAGGACTTGCCGTACTTCGACTTTGGACGCTCTACCGAACATCCTGACGGGAGTGGACTCAACACGTCGCTCGTATTCCAAAAGGAGGGCTTTGGGGCCAGAGGGCTCTGCTACGACATCTATGAATACGACCTGTAGCGCGTACTGGTCACTCGTCCAGCAACAGCACCGTGGCTGAGCGGGCGGCCTGTGCTCCCATCACCAGCACTTGGGCAATGTCGGCAGTCTTTGACGGACCGCTGATGAAGGTGCCATAGCCATACTGGTCGAAAGCATCGGCACCGCACCCTTCGCGCTTCGACAGGCGGGCGTAGGCCTCGTGCATGTTGTTGACAATCTGCGACTTTGCCAAAAGGATGACAAGGTTCTCAGAGATGAAACAGACGGCTTTCTCCTTCATCTGCTGGGGAATCCACACACAGGCATTCTCGGCCACGCCAAACAGTCCGCGAACCACGCCGACGTCAGTTCCGTTCAGGTCGCGGGCACGCCCGACGTCATCGGGGTTGCGCGTGGCAATGGTAATCTCTGGCAGATTGGAGGCAATCTCCGTGGCGTCGGGGTAGAGTTCACGGATCAGCTCATTGACGTCACGGCCCTTTTCCACTTCGATGGCGTTGCCACCCACACTCTTTGTCATGTTCATAAACTGCAACAGCGGGTCAGGATAGCGCGTGGCCTTGATGTCGCTGAGGTCGGGCATGTCGTACCGTTCTCGGATGTTAGCCCTATACTTGTTTATTATATCTTGCTTGCTGCTCATTACTTTATCTCCTTTATGATTACATGGAACGGCTTCTTCGGGAATCTCATCATGTCGTGGCCTTCAGCCCATGGATTCAGGCCACAGTTGATGATAGGCGAGGGGATCAGGTTGGCCCAGTGAGCCAGGTTGGTGGCAAGATTGTAGAGATTTGGCGAACCGTAAAGTGTGGACATGCCGCGGCACATCATTTTCTTTTCGGGATTGGCCGTGCCAAAGTCGTCTAATTGCTGGCGCCACTGGTAAATCTGGTCGCCCAGATTCACCTTGACAGGGCAGACCGTCTGACACGACAGGCATAGCGTACACGCGCTGACGTTGCCACTGTGCTTCTGGGGATCGCGGAGCATGCCGAGGTTGATGCCGATGGGTCCGGGAATAAAGTAACTGTATGAATAGCCACCGGAACGGCGGTAGACGGGACATGTGTTCATGCACGAACCACAACGGATACATTTGAGGCTCTCCCAGTGTTCGGGGTTGCCAATCCATTCTGAACGGCCGTTGTCTACCAGGATGATGTGCATGTTGTGGGCCGTAGGACGGGCCTTGCGGAAGTGGCTGGTGTAGGTTGTCGTGGGCTGACCGGTACCGGCGCGGCAAAGCATGCGCTGGAAGACGGCCAGACACTCGTAGTTGGGGATGATTTTCTCCAGGCCGATGGCAGCAATGTGCAGTTTAGGGCATGAGGTCGACATGTCGGCGTTGCCCTCGTTGGTGCATACCACGATGTCGCCCGTGTCGGCAATGCCGAAGTTGCCGCCAGTCATGCCGGCATCGGCAGTCAGAAACTCGTTGCGCAGGCTCAGACGCGCCATATAGGTAAGATATGTTGGGTCGTGGTTGCCTTTCTCGTTGGAAATGCCTTTCTCCTCGAACAGTTCGCCCACATCGTCGTGGCTCAGGTGGATAGCCGGCATCACGATATGGCTGGGGGCCTGACCCTTCAGCTGGATGATGCGCTCGCCGAGGTCGGTCTCGACGACTTCGATGCCTTTGGTTTCGAGGTACGGGTTCATGCCGCATTCCTCTGTGAGCATCGACTTCGATTTCACCATTTTCTTCACGTCATGGTTCTTCAGGATGCCATACACGATTTCGTTGAACTCATTGGCATCTTTAGCCCAGTGGACTTCTACACCGTTCTTCTCGGCATTGTCGGCAAATTTTTCCAGATATTCGTCGAGGTGGGTGATGGTATGGCGCTTGATGGCGCTGGCCTTCTCGCGTAACTGTTCCCATTCCTCCAAACCTTGTGCCATGTTGTCGCGCTTCTGGCGGACGGCCCAGAAGGTGGCGTCGTGCCAGTGGGCATATTGCTGGTTCTTCAGGAACTCCTTGGCTGCTTTGCTATGCTGTGTACTCATAAACTATTAATATTGAACATTGAACATTCGTTGCTCAACTCTCAACTGTCAACTCTCAAAGCCCTGCGGCAAGTATCTCGACAACATGCTTGAATTGGATGTTTTTGCCTTGCTTGCGGGCCACACCGGCCATGTGCATCAGACACGAGCAGTCAGGACCGGTAATGTATTCTGCTCCCGTCTGGATGTGGCGCTCCAATTTGTCAAGCCCCATCTGTGCCGATACGGCTGTCTCCTCGACTGAGAACATGCCGCCGAAACCGCAGCATTCGTCGGGACGCTCAGGTTCTACGATGTCAATGCCGTCGACGAGTGAGAGAAGGTCGCGAATCTTGTTGAACTTCTGTATGTGCGCCTCAGAGGGCGAGGATAGTCCTAATTCGCGCACGCCGTGACATGAGTTGTGGAGTGACACCTTATGGGGAAATGTGCCCAAACGGCGGTCTGTCTTTACCACGTCGTGCAGAAACTCTACCACGTCCATGCAGCGCTTCGCCGTCTCGCACTCATGCTGCAGCAGGCGAGGGTAGTTGATGCGGACGAAAGCCACACAGCTGACGCTCGGGGCTACAACATAGTCGAAGCCGCTGAACAGGTCTTCAAACTTTGCGGCCAGCGGAACGGCCTGCTTCTCGAAACCGGCATTGGCCATGGGCTGGCCGCAGCAGGTCTGCTTCTCTGGGTAGGTCACGTCAAGTCCCAGGTGGCGCAGCAGCTTGTAGGTTGCTATGCCTACCTCTGGAAAGACCGCATCGACATAGCACGGTATAAATAGTCCTATTTTCATACGTATGTATCGCTTGGGTTAAGTCGTTTCAGAATTGGCAGGGCAGGGCCAGCAACTGGTACATCAGCGTGCGGGCCAGTCGCTCGTGACCTTTGTCGTTGGGGTGCAGACGGTCACTCTCGGCACTCTTGAAGTACTGGGCGTGCTCGTCCATCATCGGGTAGAGGCCGCTCACGGCATTCAGGTCTATCACAGGAACAGCCCAGATGTTGCCGGCTTCCTTGACGGCGTCAATGTATTCGTCCAGGTAGATGCCACACTGGTTGGTATAGTCCTCTGTGCACTGCCAGTTTTTGTCGTTGGCGTAGAATCCGGCGCGGTGGATGGGCGTCAGCAGCACAATCTGCTTGTCGGGAAACATGCGCTTGACCTTGTCGATGGCAATGTTGATGCGGCCCCGGTATGTGTCCTTGTCCATCTTCATGTAGCGGCGTTTGCGGTCGGTCAGCTTTTTGGGCTGCCCGTGACCGTACATCACCTGCTCGTCGCGTTCCTCGTACCACTGGCCAATCTTCACACCGTTGTTGTAGTCGTTGGTACCTATAAATATAAGTATAGCGTCGAAGTCTGTGCCATGCTCCGACTTCAACTTGTCGGCCTGACGCGGAATGTCGTTCCATTGCCGCCCGCTGACGGCATAGACATAAGGCTCAATGCCCAGCCACTCCTGCAGGAAGTGCCAGTATTTCTTCTTTGAACCGCTGTTGCGCGGGTCGGTTATCGAGTCGCCGAAGTAGGCCACGCGTTTCTGCATCCACGGATGAACGAATGCAGACTGAGCGCTGGCAGTCCCGCATAGCAGGACTACCAACGTCAAGAGCATCAAGTGTCTTTTCACTTCTTTATTTGCTTTTTTACTTTTTTTACCTTTCTTAGTATTCCATCATGCCGGGCAGCTCCTTGGCCTGGTCAATCATTTTCTGGACTTCAGCGACGGCAGGAACGCGGTTGGTAAGATTCTTCACGGCGTTCACCTCCTCCAGCTTCTTCTGCAGGTTCTCTGCCACGCGGTGCTTCAGCTCCTTGACGGTGTCCACGCCGCTGGCTTCCAGCAACTCGGCAAACTGCGGGCCGACGCCGTTGATGCGGTACAGGTCACAGTGGTTAGCCCACTTCAGGATCAGCTTGCCGCTGATGCCTGTCTCGGCCTCCAGAGCCTTGCGGCCTGCGGGCTTTGCGCATTTCTCCAAAAGGTCTGCGTCAGTCTTGATACCGGCGGCAATCAGTTTCTCGGCGTAAACCTCTCCTACGCCCTCAATGTCAATTACTTTGTAAGTCATAAATCTTAGAAGTTTAGGTTTAGTGGTAACATGCACTTTGCATTTACCACCGCAAATATACGGATTTTTATTCGTCTTGACAAGTTTTTTATTCTTTTTTAATAGAAACATTTGCCTACGGCCGTAAAATCGCGTATCTTTCCCCTGTAAGCAGATGGCAGATTGCTTCCGCCGCGCTGATTAGACGCGTTACTCGGTAGCTGCTTTATTAAGGAAAGAATTACTTTGCAAACAAAATGCAAAGTGGTAAAACGTGGCAGTTTGGAGAATTTTTGCTATTTTTGCACGCAAATTGAATGAATCATGAAGCATAGACTAATTATATTGATGGCAGCGAGTCTTGTGATTGGTTGTGGTTCTGACGGCAGTGGTGACAGACCGTACCTGTTGCAGGGCGCATGGACGCTAAGGCAGATAGACTATCCCATAGGACACACGGAGACATTGACCGAGGTGGAGGGAACGGAACTCCGGCTGTACGACGGCGACAGTGTGTTTCACCAATGCTGGATGACAAGAACCGAATCAGGACTGATGGTGAGACCGCAAGTGCAGTTTCCGGTGATGCTGATAGACAAGGGATATGGCGATTACTTCTATCAGGAAGATGACAATCCGCGGCCGCTGGCGGTGGTTGACGACACGACAATCGTCATTCAGCAAAACGGCATACGCTATACGTGGCATCGGGCTGACGACATTGCCGATGAATGGGACTCGGAAATCAAGGGTGCCTTTGCTGTCGCTGAGACTCAAGACGTTGAAACGGACGTGAAGCTGAGCTATATGCTGTCCACAAAGGAACGTCGGCAGGCCAGTTTTATCCATTGGCTTTGGGCGGCCATCGCCGTCATTGCGGCCATTGCCGGCGCCATCTACGTTACGGGCCGTCGCCGCCGTCAGCAGTTGCAGTTGCAGCTGCAGCAGATTCAGGAGACGCTGGCCGGACGCCCTCAGGAGGTTCAGCAGGCTATCGAGTCGGTAGAAACAGACTTTTTCTCGTCTGCCGAATATCAGGCACTGCTGTGCCGTATTGCTACCGGACAACGGCTGAAGGACGATGAGTGGCCGGGCGTAGAACGGCAGGTCAGAAAGGTCTATCCCGGCTTCAGCAGTCAGTTGCACAACCTTTATGACATGTCGGAACTGGAATACCATGTGTGCCTGCTCGTCAAACTGAGGGTCGCGCCGTCTGACATTGCCGCTGTACTGGCTCGCGATGCCAGTACCATCAGTACCGTGCGCAGCCGCCTCTACCGTAAGGTGTTCGGCAGGAAGGGCGGAGCCAGAGAGTGGGATGATTTCATCCTTTCTATCGGAGCATGAGTTGGCGTGCAAACACTTTGCAGTCGTTTTGCAAAGCAGATGCAAACTCAAAAACTTGGCGGAATGGCGGAAACTCCGTACTTTTGCAGCGGTAATTCACTCAATTAAGTAACTCAAAAACAAGGTAAGACTATGAAGAAAGCAATGTTTGTGATGGCAATGGCACTCATGGGAGCCATGCAGGTGAGCGCTCAAGGCGTGAAAATTGACGACAAGGAGATTGTCGGAACATGGATAATGGAGTCCATGCAGTGGGAAGGCGAGAAGAAGACCATGTGTGGCAAGGCTACCGGCTACACGCAGTTCAAGTTCTATGGTGCCGATGGCGAGTATGCGTGTGCACAGATTACCATGAACAAAGAGGGCAAGGTGGTGGTGATGCCCCATGAATATGGTACCTATATGTTCAAGGATGGCTGGTACTCAGAAATGGGACGCGAGAAAATCAAGGATGCCATCGTCTGGGTTGACAAGACAACAACGAAAGGTACTTGGATGAAGCGTCATGACATCTGGAAGAAGGTGACGCTGCCCGACAAGGTGGTGAAATATATCCTTGCCTGTTGCAAGACCAAGGCTATGCCAGCCGACGTCCAGCAGCAGATTAGGCAGAATATGTTCAAATAGATTAAGATAGTAGTAGAAAAGCAAAACGAGTAGTACCCGGGAAAAGTCTGGGGGGCGCAGCGATACGCCCTCCAGACGCAATATGTCCTGTTATCGCAATCTGCACAAGAAAAGCCGATGCTAAAGGCTTTTTTAGCCTCGTATTCTGCCCTTTTAGCACATTTCGTTCACTTTTTTATCTCAACAGGCTCTTAATTCCAAATTTTTTATGTAAATTTGCCGCGTCATTATTAATAATTAAATAGGAATTATGAATTACAAAGAATTGAATTTGCAAGGACTTCAGGCCGAACGTCAGTGGGACGTTTCCGAAGCCTTTCCCGTATTGATGAGAAAAGTATACGTGTGGATGACAATGGCTCTCGCCATCACCGGCTTCACTGCCTATGGCGTCGCCACAAGCCCAGGCATTCTGGAGGCCATCTACACCAATCCGATCCTCTTCTGGGGCCTGATCATTGCAGAGTTCGCACTGGTCATTGGTGTCAGTGCTGCCATTAATAAGCTGTCGCTGACGGTAGCCACGCTGATGTTCATCCTCTATTCCGTCATCAATGGCGCGCTGATGTCTTACATCTTTCTGGCCTACACGACGACGTCGGTCGCCACGGTGTTCTTTATCACTGCCGGCACCTTCGGTGTCATGGCCCTGATAGGCTATACCACCAAGGTCGACCTCTCCTCGATGGGTAAGATACTTTTCATGGCACTTATCGGACTGGTTATTGCCACCGTCGTCAACCTCTTCGTGAAGAGTGATGGCTTTACCATGATTCTCAGCTATGTCGGTGTACTTATCTTTGTCGGACTGACGGCTTACGATACGCAAAAAATCAAGCAGATGCTCCTACAGGCTCCTGATGCTGGTGAAGGTGCGCAGAAGTTAGCACTCCTCGGCGCACTGACCCTCTATCTTGACTTCATAAACCTGTTTATCTATCTGCTCCGCATATTGGGAAAACGCGAGTAGTATTCTCCCTTTTCGGCAAGTCTTATATAATATAATAAGGTGTAAGGTTTTCGTATTGTAAATTAATACGAAAACTTTTCATTTTTATCGAAAAAAGTTCTCGGAATATTTGCGAGTATCGAGAAAAGTGCGTACCTTTGCACCCGCTTTCGCTTAAAAACAAAGCGAGGCGCGAAAAAAGAAGAGTTCTTTGAAAAGACTTACATAAAACAGAAAGATAGTAGTACAAGAAGCAGGTACGGTCATCCGTGTGATGACGGTACTTGGGTAAACGAACAAGCCGTCAATCCTATTACTTATATGTA
>DFGF01000124.1:0-2404 GCA_002371715.1 Prevotella sp. UBA3757
CCCTACAGCCGCGTGGTGCAGGCTGTGAAGTTCAATGCCGACGGCACGGGAACGTGGTGGAAGATGATGTTTGCTGCCGACGATGCCAGCAAGCCCCTCGCTCTCTTTGGCGGATGCTATCCGGAGGATGGCACCTTCGACTATACCGTGGCAGCCGACGGCACCATCACTGCCAAGCGCAGGGGCGAGAAGCAGTTGGATGGAAGCCCCATGACCCTCACCTTCCACTTTGCCGACGGAGTCCTGACTACCCAGGACGGCGGAGCCACCCAGACACTGGCCGTAGCCCCCAAGGACTACGACAACGTGCTGCTTGCGCTGGAGAACTCGATGGGGGGCGCCGCTGCCGACAACTATAACATCAACGACAAGGACATCACTGCCGAGAACTGGCGACAGACGGAGGCCATCTACATCTACGATGGTGTGGGTACCGACGTGAAGGACGAAAAGGGCCGCACGGGATATACGACGGTGAACCTGCCCTGGTACGAGGGCACGAAGCAGACCAACTTGCCCGAGGGCTTCTGCGACGACGTGACGCCCGAGATGGGCTGGGAGTGGGTGGCAAACTATTGCGGCAGCCGCAGCGTAGTGAACAACAACTTCTTCGCCCTCTATAACAAATATACTGGCATCCTGCGCTTCTTCTACTATATGCCGCAGGGCACCGATACGGGTAACGACCATGTATGGCAGGTGTCGATGACCGACAACCTCGCCACCCACACCACCATTCCTTACGGAGTGCCCAACGACCGCTCCCTCAGCAACAAGGCAGCCATCAACCAGACGGGTAGCGGTACCTATATGGACTATATCACTCCCTGGGTTGACTATAGGAGCAACGATGGTCTGATAGTGCCCAACGATGGCTGGTGGGCATTCGACGTGGACTTGTCGCTCACTCGCCCCGAGGCATTGACCGACGACAACAATATCAAGTTGCAGATGCGCTCATGGGACACCAATCACACCTCGCTCTACAGCACCATGATGGCCAAAATCAACGGCGAGATGAAGGGTTCCTTCGAGGGACAAACAAAAACGCCTCTTATCGCCAGTTCGTCGAAGGGTCTCTTCGGTCGTGTTGGCGACCTCGTCAAGCTGGGCACCAAGATCACGAATACAGTCAAGGACATCTATTCGGGCAACGCCGTTGGTGCTATCAAGGGTGGTGTCGATCTCGCTAAGAATGGTGCCAGCCTTGCCTCGGGCAAGACAAAGGCCAGCGGTGGTGCAACGAGCGGCACTTTCGATGGCACTTTTGAGGGTACCATCAATATGATGATGAACGGAACCATCAATACTGACGGTGTAATCCAAGGTTCACAGCCCACTGTGGGCGTCGCTTCGCCTACGTTCTATCTCAAGGACTTCGAAACCAAGAACTCCCTCCTCGGCCAGGGTGTGTGGAATATCAAGAAAACCCCCTTGGTGTATGCTGTCAACAGTCAAAGTACTGTGGACTTCTGGCCTGAAAATCCTAATATTTTTGCTGCCAACTGGCTGTTCTTCGACCCCAGCAGCGTGGAGGTGGAGTTGAACCCCAATGTCTTCCCCGAGGACGAGATAGAATGGATTCAGGTGGATGCTATAGCAGGCGCACGCAAAGAAATGAACTGGAAGGGAACCGACCCCTTCCGTCAGGCTATCGGCTTAAAACCTATGGACGAGTATAAATACGAAATCCATAAATACTTTTATGAAGTAGGTGTTACTTACAAATATGGAGCCGACGTAGATAACTATGTCTTTAATTTCGTAGGGGCAGGCGATTTTGACGGAAAGACCATTGATGGGACTAAATTCCTGATGAGTTACGACGCATTTGAAACAGGTTGGGCTGATTATGCTGGTCGTAAGCAATGGCCTCGTGTATTCGGCTGTGGGACAGATGACTATATCATAGAACCTCAAATAACATGTTTTGAACGGACTAGAGATAATAATATTAAAGTTTTTATTGATGAAATTCCCTTCCTCTTCCCCGCGGTAGAAATCAACGTGACCGTTCAAGTGAAACTGAAATCCCTTGACCTGCCGATTATCCTGAGCCGTATCTATCTGCCTGACTATCAATACTTGGAGATATCTAACGAGGATGAAGCGAAGGTGCTGGAAGTCATCGACCGCATTTATGCGAAGAAGAACCTCAGCCAGAAGACCGCTGGCCACACCCAGAGCTACGACTTCCAGGCTGCCCGCATCAACAAGTGCTTCAAGCTGCTCTTCGGCTACTCACGATAACCTCCCGCCTGAACACTTGACCCGCAACACTCATAAGCATCACGAGCGTATGAACGGAATATCGAAACATCGGGACTCACGGCCTCCGCCTTCGGGCGGAATCGCCGTCGGAGGGGTCGGAAAGCTTCTCAGAACTTCTGAGAAGGAATCGGAG
>DFGF01000124.1:2545-8554 GCA_002371715.1 Prevotella sp. UBA3757
CTTCTGAGAAGGAATCGGAGGGGTCCGACGGCACTCGACGAATTAACACTTCGGGTGGAGGATAATTCTTGTAATTGAAAGATTAACATATTCGTAACTACAGGTAGCCTTGATCGGTCAGTCCACCATAGCTTTTGGCAGCTGACTCCAAGGCTTCTTTGGTGGTGTACTTCTGGTATAGGGTGCAGCGGGTGACTATCGTCTGCGGTGAGCAACGCTCACCTTTTACCATCACCAGTGCCCAGCCCTTCAGCACATCAGCGAACTCTTCGCCCTTCAGCACATATCGACCATCCACCAGCGTCATCTCTTCCCAAGACACCTCACGCTTGCTGAACCTCACCAACGCGTCCCTTTCGCTACCTGTCTGGACCGCCGTATAGAGCCACAACTTCGTCCAAGGTTCCCATTCCTTCGGCAAGAGATCAGTGATGAGTGCCGGCATTCCATCTACCTCGCCCAACTGCTGTTTGATCTCCGGTAAGCTGCCGTCACTCACAGGTATGCCCGGCATTAAAAACGATGTCTGCTCCATCAACACCTTTTCCACATAGACTGCAGGCAACCGATTGGCAAGTGACATGAAATTGTTATAAGCCGTCGCCCCCTCGGTAAACATTGGCTTGCAATACTTCAGCAGTCTCCACAGCGCCACGGAATGACGCATCTTCTGACGTTGGATAAACTGCGGAAGTGTGTTGCTGCGTCGCTCCATAGAATTTGCCGACCTGATAATCAGTCGCCCCTGTTTCATGTAGGTTGTAATGCCGTCTGTTCGCAGACTGCCTATCACCATCAAACCTTTTCCTGTTCCTTTTCTTTTCATTATCTTGTCTCCTATATTTGTTATATCTTACTTTATTACATCTCTGACATCTCTCATATTCATCTCTATGCAAACTCCTACTTATCTAAGTTTCACCTTCGCTCCAACTCCCGCTGTTGTCCGTTTGTTGTCCGATTGTTGTTCGATTGTTGTTCGATTAATAAACGGACAACAAACGTGTATCAAACGCACTTCAATCGCACAAAAGTCGGCATTAAGCCTTGGGAGAACCGAAGGTAGAGTATGCTTGAATTGGAGATTGATGCTACAAAGGTAAAAGTAGCCATTTCCATATTGGGATGACACTGATACCTTCTTCAGTAGTCTCTTCGTCGTAGGTAATAAGGATGCACTTCCAGTCTGGGTGTGACTTGCCGTATTTGACGAGAGGAGGAATTTCACGGTCTTTTGTCGTCTGCCCTGCAATACTGTATGCCACTTGGACAGCAAGCTTTACGTCAGGTACCAGGAAGTCGATTTCCTTGTCCGCATTCAGATAAAATACATGCTCTCTGCCATACCTGCGACAGAGTTCCACAGCCACCATGTTCTCAAGTAACGACGTTTCGGGATTGGTGAGGAACAGGTTCAATAGCCCATTGTCTATGAAGTAGTACTTTTTTTGCATTTCCTTCTCGGTCAGTTTGCCCACTTCATTCTCTATTGGTAGTACCAACCAACTGTCGGCAGCGTAGCCTGCATAGTCAATGGTAGTTGGTACACTGATGGAACTCCCTGTAGAGACAATGATATTCTTAAGCCTGTTGAACGATAAGGGTTGTTTGACACTTTCTGCCATTTTCTTGATGAAAATGTTCATCACCCGTTCGTTCTTAATCTTGTTTCTCGCACAGATGTCGCCAAGATAAATCTTTTGGTAGAGGCTTGACAGCATGGCTCTCTTGTTCTTGAATGAAATGATTTCCGGCAGACCGCCATAGTAGAAATAGTCTCTCAGATGTCTCTTCACCTCACTACGCTGGACAGTGTCATATTGCCAGTGTTCCTTCAGTACCACATGCTGCGCTGACAGGTATTCTTTCAGTGAATAGGGATAGGCATCAAGGATGAAGAACCGGCCGCCAAGTGTCGTTCCCACGTCCTTGCTGAGCATCTTGGCATTACTGCCAGTTACATAGACGCGGTATTTGGCATCAGCCAGGCGACGCACGAATTTGTCCCAAAACGGGATGTTCTGCACCTCGTCGAGAAAGACTATTGGTTTCTTGCCATATAATTCAAGATGGGCTTCTAATAAGCAGTTGAAATCCTCTGTTTGAAATTCTGCCAGACGCTCATCCTCAAAATCTATGAAGAGAATTTCGTCCCAGCCTTTTCCTTCTGCCTGGAGTTGGCGTATCCGCTGATATAGCATGTATGACTTGCCGACATGTCTCACTCCGACAATGACATAGTTGCCATTAGGCTCGAATTCAATAGGGCGGTTGACGATTTCAGCTTCGTCGATCTCTCGTTGTTTGCTAATCAAGCATTGCTTGATAACGTCCTTGCTGATGCTCATTGTTTAAACCAAGGTTTATAATATTTCTTTCTTTTATAAGTTCTGGTTTACAAATTTAGGTATTTTCTGTAAACTATGATTAACAAAAATGGATTATTTGCAAATTATTTGGTTTATTTAACGGATGAATCCTTGGGCTTATTTGAACTTCAGCCCCATGTTGTGGAGGATGAAGGAGTAGATGTCTGCCTGTTCCTCAAGGATTTTCGCCAGGGGCTTACCACCGCCGTGACCCGCTTTGGTGTCGATGCGGATGAGGGTGGGGGCGGTGCCCGACTGGCACTCCTGCAGGCGGGCGGCAAACTTGAACGAGTGGGCGGGCACTACGCGGTCGTCGTGGTCGGCAGTGGTGACGAGCGTGGCGGGATAGGCGGTACCCGGGCGCAGATTGTGGAGTGGGGAGTAGCCGCGCAGGTATTCGAACATCTCGCGCGAGTCCTCGCTCGTGCCGTAGTCGGGCGCCCAGTTCCATCCGATGGTGAACCGATGATAGCGCAGCATATCCATCACGCCCACCTGTGGAATGGCTACGCGGTAGAGGTCGGGGCGTTGTGTCATGCAGGCTCCGACGAGCAGTCCGCCGTTGGAGCCACCCACGATGGCGATGTGGTCGCGGTCGGTATAGCCCTCACGGATGAGCCATTCGGCAGCGCCGATGAAGTCGTCGAACACGTTCTGCTTCTGCATCTTGGTGCCTGCCTGGTGCCACTCCTCGCCATACTCGCCGCCGCCGCGCAGCGTCACCTGTGCATAGATGCCGCCCTGCTCGAGCCACGGAATGCGGGTGGCGGAGAAACTTGGAACTAACGAGATGTTGAAGCCGCCGTAGCCGTAGAGATAAACTGGTCTCTTACCTCTTACCTCTGACCTCTCACCTCTCTTATACGTCAGGAACATGGGGATGCGGGTGCCGTCCTTGCTCTGGAAGAAGACTTGCTCGGTGACGTAGTCCTGCGGACGGAAGGCTACTTTGGGCTGGGCGTAGAGCGTGCTCCGGCCCGACTGCAGGTCGTAGCTGTAGATGGTGCCGGGCTGGGTGAACGAGGTGAAGGTGTAGAAGCACTCCGGTTGACGCTCGTCGCCCGTAAAACCGACGCTGCCCACGGAGGGGAGCTGGATTTCGCGCACCTGCCGTCCGTCGATGCCGTAGAGGTAGGCATGGTCGGAGGCATCCTGACTGTAGGTGAGGATGAACTGGCGGTTGATGACCGTCGCGTCGCTCAGCACATTCGGCTGCTCGGCTATCAGCGGCTGCCAGTCGCCGACGCCCGGGCGGTGGATGTCAGCCACCATGATGCGGTTCTTCGGGGCATCCAGATTGGTGAGCAGGTAAATCTTGTCGCCCTCGGTATAGATGGGGGAATAGCGATACTCCATGTCGGCAGTCATCTGGATGAACTGGCTGCCGGGCTGGCGCAAGTCGCGCACGAAGAGCATGTTGCCCGCGCCGGCACCGTCCTCATAGAGGAACATCATCGTCTCCTCGTCGTTCACGGCGCAGGTGTAGAAACGCTTGGGGTAGGCAGCGTTCTGATAGAACAGCACGTCGTCCGACTGGGGCGTGCCTATCTTATGATAGTAAATCTTGTGGCCCTCGTTCACGTTCGAGAACTCTTTGCCTTTCGTAGGCGCATCGTAGGCAGAATAATAGAAACCGTCGCCCTGCCATGCCGCGCCCGAGAACTTCGCCCACTCGATGTGGTCCTGCGTCAGTTGGCCCGTCTGGAGGTCGATAACGTAGAACTCCTGCCAGTCGCTGCCCGAGCGCGAGATGGAGTAGGCTGCCCAACGGCCGTTGTTGGAGAAATAGACGCCCTTCAGCGCCACCGTGCCGTCCGTGCTCAGCTTGTTGGGGTCGAGGAAAACGCGGGGCTCAGCGCCCAACTGGTCCATGACATACATCACGTATTGGTTCTGCAGTCCGTCGTTCTTATAAAAGTACCACTTGCCGTGGTGCTTGCGCGGTGCCGACAGTTTTTCGTAGTTCGACACCTCGGTCAGTCGCTTCAGCAGTTTCTGGCGGAATGGAATCTTTGCGAGATAGGCGTTCGTCACGCGGTTCTCAGCCTCCACCCACGCCGCCGTCTGTGCCGACGTGTCGTTCTCCAGCCATCGGTAGGGGTCAGCCACCTCGGTGCCGAAATAGTTATCTACGGTTGCATCTTTCTGCGCCTTGGGATAGTGGAGCCCTTGCGCCGCCGCTGCCGATGCCAGTAAAGTTGTAGTCATTGTCAAAAGAATCTTTTTCATACCTTATTTATATATATATTAATGAACTCATGATGTCGTCGCTCACGAAAAGACCGTCGCGCGTCAGTGCCAGATGACCGTCGCGCTCCGCCAGCCAACCTTGGTCGATGTATCGCCGTGCCTCCTTCAGGCAGTAGCACCGATATTTCTCAGGCAGCGCCGTGAGGTCCAGTCCCTCGCGGGTGCGCAGTGCGGTGGTGATGCGGTCGTTATACCAAGTGTCCTCGTCGATGGTTTCTTCCTCGCATGGGCGTTCTCCCCGTTCTACGGCTGCGATATATTGCCGGATGTCCGCCACATTCCAACTGCGTCGCTTGCCGTCGTAGCTATGCGCCGCCGCCCCCAATCCGATGTAGGGCACATCCTGCCAGTAGCTGCTGTTGTGGCGCGAACGGTAGCCCAGGCGCGCGAAGTTCGAAATTTCGTAGTGCTCAAAGCCCGCCGCCTCCAGCTTGTCTTTCAGCAGGTAGTACATCTCTCGCTCCAGTTCCTCGCCAACCGTTTCCACATTCATCCGGTAAAGCGCCGTTCCTTCCTCCACCGTGAGGCAATAGGCGGAGATGTGCTCCACATTGAGGGCGAGGGCTGCATCTATGTCGCGCTCCCAGTCCTCTAACGTCTCATCGGGGAAGCCGTACATCAGGTCGATGCTGATGTTGCGGATGCCTGCCTCGCGCAGATGCCGGACCGCCTGCGCCACCTGTGCCGACGTATGGCGGCGATGCAGGAAACGGAGGCGCCGGTCGTCGAAAGTCTGGGCGCCCATGCTGACGCGGGTTATTCCGAGCTGCGATAACATCGCAGCATACTTGACGGTGATGTCATCGGGGTTGGCTTCGAGGGTGACTTCGGGGGCTGACGGGGGCAGGGCGGTGAGCAGCTGCTGCAGTTGCTGAGGGGTGAGCTGACTGGGAGTGCCGCCGCCAAGATAGACGGTCGTGATGGGCGCGGACAGTTCGCGGCTCCGTAATTGCCACTCACGGCACACGGCATCCACATACCGCTGACGCAGTTCGTGCGACGTGGTGGAATAGAAAGCGCAGTAGATGCAACGGCTCTTACAAAACGGAATATGGATATATAAACCTGCCATTTGACAGCAAAAGTACTAATAAAGTTTAATATTTGAAAGAGTTTTGCGGTTTTTCGCATGAAAATGACTAATTTTAGCCTCGCTAAAAATAAATAACACCTAAAACATAACCGATATGAAAGTTTATCAAACTAACGAAATCAAAAACATTGCACTGCTTGGCAGTGCGGGTAGCGGCAAGACTACTCTTGCCGAAGCAATGGTCTACGAAGCCGGCATCATCAAGCGCCGCGGTACCGTAGAGGGTAAGAACACCATGAGCGATTATTTCCCCGTTGAACAGGAATATGGCTATTCGGTGTTCTCTACTGTTTTTCA
>DFGF01000124.1:8656-15155 GCA_002371715.1 Prevotella sp. UBA3757
CTGAACATCATCGACTGTCCGGGCAGTGACGACTTCGTGGGTGGTGCCATCACCGCACTGAACGTGACCGACCAGGCCGTGATCCTCATCAACGGACAGTATGGTCCCGAGGTGGGCACGATGAATGCTTTCCGCAATACCGAGAAACTGAAGAAGCCCGTCATCTTCCTGGTGAACCAGCTGGACCGCGACAACTGCGACTACGACCAGATTCTGTCGCAGTTGAAGGAAGTGTATGGCAACAACTGCGTTCCCGTACAGTATCCTATTGCAACCGGTAACGGCTTCAACAGTGTCATCGACGTGCTGTTGATGAAGAAATATTCATGGAAGCCCGAAGGCGGTGCTCCTATCATCGAGGATATTCCTGCCGAGGAAATGGCTAAGGCCAAGGAGTGGAAGGCTGCTCTGGTGGAGGCTGCTGCCGCCGGCGACGATACACTGATGGAGAAATTCTTCGAGAGCGAAGACCTGACTGAGGACGAGATGCGCGAAGGCATCCGCAAGGGTCTGGTAACCCGTTCTATCTATCCTGTCTTCTGCGTATGTGCAGGTCGCGACATGGGTGTGCGCCGCTTGATGGAGTTCTTGGGCAACGTTGTGCCTTTCGTGAGCGAAATGCCCGTTATCAAGAATGCTGCCGGTCAGGATGTACCTGCTGATGCCTCTGCTCCCACATCGCTCTATTTCTTCAAAACAGGTGTTGAGCCCCACATCGGTGAGGTGCAGTACTTCAAGGTGATGAGCGGCGTCGTGAAGAGTGGCGACGACCTGACCAATGCCGACCGCGGCTCGAAGGAGCGCATCGGTACGATTTATGCCTGCGCAGGTGCCAACCGTATTCAGGTTGACCAGTTGGTAGCCGGTGATATCGGCTGTACCGTGAAACTGAAGGACGTGAAGACCGGCAACACCCTGAACGGCAAGGATGTCGAGAATAAGTTCGACTTCATCAAATATCCTAACTCTAAGTTCTCGCGTGCCATCAAGGCCGTCAACGAGGCAGAGACCGAGAAGATGATGGCAGCCCTGCAACGCATGCGTCAGGAAGATCCCACATGGGTTGTCGAGCAGTCGAAGGAATTGCGCCAGATTATCGTTCACGGACAGGGTGAGTTCCACCTCCGCACGTTGAAGTGGCGTATGGAGAATAATGAAAAAATTCAGATTGAATATCAGGAGCCGAAGATTCCATATCGTGAGACCATCACGAAGATGGCTCGTGCCGACTATCGTCATAAGAAACAGTCGGGTGGTGCCGGCCAGTTCGGTGAGGTGCACCTGATTGTGGAGCCTTACACCGATGGAATGCCCGACCCGACATCGTTCACCATCAACGGTCAGGAGTTCAAGATGAACATCAAGTCGAAGGAAGAGAAAGACCTCGACTGGGGCGGCAAGCTGGTATTCATCAACAGCGTTGTCGGTGGTGCTATCGATATGCGCTTCATGCCTGCCATCCTGAAGGGTGTGATGGAGCGTATGGAACAGGGACCATTGACCGGTTCATACGCCCGCGACGTCCGCGTCATTGTTTACGACGGTAAGATGCACCCCGTTGACTCTAACGAACTTTCGTTCATGTTGGCAGCCCGCAATGCCTTCTCAGCCGCCTTCAAGGAGGCAGGTCCAAAGGTGTTGGAGCCAATCTACGATTTGGAAGTGCTCGTTCCAGCCGACTATATGGGTGATGTGATGAGCGACCTGCAGGGTCGTCGCGCCATCATCATGGGTATGGACAGCGAGAACGGTTATCAGAAACTGACCGCCAAGATTCCTCTGAAGGAGTTGGCAAGCTACTCTATCGCCCTCTCGTCGCTGACTGGTGGACGTGCATCGTTCTCTACCAGCTTCTCCAGCTACGAACTCGTTCCTAACGACATCCAGCAGCAGCTCATCAAGGAGCACGAGGCTGAGATGAAGGAAGAAGATTAAAGAGCAAAATAAAAGCCAGCTACATCAGCTGGCTTTTATTTTTTTTTGTCTTTTTTACAGCGGCATCATGTCGCGCTCGTCAGGGCGGTGTGCCTTGCCGTCTTCATCCTTGATATAAACCTGCAGGTCCTCCAGATAGCCACTCGTCTCCGACTGCAACTGTTTCAGGATAGCCTTGGTGTCCTCGAATCCGTGGAACTCCTTGGCAGAACCCAGGTGGTTGGTAAACTCTAACTTCTTCTTCTCGATGTCAAGCACAGAGATGTACTCATCTTTCGTGCGGTCTCCAATGACAAATTTCTTACTCATAGTTTTATATGTTTTAATAGTTTGTTGGTGCAAAGATAAATAAAATCCCGATACGCTGTACGGCCTATCGGGATTTTTTTTACGTAAACGTTTTATTGTCGATTACTCGCCTTTGATAGCTGCAACACCTGGCAGAATCTTGCCCTCGATAGCCTCGAGCAGTGCACCGCCACCGGTAGAGATGTAGCTAACCTTGTCGGCCAGACCAAACTTGTTGACACAAGCTACAGAGTCGCCACCACCAATCAGTGAGAAGGCGCCCTCAGCAGTAGCCTCGGCAATAGCCTCACCGATAGCACGGCTACCGGCAGTGAAGTCGTCGCACTCGAAGACGCCTGCAGGACCATTCCACAGAATAGTCTTGGCACCCTTGATGGCCTTGCGGAAGTCCTCCTGAGAAGCAGGACCGGCATCAACACCCTCGAAACCGGCAGGAACCTTGTTGGCAGGGCAGGTGATGATTTCAGAACCGGGCTTAACAGTCATGGTACCGAAGTCGAGACCGTTGGTAGCAGTGCAGTCGCTACCCAGAACGAGCTCTACGCCGTTCTTCTTAGCCAGTTCCTCAACACCCAGAGCAACATCCAGCTTGTCGAGCTCAACGATAGAGTTACCGATTTCGCCATTGTGAGCCTTAGCGAAGGTGTAGGTCATACCACCGCAGAGAATCAGCTTGTCAACCTTGCCGAGCAGGTTCTCGATGATACCGATCTTAGAAGAAACCTTCGAACCACCCATGATGGCAACGAAAGGACGCTTGATGTTAGAGAGTACGGCGTCAACAGCCTGAACTTCCTTCTCCATCAGCAGACCGAGCATTTTGTTGTCAGCATCGAAATAGTCGGCGATAACAGCTGTAGAAGCATGCTTGCGGTGAGCAGTACCGAAGGCATCCATCACGTAGCAGTCAGCATAGCTTGCCAGAGTCTTGGCGAACTCCTTCTGGCTAGCCTTCATAGCCTTCTTAGCCTCGTCATATTTTGGATCTTCCTTGTCGATACCAACGGGCTTGCCTTCCTCCTCAGGATAGAAACGCAGGTTCTCCAACAGCAGCGCCTCGCCCATCTTCAGGGCAGCAGCCTGCTCCTGAGCCTTAGCGCAGTCGGGAGCAAAAGCAACGGGAACACCCAGAGCCTTCTCTACAGCCTCGCGAATCTGACCCAGACTCTTCTTCATGTCAACCTTTCCTTTGGGCTTGCCCATGTGCGACATGATGATGACAGCACCACCGTCAGCCAGAATCTTCTTCAGTGTGGGCAGTGCACCACGGATACGGGTGTCGTCAGTGATTTTACCATTCTCATCCAAGGGTACGTTGAAATCTACACGTACAATTGCCTTCTTACCGGCAAAGTTCATTTCATTGATTGTCATAATGCTGTATAATTAAAAATATTGAATATTCAAATCGAGCACAAAGATACGAAAATAAGTTCATAGTTCATAGTTCACAGTTCATAATTTAAATCTTTTTTGCTTACCATTATAAATAATGTAAGGCAGAGTTGTCAAAAAGTCGAAGAAAACTTGTAACTTTGCACTCCGAAAAATAAAATAAGGAGAAACGAAGATGAATATTCCAAATGTTCCCGTCCTGCTGCTTACGGGTTATTTAGGCAGCGGTAAGACTACACTTCTGAACCGCATCTTGCAGAACCAGAAGGGAATCAAGTTCGCGGTCATCGTGAATGATATCGGCGAAGTGAACATTGACGCCGACCTGATTGAGAAGGGTGGAGTAGTGGGCCAACAGGACGATTCGCTGGTGGCACTGCAGAACGGCTGCATCTGCTGTACGCTGAAGATGGATTTGGTGAAGCAGTTGCAGGAGATTCTCGCCATGCACCGCTTCGACTATATCGTGATTGAGGCCAGTGGCATCTGCGAGCCCGGTCCTATAGCCCAGACCATCGTCAGCATTCCGTCGCTGGGACCGGAATATATCAAGGACGGCTATCTGCAGTTGGACAGTATCGTGACCGTGGTGGATGCACTGCGTATGCGCGACGAGTTCCAGGGTGGACACGACCTGCTGCGCCAGAACATTGACGAGGAGGATATTGAGAACCTGGTGATTCAGCAGATTGAGTTCTGCAACACCATCCTGCTGAACAAGGCCTCAGAAGTGTCGAAGGAGGAGTTGGGCGAGGTGCGCCAGATTATCCGTACCATTCAGCCCAAGGCCGATATCATCGAGTGCGACTACTGTGATGTTGACCTCGACCGTCTGATTCATACCGAGAAGTTTAACTTCGACGAAGTGGCTACCTCTGCCGCTTGGATTCAGGAGATAGAAGGTCACCACGACGACGATGATGACGACGATGATGATGACAACGATGAGCACGAACATCATCATCATGACCATGACCATGACCACGAGCATGAGCATGAACATCACCATCACCACCATCATCATCACGATGAGGGCGAGGCGGAGGAGTACGGCATCGGCACGTTTGTCTATTATGCCCGTCGGCCGCTGAACCTCGGACTGTTCGATGAATTCGTGGCTCGCAAGTGGCCTAAGAGCATCATCCGTGCCAAGGGCATCTGCTACTTCAAGGGCGAGGAAGATACGTGCTACGTCTTCGAACAGGCAGGCCGCCAGGTGTCGCTGCGTGATGTCGGACAGTGGTATGCCACGATGCCGAAGGACGAGTTGGAAAATATGATGGCGATGAATCCGCAGCTTAAGAAGGATTGGGACCCAGAGTATGGCGACCGCATGCAGAAGTTGGTGTTTATCGGTCAGCATTTGGATAAGGAGCAGATTACCGCCGACCTCGATTTCTGCTTGGCATAAAGAGTCAGGCTCGGATTTGATCGTCAATCCGAGCCTGATTTATTAAAGAGAGAAATGAACTTTCATTCCTGCCATCACCCAGCATCCGGGTTGTGGCACGTTGCCGTAGTCGACATATCGGTGCGACAGCAGGTTGTCTGCCTCTATATATATATTATAGGTGTCGGCATTCCAGCTGAGGCGGGCATCGACGACGGAGTAGGGGTGATAGTTGCGCACCTCGCCGTCGATGGTGGTGTATGAGCCCATGCGGTCCTGGAAGCGATACTTCACGTTGAGGTCCAAGCGGCTCATGATGTGCATCAGCACCGATGCCGTCAACTTATGGCGCAGATACTCCAGCGAGTATTGCGACTGCAAGTGCTCTTCCAAGTCCTTGTCCTGATGCAGATAACAGTAGGATAAGTTGAAAGTTGAGAATTGAGTGTTGAGAGTTGCTGACGCTTCCACTCCGGTGGTGTTCACTTTCGTATGGTTGACACTCTGCCACACGGGGTCCGCCTCGCGCGTGTCCATCACCCAGTCTATCATGTTGCGGGCGTGGTGGCGGAATACGCTGGCTTTGGCGGTGAAGTGTGCCGAGCTGTATTTCACACCGCCCTCGACGGCATGCAGTTCCTCGGGCTTCAGGTATTTGTCGGCCTTATGACCGCCCACGCTGTAGTAGAGTTCGGTGAACGACGGCATGCGCAGCGAGGAATTATACGAGGCGTAGATTTTCCAGTTCGTGCCGATGCGATAGCTGGCATCGATGCCCGGATAGAGCTTGAAGGGCATCTGGTTCCACGTGTTCTTGACGGCAATGAAGCCTGCCGAGAGGGTGAAGCGCTTCAGCAGGATGTTGTGCTCCAAGTGGAAAGAGAGATTCGAACGGTTGAGCCCCACCTTGTAGTGGCTGAACGCTTCGGAGAGAGGTTCGCCCAGGTTGGTGCTCACGATGTCCTCGTTGCGGAACTCAGCACCGAAGGCGGTGCGGCCCAGCAGCCAGTCGAAGTAGCTATTCAGACTGAGACCGAAGACATCGGTGCGGTGGTAGTTGAAGGGCACCTTTGTTTCTGACCCGCGAATGAGTTCGAAGCGGTCGTGCGACCGATTCCAGTTGATGCTGGGGCGCAGGTGCAGCGGTCCTACGGTGAAATCGCCTTGCAGGGCGGTGAAAATCTTCACGGTCTTCTCAAACTGTTCGTCGAACTTCGCACTGTAGAATGTGTTCGAACCGAAACCCTTTGTGGACAGTCCTGCATGCCATTTCAGGCGAAGGTTCTCATGACCATATTCGCCTTGATAGAACACTTTGCCCCCGCTGTAGTCGCTGTTCAGTGCGCCACTCTTCGCACGGCTGTAGCCGTCGCTGCGGGTGTAGTTGGCACTCAGGCTGTGACCGCCCATCGCCAGGCGCCCTGCTGCCGACAGATAGCCGAAGGAACCACCTTCGAGCCGGACGTCAGC
>DFGF01000145.1:0-16456 GCA_002371715.1 Prevotella sp. UBA3757
CCGTGGGGCTGGGCGACATGCTCCGACGAGGCCGGCACGGCCTACATCATGAATGGCGGCAATTTCTCGGATGCCGCACGGGTGACACTCACGGCCCTGGGTGGTGGACAGACCGACGATGCACAGATTAAGCAGGCCATCTCGCGGAATGACATCATCATCCTGGACGGCTCAAACGGTGACTTTACCATCAACGAGGTCATGAAACTCTCGTCGGTCAAGAACAAAACCATTATTGGCATCAACAATGCCCGCCTGTGTACGCGCTTCTTCCTGACTGACGAGGACCTGACGTATCTCTCGCAGCAGAACCTGGACGGACTGAGCAGCACCGACCAGTACACCGGGACGCTGCCCGACGGTACCACGCTGACGTGCGACAGGCGCGCCTTCTTCACCAAGAAGGCCATGATGGAACTGCAGTACCAGAAGACTGGTGTCTACTCATTGCCAAACAGGGCCGGCATTTTCCACATCGAGACGTCTTGCGAGAACATCATTATCCGCAATCTGTCACTGATAGGCCCCGGCTCTGTCGATATTGACGGCGTGGACCTGATAACCAACCAGGGACGGCACGTGTGGGTAGACCACTGCACGCTGGTGGACTCGCAGGACGGCGCACTGGACAGCAAGGTGTGCGACTGGGCCACCTATACCTTCCTGAACTTCTACTACACGCAGCGCAGCTATTCCCACGCCTATACCTGCGGCTGCGGGTGGGTCAGCAATCATGAGATGGTGCTGCACCTGACCTTTGCCAACAATATCTGGGGAAGTCGCTGTATGCGCCGACTGCCACAGGCCGACGACTGCTACATCCACCTGGTCAACAACTACCACAATTGCCCTGGCAACAGTGTCGGTATGACCATCAATAGCTATAGCCGGGCCTTGGTCGAGGGCAACTTTGCGGCAGCCGGCGTGAAGAGTCCGCTGACGGGCAGCGGCGCCAACCGCAATGTGACGGCCAGGAACAACAGTTTCTCGGCAACGTCGGTTGGCGAGAAAGTCAGCATGCCGTACCAATACGCAATGATAGCAGCCAGCGACGTGCCGGCACTGCTGACGGGCGAAGAGGGTGCAGGTGCCACACTGGGCAATGATGCCGACTACATCCTCTCGGTCATACCGACTGTGACGCGTGAGGCTGGCAGTACGTCGCTCTATTACTATGATGAAGGTCTCATCGGCAAGACGAGTGCCGGCCTGTCGGTCATCACGTTCAATGACGGAGCCACTCTGGTGCTGAACAAGAGCGACAAGACATGGTCTGCCGGTAGTTCCATTACTGCCGACGGCGATATGCGCACGGCCATCAAGCTGTCGAACGGTGCCGAGAACATCTTTACGGCTCCTGATGGCCAGAAGGTAAGTGCCATCACGTTCTATTCATACGTCAACGTCAAGGAAGAGAATATCGACTTTACGAAATACCCCGAGTATGGTTTCCGCACCAGCTTCTGGAAGAAGGTCGGTAACCTGTCGTTTACGGCCACCTCGGCCGACGTGCAGATTCTCGCGTCGCGCGATGCCAAGAATCCCGACGTGGCCTCGTTCCGGATAACACCGGCCAGTGAGGTGCGCTTCGTCAACAATGGCGAGCAGCTATGCTTCCTGATGGCGGTGACATACGCTGGCGACGAAACAGGCATTAAGACTGTCAGCTCTGCATCAGCCGAACAACGCCCAGACCAGTACTACAACCTGATGGGACAGCCGGTGCCGTCCCATACGCGCGGTGTTCTTATCTGTAAGGGAAAGAAGGTTATTCGATAGCTTCGGCTCCTATTCCCCTTTGTTGATTAATTGTTCCCTTGTCGCCCTTCTTTTGAAGGGCGACTGTAGTATATTATCGGATAAATAATAGAAAAACGTTCTGACGCATGGCAAGAAAACAGGGAAAAGTGTTGCAGAAAATGAGAATTATGATTAATTTTGAACCTTGAAAGTTAACACATGCCTTTTTCTGTAATATCATAAGCGCAGTTATAGTCTGCCTTTTGGCGAAGTTGCATCATCCGAGCAAAGAAACTTCCGTATGTGAGTTCTATCTTACCTGATTTTACAAAATGAAGGCTAAATTGAGTAACGGCTCCAGAGTGCTTCTTAGCAGCAGGCAGACCATAGGCAATAAACAGCCCTTGGACAGCATGGTAACAGGCATAATAATAACGATTGGCAGCCAAGTCCCAATATTGCATGGCATACATCTCCTCTGCTTGACTGAGAAATCTGTTAGCTTTCTCCATTTGCAGGCCTACCAATGTTTTTGTTCCTTGCTTATCCATAGTTATATCAAGGGAATGCCGTCACGGATCACATTCTCGTAAAAAGGTGTTATGCGGTATGAGTCCCATTCCTTCTTAGTGTACATAATCGGGTTGATTTCCTCTCCGAGGTCACAGCCAAGCAAGACAAAAGGATAGCTGACATTGTCGTAGTCAGATTGGTCTAACGTGTCTTTATCAAGGAGTATGAGTATATCCCAGTCAGAATGCTGGCTGGCATCGCCTCTTGCTCTGGATCCATATAAAATGGCCTTACCCCCATTTGGAACAGATAAACGGGCAATCTCCTTTATTCTTGATAGATTCGTTTCTTTTGTCATCTATGTGCTATATTTGACGGCAAAGTTAGGAATAATTCTTGAAACAACAAAGAAAAATTGGAAAAAAGTAAGCCTAGGAGCAGGAAGGCCAAGAGATAGGGGCAAGAGCTAAAAGCTCATTTATCCATCGAAAGTACGAACGGGGGATGCGACGCGCAATTTCTTTGTTAAACTTCGTTTGACTTTTCTCGCGACTCGGCCAAACGTGCAAGCACGATGGCTCTCGCTGCTCGAAGTAGATCTCGGCACAGTGAAAGATAGAGCGTCTTATACAATGGGAGCGAACCCGTCATAGGTTCGCTCCCGAAATGATGATAGGGTGGGGAAGTGATTATTTCATCACGACCTTTTTGCCGTTCTTGATAACCAAGCCCTTGTAGTCCTTGCTAACTTTCTGACCAGCGAGGTTGTAGATTACGCTGTTGTTCTCGGCAGTAGCCTTGACAGTGCTGATACCAGTAGATTCAACTGGAGTAATCTCGATAGAAGAAACCAGGATGTTACCTGTGCCAGAATACTTCTTGAAGGTGTGGATACCTGCACTCAGACCGAACTTCACGATATTGGCAGTCTCAGGATAGAGCTTCAAGTCGGAAGTCTCGTTGCCCTCAGCATCCTTAGCAAAGTAGTTCGTGCCGTCTACATTGATGTAGCACTTGCGGTCATTAACCTGTGAACCATCTTCTGCATCAGCAGCGTCAATGTTCTTGCAAGCGTTCTTTGAGCAGGTAACTACAACGTCTACAGAGTCGCCCTCTGCAACCTCGAAGGTAATGATGTCACCGTTCATCATCAAGTAAATCTCCTGACCAGCGGGAACCTGATACTGAGCTTCCTCAACAATCTTGAAGCCTGTATTTCTGATGAAGAAGAATTTCTTGTCGTGATTTACAGCACCATTCTCAACGATGAAATTAGGATCTGTGTCAGCTTTCTTGTCAGGATTCTCTACCTTGTCACCTGTCATAGTCAATGTCTGCTTAGTCTTGATAGGATCGAGTACGTAAACCTCCTTTGTGGTAGATTTCGTCGTAAAGGTTGCGTATGTTCCATTGATAATCTGTGAGTAAGCAGAAACGGTAGCTGACTCTGTCAGGGTAATGCTGCTTCCCTCCTGAGCTTCGCCTCCATTCAAAGAATAGAAGTTCTTGGCACCCTCGTAGGGAGAGGTAATGGTTACGTTAGCACCTTCGGCAGTGATGGCAGGAGCATCGAACGAGAAGTTGACATTACCCTCGTTGTCTGCACCGTCGCAGATAAGATCGTCGCTGGGCGTACCGTCACCGAAGTCCATGAAGGCCTGGAACTTGACAGTCATGTTCTGATAGCACTTGATGGGTGCGGTGTACTTAGGACTGGCAGCTGTAGGAGCAGTTCCGTCGGTGGTGTATGTCAGTACGGTAGGAATCCTCTCGGTAGAGCCCTCTTCCACCATGTCGTTAGCTTTGGCGCTTACCTCACGGAACCAAAGACCACCTTCAAAGGTCTGGTCGCCCACCTTGACGGTAGGAGTACCGGGAGCCTCGTTAGCCTCGATGATGATGAAGCTGACGAACATATCGCCATTGTAAGACCCCAGGTAATAGATGCCGTCGTCCTGTACGGTATACTCCCAGCGGTAGCCGCTGACTGTGGCGGGATGGTTGTCATCAGGAGCAGGGTTCAGAGAGTTTGACTGAGCCTCGTCGGTAGAGATACGGGGGATACGTGCGCTCTTACCGCTCTTGTTGTTACCTTGCAGGAAGACGATAATCTTCGACTTTGCAGTGAGCTTCATGGCAATCATATCCTGCTGGTTCTTCAGGCGCAGCCAGTTGTAGTGAGGGCCGGCATAGTCGGCACCGTACTTGTCGACGATTTCCTGAGTGACATACAGAGGCGAACCGTTCTCACCTAAGGTATCGACTACTGACAGGTCGACCTGTCCTTTGTTGGTAGCTGTAGAACCGCCCTTCAAATCAATGAAGTGGTCGTTGCCAAAAAGCACTCCCTTGCCGGGGCGCGAACCCAGCTGGTCGCAAACGAGCACGTAGCTGTGCTTGAGTACTGCCAAATCGTCGACGGTAGCGGCATTAGCAGTACCTACTAAACCCATAAGGGCACAGATAAGGGTAAAAATTTTTTTCATAATAAAACTTATTAGATAATAATAAAAAAGATTTGTTTGTATTTCTATTGTATATTACCGTGCAAAAATATATAATTTTCACGACATAACCAAATGTTTTAGCTTTTTTCTTTCAAAATGTTACGTAAAGGTTTGCGAGGGTGAAAAGAAAAAGAGACTGCGTTTGTAGCAGTCTCTTCTACCTGATATGATGGTGGCTTATTGTTTTACAAGATAAGTCTGTGCGGGGGTGTCGCCGAAATGGGACAGTGTGATGATCTCTTTATTACCCGATGTGGCAATGCCTACAAATACTGCCGACTTTGAGATGTTACCCTTGTCGTCTCTCACGAGCTTGAGAATATCCAGTCGACCGGTGGTCGATGAGTAGCTGTACTCGTAGTAGGGCTGGGCTTCCGTGTTTGACTCGTCAGTCCAGGTGCCTTTGGTGGTGCCCTCACTCATCTTCACCTTGACAGAGTCGGCAGTAACGAAGTTCACGCTCTCCACGAATCCCTGTACTTCCTCGCCATAGGCATTGGTTTTAAGTCCTGTAGCGCGAACCCAGTTGGTACCGCTGAGCGATGCAGGATGTGATACTTTGGTGGAGTCTGTCCAGCCATCCACCCACGACGGATTGTTGGTCTGGGCATCTTCATACTCGTTGGCATCGCTGCACGCGGCGATGGCAAACCCTCCGAGGAGGGCTGCCAGTGCCATGATTGTATTTCTGAATGTCTTCATAAATCTTAATTTTACTGTTTTCTCTTTCGTTTCTTACTTGTTCCTCCAGCGAGCGGCACCTACGTTGTTGTTCCAGATGTCGTTATTCTTATCCTTGAAGTAGAGGTTCACGTTGTAGATGGAGTTAGCAGTTCCGTCAAGTGCATCGGCACGGTGCATGTTCTGGTCGCTGGCCGTTTGGGCTATGTGTGGCGGACAGGGCTGTTCCATCAGTTCTGTGGCCGAGATGTTAGCTACGTTGACTTCGAGCGTACCGTTGAGCGTGGCATTGCCGTCCTTCACCAGTTTACCGAAGTTATTGCTCGTAGACGTCCATGGGGTGTTGCTGAAGATAGAGCCATTGGTCAGGTCGTTGTTAGTCGACCAGTTGTTCTCAAAGTTCAGTGTCACCTTACCCGACGAGCCGTCGCTCTGCGTTTGAGTGTTGCGGATGTCGGCTCCCCACTGTGCTAACACGCGCTGGTCACCAGCCTGCTTGCAGAGCACGATGAGGTTGTTCTTCACGTTGAATACCGATCCGTTAGGCAGTCCGCGCATCTTGAAGATGGCACCGTCGGCACGCGTATTGAAGTTGATGAGCGTGTTGTTTGAGAACGTGATGTTCCAACGGGTGCCGGGTACCCATGCCACTTCTGACTGCTCGGAGAAGAATGCAGGGAATGGGCTGTCGTAGAAGGTGTTCTCTGTCACTTTCATGTCTTCGTAGAGGTTAGAGCTGATGTTGGCTCCTGAACCGTGAATCCAGCAGTAACCGCCGGCTCCCTGATTGTAGTAGCCGCAGTCCATGAAGAGGTTGTTCTTGATGACCACGTGGCGCCATATCTTGTAGTTGACGCCCTGCTCACGGATGAATCCGCGTACCAGTCGCTTGAACGAGCAGTTTTCGATGACCAGCGAGTCGAGCGAAATGGCCATACCGTTGGAGAACATGTTGAAGAAATAGTTACCCGTAGGACTTCCCTTACCGGCCTGCTGGTCGCCATAGTTATAGCACTTCGGATTGTCGAAGTCGATGTCGTAGAATGCCAGCTTCTTCATGTAAATCTCACCGCCTTCACCAGCCTCAGGCTGACGTCCGAAGGTGAACATGGAGTAAGGACAGCCGTTCCACTGCTCGCCATCGACACCCTGTTCGTACATGTTTGATTTACCGATACCACAGATGACACGGGCGCGCTTGCCCTGGGCCACGTCGGCAGGATTGGTGCGCAGCACAAAACCCTTACAGGTGATGTCATTGCCGTCAAGGTAGTAGGTCTTACCGCCTTCAAGCATGAAGGTCTGGCCCTCTGCATAGGTCGTGTTTTCGATGAAGTCGTAGAGTGTCGGCGTGATGGGAGCGGCGTCAAACTCTGCTGCCAGTGCAAACACGTCAGCGCGCTGGTAATCTTGATTAGGAATAGGCAGGCTGGCAGCCTGGGCCATCAGTTCGTCATGGTTCAGCAGGATTGGCTCTCCGGGCTGACCGTCAGAGCGTGAGGTACAGGTGTTGTACTTGGCATCGATAGCCACCGGTACTCGTGGGTCGATCACGTCGATGACGTAGACAGAGTTTGCTGTCAATCCGTCAACCACGATGTAGCCACGGTCCAGGTCTTCCTGTTGGATGCGGTAGTTCTTCCACTTCTCACCAACAGTAGAGTTGGGGTTGTTGGGTGATGGCGATACCGTGAGTATCTGATAGCCCAGCGAGCCGTCTTCACCGATATTGAAGTTCTCGTAGTAGGCTTCAAGCTTGTCAAGGTCGTCGGGGTCGGTAATTTCGGCATCCTCGGCATATCCCAGTGACTGCTTGACGGTCTTGTTCAGATAGACATGCATAGTGGTCTCGGTGGTCTCAGCCTGATTGACGTAAATGGCGTTAGGTGTCGGGTAGCGGTCGTTGGTGGCTATACCCACATATTCCTGCCACTGTCGTCCGTTGCCGTGTCCGTACCAGTTAGAGGCATGTGCAAAGCTGCTCTGGTCACCCTTGATGTTCTGGTCGAGTTTCGAGAGACATCGGATGGCAAAGCGGTAGTCTGTCGAGTACTGTAGGTCCTTGATGAGCAGGTCAAGTTCCTTCGGACCTACGATGGTGTCGAGCAAGAGGTCGCTGGTGCCCTGGATTCTGGCCCAGGCATCGGCTCCTTGGCTCACCTTGGGCTGTAGTGCCATCTGTATCTGATAGCCGGCACAGTCATTGACACCATACCAATAGAGGTGGATGGTGTTGCCGTGCGGATAACGTGCGTCGAGTCCGCAGTTGTAAGGGTAGTCGCTACCCTTACCACGGGTATTGTCGACGATGAACATTGTCATAAACTCCCTATCGGTATTGGTCGATGAACTCTTGTCATCTTTACACGCTACCATGACTGTCGATGTGGCAGCTACCAGGAGTAGTAATAGGTTGTTCAATATCTTTTTCATATCTTTTACTTTCTATTTTAATAGCCATAGTAATTCTTGTATTCACCCGAAGAGCGCTGGATAACCGTTCCGGGGTAGGGCAGGATGTAGCGTACGGGTGGCAGTTCGCTGGCTGCGGGTATTCCGGAGAACTGTGACAGCACGCCGTCGCGGATAATCCAGAGGTTGCCGCCGTCGTCGCAGCGGATGTAGCCGTAGAAAGAGTACTTACACTGGTCGACGGGCAGGCCGCTCGACTCGTTGCCCCATTTGTAGAAGTCGGCACTCAGCCAGCTCTTTGCCTTGAATCCGCCACGAGTGATAGCACTTGTGATGGGTGATGGCATGGGTTTGTAGGCGTTGTAGATGCGCAGGCTCTGCATGCTTTGGTTGGGATACTTCTGAGTGACGTTGCCTGAGTCGTCTACTTTATATCCGTACAACTGCGAACGGTACATGCGTAGTGCGTAGGCGTTGGCTTCGTCGATATTGTAAGTATGGTAATACACGCGTGAGGGCAGGTTGTCTATGTAGCCGTCGCCGTTGGTGTAGCCGTCGTGCTCGTTGATGGCATCCTCGTAGCCGGTCATACTGCCTACGTTCTGCATGCCTGCCGAATAGTAGCGCAGGAAGCTGTAGACGAGCTCCTCACCATAGGTGTTGGTGCGCACCAGGTCACGCCAGCGCATGTTCTCACCGGCAAACTCCCACTTGCGTTCGTCCATGACAGCCTTCTGGAAGGTTTCTTTCGTGGCCTGAACGTCGGTCAGGTAGCTGCCGTCGCCGTCGGGGAAGGCACGGTTGTGCACCTCGGCCAGGCAGTTTGCTGCCTCTTGTGTCGGGCCGTTGTTCAGCTCGTTTGCTGCCTCGGCATACATCAGCAGTACATCGGCATAGCGCATATAGGGATAGTTAATACCTGTCGAACCCGTTGTCGTGTTGCCTAATGCCGATCCGGCGTTGGTCCAAAGCTTCGACCACTTGTTGTTGTGGACTGTATAGTCGTTGCGAATATACACAGAGTCTGCCAGGTTGCCCTCGGAATTAGTGAAGTAAGAGTAGTACCATAAGCCGTTGACAAACTCGCGGCGCATGTCGTCTTCGCGGAACAGGAAGCGGTAGAAGGCGTTCAGGCGTGTGCCGCCGTCGCATTTGCCCCATACGCCTACCGTTGCACCTTCGTAGTCAGAGTAAGTAGGACCTTGGTTGTATCCGGTGTTGCCTGTCGATTCCTTGGCAAAGGGAATCTCGAAGATGGGGTCGTCATTATTGATAATCTGATAGTTACACTCATTGACGAACACGTCCTGATAGGCCTGGTTCAGACTGTGCGTGCCAGCCTTGATGACGGAGTCGGCATAGGCCAGGGCAGTACGGTAGAAGCTCTGATAGTCTGACGGACGCTGCATGGTGCCATAGGCACGGGGATTGCTCTTGTCGGGGCGCAGTGAATATCCGCCTGCTGTCAGTGCGATACGTGCGATAAGTGCCTGTGCAAACTCTTTCGAGCAGCGTTCCACGGTGGTGCTGCTGGTTGACGACATGCCTAAGGCGGCTTGCTGCAGGTCGGCGATGATGGCTTTCTGTATCTCCTCACGGTCGATGACGGGCAGCATGGTGCTGGCTCCGCGTTCTTCCGTAGGCTCGAATGAGAAAGGCACGTCGCCGAACATCACTACCAGGTCGTGGTATACCATGGCGCGCAGGCACTTGGCCTCGCCTACCCACTGCAGTATTTCGGCATCAGGCTTGGTCGTCGTATTACCGTCATCATCGGTGGTATAGTAGATAGGACTTGATTCCGCAGACTTGATAAAAATGTTGGCATACTCGATAAGGCGGTAGGCCGCTTTCCAGAATTTCAGGATGTCGCTTCCTTCGTCGTCACAGTCCAGTCGCTGGTATGTCGCGTGCTGGTGGGCACTTTGCGAACTGATGGCCATGTCGACATCACTGTTGAGTATAAAGGTCTTCTGATAGGCGTTACCATATAGGTCGCCGACGAGTGCCTGGGCATATACACCATTGAGGCCTCGCTCTATCTCCGACTTCTGGGAGTATACGAAATCCGTGGTGTATTTTGAGGGAGCGTCGACATTCAGGTAGTCGTTGCATGACGTCAATGCCAATACAGCCACTCCAGTCAGTAATATTTTTTTGATTTTCATAATTGTTGTCTTGTTATTATTCACTTTTCACTATTACCTTTGCCTCTTTCTGCTAGAATGTGATATTAGTTCCGAAGGTGAAAGTTCTGCTGCGCGGATAGCGGTTGTAGTCGATGCCGCAGGCCAGACCGGTCTGGATGTCTACTTCGGGGTCGTAACCCGTATACTTGGTGATGATAAACAGATTGCTGGCAGAGACATAGAAGCGGGCCTTCGAAACACCAATCTTCTGCGTCAACGTCTTGGGCAGGGTGTAGCCCAGTGTGATGTCGTTGCAACGCAAGAACGAGCCATCCTCTATGAAGTAGCTGTTGCAGAGCTTGGTGCCTACGTCGGCAGGATTCCACAGTGAGCGTCCCATATTGCCTTCCTTGTAGATGTCGACAGCATTCTTGTCGGCAGCATAGTACATCTTGTATAAGATGTCGCCCTTGGTGCCTGTGATGTGGCCGTCGATGTCGTTGTACTGCCATCCGTCGGCAAACTCGGCCAGCACGTTGTTAAACTTGTTCTTGTTTCCCTCCGCTGCCGACAGTGTGTAGGCTGTGGCATTATTGACATCGAAGTCGAGCATGTAGGTGAAGTTGGCTGTGAAGTCCAGTGACTTCCACGAGCCGCTCAGTCCGAAACCACCCTGGATCTTCGGGTTGGTGTTACCGATGACGGTACGGTCGTTCTCGTCAATGCGTCCGTCGCCGTTCAGGTCTTTGAACTTGATCTTGCCGGGAAGAGTGGCGATACCTGAATTGCTGCTGCCTGAAACGTCGTTAATAACAGTCACGTAGCCGTCTTCACGCGGTGCCTGGTTCTTCGACGTACCATTGTCGGCGGCTGCCGATCCCCAAGGAACAGCCTGATAGCTGTTTTGCGGATCGTAGTAGAACTCGTCGAATCCATAGAGTCCGTCGTAGACGAAACCGTAGATGAGACCTACCTCGCTACCTACCTTCAGGTAGTAGTCGTACATGTTCTTGGTCTGCCAGCGCACGCTGCCCTCAAAGGGCTTCATGTCGATGCCGCCGTCAAGCTTGTCGATGATCTTACGGTTCCAGCCGAAGTTGATGTTGGCAGACAGGACATAGTCTTTGCCCTGCAGAATGTCGCCGCTGACAGCAAATTCAATACCCTTGTTGGTTACCTGACCGATGTTCTGCATTTGCGTGTCATAACCCACCGTTGGGTTCAGACCGGTCGAGTAGAGCAGGTCACGTGTGGTGTTCCAGTAGAATTCGGGCGTGATGGTTACACGGCCGTTGAACAGCGAGATGTCGGCAGCCACGTTGCGTGTGATGGTCGACTCCCATTGAATGTCGTTATTGGGCGCGCTCGACGACACGCTGTAGTATTTTTCACCATAGCGGGTCGTCTCGCCGAATCCCGCACCGCCGGTATTGCTGATGTTATAAAGCAGGTGCCACATGTCGTCATTGATATTGTTGTTACCGGCCAGACCGATGGCTACGCGTAACTTTAACTGACTAATCCAGTCAAACTTCTTCATGAATGGCTCCTCGCTGATGACCCATGCACCGGATATTGAGGGGAAGTAGCCCCACTGGTGGCCGGGGGCGAACTTTGTTGAACCGTCCGCACGGAACGTAGCTGAAATCAGATATTTGTGCTTGTAGTTGTAGCTTACCTGTCCGAAGAAGGATGCTGTGCGGTTGGGGGCTGACAGCTCCGATGTTGATTCGTAGGTCGTACCGAAGCCCATGTTATTCCATGCTTCCTTGGCTGTAAACGTGCGGGGGAAGTAGTGACTTGTCATCTCGTTAGAGCGGTCCTGAACGTCGCTGATTTCCTGACCGAGAAGGAACGAGAGGTTGTGGTCGTCTTTGATGGAAGTGTTATAGACTGCGGTATTGGTCCAGATGTAACGCAGGCGTTTGCCGTTGCTGATAGTTGCCACCGGCATTTTGTTGTGGACGGTCTTCTGTCCCTCAGAGGTCAGTGCGCCATAGAAGCGGCTGCTGTCAGTCCAGCGCAGTCCGATAGTGGCTTCTGTGCGCAGGGTGAGGCCTTTGATGGGCTTCCAGTCCAGAGCGATACCATTTGTATAGGTGTAGCTGTGCTTGATCTGCTGGTTCAGCGAGATGTCGTTCTTCGGGTTGGTGTAGTTGAAAAGCTCTTCTTCGTCGGGGTCAGCATAAGCGGGGTCAATGTATCCGTATTCGCGCAGACCATTGGTGGGACGGTACTGCAAAACGTCTATGATACCGCCCGTACCTACATGCTCGCCTCCTGCACCCTCGTCACGACGGAAAGTGAACTTGGGATTGAACTGCAGCGAGAGGTTCTTGGTAATCTGCACATTGGCCTTGAAGTTAATGTTCGTGCGGCGTACGCCGGACCCCATGATGATACCCTTGTCCTCTGACTGTGTCAGTGAGAGGTTGAACTTCACTTTGTCGGAACCGCCACCGATAGACACGTTGGTAGAATAGTTGACCGGTGTGCCGCCCATCACTTCGTCCTGCCAGTCGTGAGAGGGCAGTTTCGAATACATGTCAAGGTCGTAAGGGTTACCAAAGTTGGCCTTGAAGAATTTGGCGTTCGACGAGCGTGTGCCGTTAGCTGCATGCCACTGGTACTGGTAGTTGGCAAACTGCTGGGCGTCCATCAGGTCGAGAGTCTTCGATATGTGGCTGATGTTGAGGTTGCCGTTGAAAGACACCTGAACCTTGCCTTCCTTGGCACTTTTGGTGGTTACCACTACTACGCCGTTACCACCCTTCGCACCGTAGATGGCGGTCAGCGAGGCATCTTTCAGCACATCGATTGACGCGATGTCTGTGGGGGGAATATCGTTGATGTTGTCCACCTGGAAACCGTCGACAATATAAAGCGGCGAGTTCGACTGCGTCACTGACGTGCCGCCGCGTACGCGGATGTTGACGTCGGCACCGGGCTGTCCGTCAACGGTCGTCACCTGCACACCGGAAATCTTACCCTGAAGGGCTACGGCGGCAGAAGTGACAGGCACGACGGCCAGCTTGGCACCGCTGATGGAGCCGACGGAACCGGTCAGGTCCTTACGGGCCTTCGAGGTGTAACCCACGACTACCACTTCTTCAAGGGCGGCATTGTCGTCCTGCAGCGTGATTTTCATGTTTGGGCCGGCGTTGACTTCTTGCGATACCATACCAATGTAGGATATCACTACAACTTTACCCTTATGAAGCTTCAGTGTGAAATTACCGTCAAAATCGGTCACTGTCGCATTCTTGGGGTCACCCTTCTCTACTACGGTCGCACCAATGACGGCTTCGCCAGTGGCATCCACGACCGTACCCTTAGCTGTGGTCTGAGCCATGGCCTGACCGCAGACTAAGAGCAGACACAATAGAAGTGTCGTTCGAAAGATACTCTTAAATTTAACAGACATAAAATTAGTAGTTTTTATAAATTTAACAAAAATATATATATTCTGCCTGCAAAGTTACGAAGAAATCTTAATATTACCAAGCCTTTTGATAGCTTTTTTTCGTAAACGATTACGTTCGTTAACGTTTCGTGTCAATTGTACACATTCTAAATTATGCTCGGAGAGGAATGCAATTACACAGTCAAAAATGACTGGTTTTAACTCGCGCCCTTTCGTTGTAGACTCAGCACCAAAGATAGCTGATTTCAATTCTTCCATTACATCTCTTGCGTATCGTTTGCAACGATAGACCATTGTCAGCCCTCTTAATGAATCAATGCCGAACTTAACCAAAATAGACACCATAGAAGTGCTACACATAGCCAAAGTTGGTTAAGTTTGGATGGAAATATATGCGAATTGTAAGATATTCAGTAAAAAACTGCTTAAAAACTAAAAAATAACGCACAAACTTAACCATATTTGGATAAGTTTTTGTATCTTTGCAGCGGAAAAGGTTAAGCAAGGAGGTCAAGAAATGAACGCAAACGAGATTCAAAAACTCTGCCGACTCGGAGAGAACAGCCGAGTGCAGTTCAAGCTCAGACTGGAGAATCCCGCAAAGATTGCCCCAGAGCTGGTGGCATTTGCCAACAGCAAAGGCGGCATATTAATAATAGGTATAGAGGACAAGACAGGAAAAATCATCGGAATCTCCTACGAGCAAGCCCAGCAGATGAGCACCCTCATCGGCCAGGTTGCCAACGAGTGGGTGAACCCGACCATCTACCTGGAGACCGAAACCATCGAGGTGGAGGGCAGGATAGTACTCGCCGTCCATGTAGCCGAGGGCATCAACAAGCCCTACAAGGACAAGAGCGGCAACATCTGGGTGAAGCAGAGCAGCGACAAGCGCCGCATCACAGAGAATGGCGAGATATTGGCCCTGTTTCAGGAGTCGGGCAGTTTCCGCCCTGAGGAGAAAGGCGTCAGACGCACCTCTGTCAACGATATAGATATGTTTCTGCTCAACGAGTATGTGGAGAAGTTCTATGGCAAGCGGGCCGAGGAGTTTGGAGTGCCCATGGAGCAACTGCTGAAGAACCTGCAAATATTGACGCCAGAGGGGCAGGTGACGCTGGCCGGCCTCATGTTCTTCGGCAAGCATCCTGAGATGTACGAGCCGTCGTTTGTCATCAAGGCAGTCTCATTTTACGGCAACGAGATGGGCGGGCTGGAGTATCGCGACAGCAAGGATATCTATGGCACCATTCCGCGGATGTTCAGCGAGGGAATCTCCTTTCTGAAAGCAAACCTCCACAGCCTGCAGGCCGGGCAGTCGTTCAACTCCATCGGCAAGCTGGAAATTTCCGAGGTGGCTCTGCGCGAGATACTGCAGAATGCCCTCGTGCATCGCGACTATCTGCTTCAGGCTCCGATTAGGATCATGATCTTCGACAATCGTGTGGAGATAGTCAGCCCTGGCGGACTGCCGAAGGGGGTGAGCGTAGAGAGCATCCAGTATGGTATGACCTGCCAGCGCAACAGCCTGATGGCCTCGTTTTGCGCCAAGACGATGGAGTATCGCGGGCTGGGCACGGGCATTTTGCGAGCCGTCAAGGAGGAGCAGGGCAACATCCGCTTCGAGAACGAGGAGGGCAGCCAGTTTAAGGTTATCATTGCCAGGCCGTGTGAGGTGTATGAGCCTTCCTACAGCCAGGGCAGTTTCGTGGTGCAGGAGCCGCTGATAGAGCATTATGCTCCGAGGCGCAGTGCTCCTATCCCCTCAGGTATGAGCAGCCGTGAGATGCGTGCCCGCTGCCCCAGCCTCCCTAAAGGCGAGGAGGAGAGTGCCTGCCGCCTGCTGTCTTTCTGCCAAACCTATCAGGGAATGCTCGAGATGATGGAGGCTACGGGCTATAGGAGCCGCACCAGTTTCCGCCGTCGGCTGCTGACACCGCTGATGGAGAGCGGGCTGCTGGAGCAGGAGTATAAAGAGCGTCCCAATACGCCCAAACAGCGCTACAGGAGCACAATCAATGTTTCCTAGTGATAATATCCGCAGCATGGATGTGAAAAAGGTCCAAGACTGCGGATATTATCCTCGGATTGTTGCTCTGGCTTGAACGAAGCCTTATCGCTCAGTCATCTCCGACGGCGAGTGGCCTCTGAGCATCCCCCTCTTCTCCCAGAGAAAATTACAGGAAATGTTGAACTGCTGTGTCCTGACACGAGGACGCGGTCTTGATGCTACACAAGTGCATCAGTATAAAGGATGAATCGAAATGGGAACAAAAACGAAAATACCCCTCCTTTATTCTCCTTCCCAATATCATAGGCAGATTTTTTTGAATATAAGGCTAAGAGCCTGCTCTACTTTTGTCTTTTCCGTATCGAATAAATTCAAAAAGAGTGCAGACAATGTCTTGCCTGCACTCTTACAATATCACACGTATTACTTCACCTCCTCAAAGTCAGCGTCCTGGATGTTGTCATCCTTGGGTGCGCCTTGCTGCTGGGCTTGCTGCTGACCGGCGAAGGGATTGTCCTGACCGGGCTGGGCGCCTTGTGCGCCCTGATACATCTGCTGAGAGGCAGTCTGCCATGCGGCGTTCAGGGCGTTCATGGCGTTGTCGATAGCGGCTACATCGCCGGACTTGTGAGCATCCTTCAGTTGCTGGAGGGCCTGCTCAATGGCGGGCTTGTGCTGGGCGGGAATCTTGTCGCCAATCTCCTGGAGCTGGTTCTCGGTCTGGAAAATCATAGAGTCAGCCTGGTTCATCTTGTCAACGCGCTCGCGCTCACGCTTGTCGTTCTCAGCATTCTGCTCAGCCTCGGCCTTCATGCGGTTGATTTCGTCCTGCGAAAGACCTGAGGATGCCTCGATGCGGATGGCCTGCTCCTTGCCGGTGGCCTTGTCCTTGGCTGATACCTTCAAGATACCGTTGGCATCGATGTCGAAGGTCACCTCAATCTGAGGAATGCCACGACGGGCGGGTGCAATACCTGTCAGGTTGAACTGGCCGATAGACTTGTTCTGGCTGGCCATAGGACGCTCACCCTGCAGCACG
>DFGF01000145.1:16511-21859 GCA_002371715.1 Prevotella sp. UBA3757
TGCAGCACGTGGATGGTCACCTCGGTCTGGTTGTCGGCAGCGGTAGAGAATGTCTCGCTCTTCTTGCAGGGGATGGTTGTGTTAGCCTCAATCAGCTTGGTCATGACGCCACCCATAGTTTCGATACCCAGTGTCAACGGCGTTACGTCAAGCAGTACGATGTCGCCTACACCACCTTCCTTGTTCAGAATGGCACCCTGAATAGCAGCACCTACGGCTACCACCTCGTCGGGGTTGACACCCTTTGAAGGCTCCTTGCCGAAGTAGTTCTTGACCAGTGTCTGTACGGCAGGAATACGGCTTGAACCGCCTACGAGGATGACCTCGTCAATATCGGCCGTGGTCAGTTTGGCATCAGCGATGGCTTTCTGACAGGGAGCCAGACATGCCTGGATGAGTCCGTGAGCCAGCTGCTCAAACTTAGCACGTGTCAGAGTCTTCACCAAGTGCTTAGGTACACCGCCTACAGGCATGATGTAGGGCAGGTTAATCTCTGTGCTGGTAGAAGATGACAATTCAATCTTTGCTTTCTCGGCAGCTTCCTTTAGGCGCTGCATGGCCATGGGGTCAGCCTTCAGGTCAGCACCCTCGTCGTTCTTAAATTCCTGAACAAGCCAGTCGATGATTACCTGGTCGAAGTCATCACCGCCCAAGTGAGTATCACCGTTGGTAGACAGTACCTCGAATACGCCTCCGCCAAACTCCAGGATGGAGATATCGAACGTACCACCACCAAGGTCGAATACGGCAATCTTCATGTCCTTGTTGGCCTTGTCAACACCATAGGCCAGAGCGGCGGCTGTAGGCTCGTTGACGATACGCTTGACGTTGAGGCCTGCTATCTGGCCTGCCTCTTTGGTGGCCTGACGCTGAGAGTCGGAGAAATAGGCCGGCACGGTGATGACGGCATCGGTAACCTCCTGTCCCAGATAATCCTCGGCGGTCTTCTTCATCTTCTGCAGTACCATGGCCGAGATTTCCTGAGGTGTATATTTACGACCGTTGATGTCTACACGGGGATAGCCACCCTCGTTGACAACAGAATAAGGTACGCGCGAAATTTCCTTTTCAGTTTGCTGCCAGTTCTCACCCATGAAACGCTTGATGGAGTACACCGTGTTCTTTGGGTTGGTGATGGCCTGACGCTTGGCGGGGTCACCAATCTTACGCTCGCCGTTGTCCACAAAGCCTACTACAGAAGGTGTAGTACGCTTACCTTCGCTGTTTGCGATTACTACAGGCTCGTTGCCCTCGAATACGGCAACGCAGCTGTTTGTAGTTCCTAAATCGATTCCAATAATCTTTCCCATAATTCTTATATTTTTTATTGTTAATAATCACGTTTTGTCACTGACAGGTCAGCAAAGCGTGTGCCAAAATGTTGAAAAGTCCACTTCTTCGTGCCATTTTGGCATAAATTTTTCGTTGTGAGATAAAAAATAGCACACATTTTTTAGTTTTGCGCCTTCAAAATTTGCTTTTCCGATTTTTTTATATATCTTTGCACCGTAAATGTTGATCAATAGCGAAAACTGCATCATGATGAAACGAACAATTGTATTGTTAGGAATATTCTCGGTCTTCAACCAGGTAGGCTTGGCTCAGAACCATCCTCAGAACAAGACCTACACTGAGGACGAACTTTGGCCTTCGTCACAGACTGCTACTCCGCAAGGAAACAACAAGGAGTCCGAGTTGTGGCCTTCGACAGCTCCGGCTAAAACGACCGCTACTCCGTCGACGCCCGTAATGCCAACGTCCGCAACGTCCTTGCCTGCTACTACCATGGGGCCGAACACGCCGGTTTCTTCCGGTACCGTGTCACCCATTCAGCCGACGGTCACTGAGACTGCGGCTGCGCCTGCCGCCAGCAGTACGCCTGTTTTCGTGACGAATGTCTCTTCCGTACCCTCTCCGCAGGCCGATCCGGAGAATCCCTACATTGTGAAGACCAAGGGTGTTAAGCCTGTTGTCAAGATGACAAAGTTGACCGATGACGGAAAGGTGAAGGAAGAAGAAGCCGAGTCCACTGACTTCATGGGTAAGAACTTCCGTTACGTGAGCATGTGCGACTGGAAACCGGGTATGCGTTTTATGGTGATGCCTGAAAAATACGACCTGCTGGTCAACACGTTTAGTGATTCCATTACTGGCAAGGAGGTGAGCAGTAATCGTCTGCGTCATAAGGTCATGGTTTATAAAGGTCATGAGGAAGTGAACGGGCGTGTTCACGTGAACTTTACTTGTGAGAATGACGGCAAGGCTTATTACTATGAGTTGCCTAATGGTACTTTTGACGACTATTGCTTTGGCAAACTCGGTGTTCCTACACTGGCCTATCTGGGCGATGTGGATATGGCCCGCAAACTGTTGATGGACCAAATACTGCTGACCCGTACGGAATTCTTCCGTGAGGACACGGAGTGGGATGGTGACGGCTACAAGGAGGTGCGCTATCCCAAGAACAAAGCTGTCACGGTGAAGGCTATCGGTGTGGGCACGCGCTCGTTCCCTGTTAAGATTATCGTTGAGGACGAGGATGGCAATCAGTTTTACCAGAACGTAGCCATGTCGAAAATCAATAGTGGCATGCGTGACGATGAGTTTATCGTTGACAACGAGAAATTCCTGTTTCAAGGGTCATTTGACTTCACTGGTGCAGAGATGAAAGTGTCCAGTGACATCAAGAGCTACCTCAATCAGACCGTTCATACGCGCGTTGCGACGGGTATGAGCAGTAAGGGTGCCGGTAAGGTTCGCGATGTCAGGGTACCTCGCTTCACGGGATTCATTATCGACGAAATCAAACCTGTCAAGGACTCGCGCTATTATGCATTGACGCTTCGCGAGACGGAGACACGTCGTGTATATTATAAAGAGGTACTGTTCAGCGAGTCAGACTTGATGGATGTCCGCGACGCTTCGAAGGAAGACTATTTCGGTTACCTGTTTGCGATGGGTGACGGCGAGCTCCGCAATACCAGTCTTGAAACCCGTACAGCCATCCGTGAGGGGCGTGTCATCCCCGGAATGTCGGAGGATGAGGTCATGCTGGCTGTGGGAGAACCGGTTAGTAAAGTTACAATCAACAACAATTTGACAGAGTGGATTTACAATCGTTCTAACGGCGTCCTGCTCGTCGTGCAACTGAATGAGAAAGGCAAGGTTATCAAGGCTGGTGGCCGTGAAGGCAGGAAGTCCAAGGCATCAGGCAAGAGCAGTTCTAAAAAATCTGGTAGCCGAGGCGGTATGAAGAATGCCACTCCGCTGTAATATCTGCTGCCATAGAAAAGCACGAGGGACGAGTGTGTGACAAAATGTCAGTAAGTCCGCCACTTGTGCCAATCTACATACTTGTCATGCCAGGTTAACGGGCTCCCTGTCATGATAGCGAAACAATTAGCCTGACAACATTAAAAAAAACTCAGTTACGATGAAAAAGATTCTGTTATTGGTTTGTGCTACTTTTGCGCTTACATCTTGTATTACAACCGTGAAGACTGCTAAGGTGGCTGATACAGAGGGGCAGTTGCTCAGTGCTACAGTTGCTGACCTTGAGGTGTCGCCCGTCCGCGTCAGCTACACGATGGCTCCTACCAAGGCCATTCAGCGTGCCGGTCTGGATAACGTCAAGCAGGCAGCCATCCGCGAGTGTCTTGAGAAAAATGGTAATGCCGACGTGCTGGTCGATGTTGAGTATGTCATCGAAAAGGAGAAGTTGCTTTTTGGCAGTCGCATTAACCTGATTACGGTGAGTGGTCATCCGGCTCGCTTCCGCAACTATCGTTCGCTAAACGACTCTGTATGGACTAACCCTGCTTTCCGTGCGACCTATCAGCATGGTGTGAGACGTCGGTAAGTTCCTTTCACCCCCAAGTCAATTTATCCGTCTGCTCCATGTTTATTGCAGACTATGCTTTCTGGCATATAGCCGGGCAACGATGGCTCCACTCAGGTTATGCCATACACTGAATATGGCACCTGGGATGGTTGCCATGGGGTAGGCAGCGAAGTGTAGCGTGGCCAGGCTTGAGGCCAGTCCCGAGTTCTGCATGCCCACCTCGATGCTGACGGCACGGCGTTTCGTGGCCGGCATGCCCGTCAGTCTGCCAATGGCATAGCCTAAGAGTAGTCCACATAGGTTGTGTAGAATGACAACCAGAATGATGGTAAGACCGCCAGTCATCAGTTTCGAGGCGTTGGCAGCTATAATGATGAGAATGATGGCACAGATGGTAAGCGTCGACAGGGCAGGCAGATAGGCCGTAGCCTTCTCTGTGAACCGTGGCCATAGCTTCTTGACTATCAGACCTGCCGCGATGGGCACAATGACCACCCACAGGATACTCAACAGCATGCCGACGACGTTGACGTCTACGGCCTTGCCGGCCAATAGCCATACCAGTAATGGTGTCAATACCGGTGCCAGCACGGTCGAGGTGGCCGTCATGCCGACGCTGAGTGCCAGGTCGCCCTTGGCCAGATAAGTGATTACATTCGATGCCGTACCTCCCGGACAGCAGCCTACCAGTATGACGCCTATGGTCAGTGCGTCGTCCAGTGCAAACATTCTCGATAGCAGCCATGCCAGGAGAGGCATGACCGTGAACTGAGCCAGACAGCCTGTCAATACGTCCTTTGGACGGCTGAAGACCACCCGGAAGTCATCCAGCTTGAGCGTCAGTCCCATGCCAAACATGATGATGCCCAGCATTGGATTGATAACGGTCGGTCTCACATGTGCAAATACATCGGGTTGCCAAAGTGCCACTACTGCCGACAACAGTACGAGCACGCCCATATAGTCAGAGACAAATTTACATAATTTTTTCATCGTTTTTCATTTGTTCGTGGCCTGCCGGATGTTCTTCATGTCGCCGTATGCGCTCACCATGATGACGCTTTTGTTAGGGTAGGGGGGTGATTCTTTCTCTTGCGAGTCAGGCTTATTCAGCCTTGTCGCCGATGGCCTTCATGATTTTGGCTTCCAGTTCTTCACACAGCTCCGGGTTGTCCTTCAGCATATCCTTGACGGCGTCGCGTCCCTGTGCCAGCTTGGTGTCTTCGTACGAGAACCACGAACCGCTCTTCTTGATGATGCCGTACTCCACGCCCAGGTCTACTATCTCGCCAATCTTCGAGATACCTTCGCCGAACAGTATCTCAAATTCTGCCCTGCGGAAGGGGGGAGCCACCTTGTTCTTCACAACCTTCACCTTCACCTGGTTGCCCAGGATGTCGTCGCCGTCCTTGATGGCCTGGCCCTTGCGGATGTCCAGGCGTACGGAGGCATAGAACTTCAGCGCGTTGCCGCCGGTGGTCGTTTCGGGGTTGCCGAACATGATGCC
>DFGF01000145.1:21927-26650 GCA_002371715.1 Prevotella sp. UBA3757
GGGTTGCCGAACATGATGCCGATTTTCTCGCGCAGCTGGTTGATGAAGATGCACGTGGTCTTGGTCTTCGAGATGGTGCCCGTCAGCTTGCGCAGTGCCTGGCTCATCAGGCGGGCGTGCAGACCGACGGCCGAGTCGCCCATCTCGCCCTCAATCTCCTTCTTGGGCGTCAGGGCTGCCACAGAGTCAATGACCAGTATGTCGATGGCCGACGAGCGAATCAGCTGGTCGGCTATCTCAAGAGCCTGCTCGCCGTTGTCGGGTTGCGAGATGTAGAGGTTGGCAATGTCTACGCCCAGCTTCTCAGCATAGAAACGGTCGAAGGCGTGTTCCGCATCGATGAAGGCGGCTATACCGCCGGCCTTCTGGGCCTCGGCAATGGCGTGGATGGCCAGCGTGGTCTTACCGGACGACTCCGGACCGTAAATCTCGATGATGCGCCCCTTGGGGTAGCCGCCCACGCCTAAGGCGGCGTTCAGCCCTATCGAGCCGGTGGGTATCACCTCTACGTTCTCTATCTTCTCGTCGCCCATTTTCATGATGCTGCCTTTGCCGAAGTCCTTCTCAATCTTCTGCATGGCCGCCTGCAGGGCTTTCATCTTCTCCTGCTGAGGCGTAAACAGTTCGCCAGTTTCTTCTTTTTTTGCCATATTTCTTGTTTTTTGTTATTATTTCGCGCAAAGGTACGCACAATTTTCCGATTATCCAAACGTTTTCGCCTGTTTTTTTACTGACGAGCTTAATCATAACAAGCTATCTTTAACGGCTACTTAGGAGGGACCGTATTGCAGGTCCAATGTTGTTTTATGAAAATAAATGCTAAATTTTTTTGTGTTTCGCTCTGTTTGCGTTATCTTTGCAACAACATATATAAAAAAGGTAGTGCGCGAATGAGACAGAGACTATACTTCATCGTGGCAATTATGATGCTTATGCCCATAGAATTGTTAGGTCAGACATATAGTGAATTGTGGAAACAGGTGGAGCAGGCCCAGGAGAAGGACCTGCCCAAGACGGCCATGACGCACCTGGAGCAGATAGAACGGAAAGCCGGGCGCGAGCAGGCCTATGGCCAGCTGCTGCGCGCGACGCTGACGCATGCCCGGCTGACGGCCGAGGTGGCGCCCGACTCGCTGGCTCCAGCCGTCGGCCGGTTGGAACAGCAGGAGCAGCAGTCCTCAGGACAGCCCGTGCTGCAGGCCGTCTACGACGCCGTGCTGTCGCAAATCTATGAGCAGAACCGACAACTCTGCGACGACTGGAAGCGCGTCAGCGACAGCTACCGCGCCAAGGCACTGGCTCGTCCGGAGCTGCTGGCCGGGACGCCAGCCGAGACCTATCAGCCCTTTGTTGTCAAAGGACGTCATAGCGACGTCTTTGGCCAAGACCTGCTGAGTGTGGTTGGGCGCGAGTTGGGAGCCTGGCAGCTGATGGCCGATTACTATCGCGAGGCCGGCAACCGTCGGGCGGCCTGTCTGACGGCACTCGAGGCTGTCCGTCAGACAGGCGATGCCAGCCCCAGGGAGCTTATCGGCAAGGCCGACTCGCTCATCAGCATTTATGGTGACTTGCCGGAGGCCTGCGAGATAGCCATCGCGCGCTATGAGTGGATGGTGCGTGCCGACGACGGTGCTGCCCGCCAGTCCGACTGGTTGCAGGAGTCGCTGCGCCGCTGGGGCACGTGGCAGCGCGCCAACAGCCTGCGCAATTCGCTGGCTGAACTGACCAGTCCCACCTTCACGGCACAGGTGCCAAGGAAGGTGGTGGCCTCCCGCCATGCTCAGACGGTCCGTCTCACCCAGTTGCGTCACCTGCAGTCGCTCACCATGCGCGTCTACCGTACCCGCCAGCAGGGCGACACGGAGCTTGATCCCGATAACGATGAGGACTACAAGAAGCTGAAGGGCGAACTGACCGAGCTGAAGGACATGCGCCGCGAACGGACTTTCCCGATGTATAGGGACTACGAATACTTTGAAGACTCGCTCCAGCTTGACGGGCTGGCCCCCGGTGTCTACATGCTGGAATTTACCACCCAGCCCGACACCCGTGTGTCGCGCCAGCTGCTATACGTCTCCGACTTGCGCGTCATCATGCAGCACCAGCCTGACGGCAGCATCCGCTATGTGGTGGTCGACGCCACGAGCGGCCAGCCCGCCACTGGTGTCACGCTCCGGCTGGGGTTCAGCAACGGGTGGCGCAAGCCCCAGACCTTCAAGCGCCTGACGACCGACGGCCAGGGCGAGGTTGTCTATCGTGTCGAAGACAACAAACAGCCCTCCAGCGTGTTTGCCTCGACGGCGGCCGACAGCTATTGTCCGACGTCGAACTGCTACGGTCGCTACAGTTTCCGTGATTACGACTACGGTCGCGTGCACGCCACCCTGTTTACCGACCGCAGCATCTACCGTCCGGGCCAGTCGGTCACGGTGGCTGCCATCGTGTGGCGCGAGGTGTCGGCCCTCGACAATCAGGCCGTGGCCGACGAGACCTTCAAGTTTGAATTACGCGATGCCAACTATAAGCTGATAGCCGAACAGCAGGCCGTGACCGACCGCTACGGCAAGTGCAGCGTCCGGTTTACGCTGCCCCAGGGCCTGCTGAACGGCCGATTTACCATCCGCTCCAGCTATCAGGGCAGTACCGCCATCCGCGTCGAGGAGTACAAGCGCCCGACGTTCCATGTGGAGTTTCCCGCCTACGACGGGGCTTATCAGGCCGGCGACACCGTGCGCACCAAGGGTCGGGCACTGAGCTATGCCGGCGTGCCCGTTCAGGGCGCCAAGGTGCGCTACAAGGTGCGCCGCCGCGTGGCCTTCTGGTGGATGTCGTACTCGTGGTATTGGCAGTCGGGCTATTACGGCAGCGGACTGGAGGATGAAGACCTCAGCGAGGGCGAGGCCGTGACGGCCGACGACGGCACTTTCCAAGTCGTGATGCCCCTCACGGTTCCAAAGGCGATGCAGAACCGCCCGATGTATTATAACTTCGTGGTCGAGGCCGACGTCACCGACCAAGCCGGCGAGACGCATAGCGGCCAGTTGTCGCTGCCCTTAGGCACCCGCCCGACGGCGCTGACCTGCGACATACCGCAGAAAATCCGCTCTGACCAGATGCCAAAGGTGACTTTTTCGCGCAGCAATGCCGCCGGAAAGCCCATCGAGGGGAAGGTGCGCTACCGGCTGGACGGAGGCAAGTGGCAGCAGTGCGACGCGAATTCTCCGTGCACCATGTTCAGCGACCAACAATCGTCGTTCAACGTTCAACGTTCAACGTTCAACGTAAAAAGTGGCGAGCACCGGCTGGAGGCCGAGTGTGGCGACGACCGCGTGGACATCAAGTTCGTGGTGTTCAGTCTGGACGACGAGCGCCCTGCCGCCGAGACCGACGACTGGTTCTACGCTTCCGACACGCAGTTTCCTGCCGACGGCCGCCCCGTTACCGTCCAGGTCGGTGCCAGCAATCCTGACCTGCACATCGTCTATTCGGTGTTCAGCGGCGAAACGTTGCTGGAGAGCGGCAGCGTGCGGAAGGACCGCGCACTCATCAACCGCAAGTTGACATATAAAGAAGAATACGGCAACGGCCTGCTGCTGACCTTTGCGTGGGTCAAGGACGGCGTGTGCCACTCCCACCGACACACCATCATGCGACCGATGCCCCAGCAGCGGCTCACCATGCACTGGCAGACCTTCCGCGACCGCCTGACGCCCGGACAGCAGGAGGAGTGGACGCTGCGCGTGACGCGGCCCGACGGTACGCCGGCCGACGCCTCGCTCATGGCCGTGCTCTACGACAAGAGCCTCGACCAGATCTATCATCATGGTTGGACCTTCAATCCCTCGTTCTATCTGCCGTTGCCCTCCACCAATTGGCAGTCCCTGTCGTGGGGGGCCATACAGACCAGCGGTACACAGCAGTGGCGCGTACTGTCGGTGCCCGACCTGCGCTACAGCCATTTCGACAGTTCGGTCTATCCGCGCTATGCCTATTACCCGCGCTATTATGCCGGTTCGGTACGTTTGCGTGGCGCACGACCCATGATGGCCAAGGCCACCGCGCTCAATGCCGCTGTCGACGAAGTGGCTATCGGGGCTATCGGAGCCTTGGACGTGGCGGGCAATGATGAGGCTGACGTGGAGCTGATGAAAGCCAAGGAGGAGATAGCCTTCGGCGCCCAGAAAGCCAAGACCGACGACACCGGCGTACAGTCGGCCGACGTGCAGGTGCGCGAGAACCTTGATGAGACGGCCTTTTGCTATCCCATGCTCCAGACCGACAGCACCGGTCAGGTCGTGCTGCGCTTCACCCTGCCCGAGAGCCTGACGACGTGGCGCTTCATGGGCGTGTCGAACACGCCGGACATGATGTATGGCTACATCGGTGCTGAGGCCGTGGCCAAGAAGGACGTGATGATTCAGCCCAACGTGCCGCGTTTTCTGCGTCAGGGCGACGAGGCCACGGTGTCGGCGCGCATCTTCAATACCACCGACCGTGCTGTCAGCGGCCTGGCCCGCCTCCAGCTCATCGACCCGGAGACCAACGCCGTGGTCAGCGAGCAGCAGCAGCCCTTTGCCGCCGACGCGGAGAAGTCGGCCAGCGTCAGCTTCACATTAGATGTCTCTCAACGTTCAACGTTCAACGTTCAACGTTCAACACTCAACAGTCAGCTCCTCATCTGTAAGGTCATCGCCACGGGCGACGGCTTCTCGGACGGCGAACA
>DFGF01000145.1:26713-30593 GCA_002371715.1 Prevotella sp. UBA3757
CACTACCTGCCCATCCTGCCCAACCGCGAATACGTGACGCGCACGGTGCCCTTCACCCAGCATGGGGCGGGGGTGCAGACCGTCGACCTCACGAAGCTGCTGCCCGCCGGTACGACGCAGCAGAAGCTGACCGTCGAGTATACCAACAACCCCGCCTGGCTGATGGTCCAGTCGCTGGCCACCGTCGGTCAGCCCCTGGAGCACAGCGCCATCGACCAGGCAGCATCCTACTACAGCAACCGGCTGGCTAAGGCCATCATCGACCAGAACCCGCAGGCGAAGCACGTCTTCCAGCAGTGGAAACAGGAAGGTAATCATATCTCTCAGCTCTCGCCTCTCGCCTCTCAGCTGGAAAAGAATCAGGAACTGAAGGACGTCGTGCTGAGCGAGACGCCGTGGGTGGCCGATGCCGACCGCGAGGAGGAGCAGAAGCAGCGGCTGGGCGATTTCTTCGACGAGAACCTCATCGAGAACCGGCTCGCGACGGCTGTCGAGAAGCTGCGCAAGCTGCAGCGCGCGGACGGCTCCTTCTCATGGTACCCCGACATGCCGGGTAGCACGATGGTCACCGTGGCCATCGGGGAGATGCTGACGCGGCTGGGCGTGATGACCGGTCAGCAGGCCGATGTGAAGGCCATGGCCGACAAGGCTTACAACTACGTCGGGCGCGAGATGGTCGACCTGGTCCGCGAAATGAAGCGGATGGAGCGGCAGGGCCACAAGCCTTCGTTCCCCTCGTTCACCGCCCTGCGCTGGCTCTACATCTGTGCACTCGACGGACGCCAGCCCGCTGCCGATGTCAAGTCTGCCAACGAGTACCTCTACCGCCTGCTGAAGCGGGAGGTGAAGCGCCAGACCATCTACGAGAAGGCCCTGACGGCTGTCATCCTGGCCCGTCGTGGCGACACCCGGCTGGCCCAGCAGTACGTTCAGAGCCTGAAGGAGTACTCGGTGTCGACAGAGGAGATGGGCCGCTACTACGACACGCCGCGCGCCGGCTATTCGTGGTACGACTACAAGATACCCACCGAGGTGGCTGCCATCGAGGCCGTCCAGACCGTCACGCCCGATGACCGTCAGACCACTGACGAGATGCGCCGCTGGCTGTTGCAGCAGAAGCGCACGCAGGCCTGGGACACGCCCATCAACAGCGTCAACGCCATCTACGCCTTCCTCAACGGCAACAGCCAGCTGCTGGCCACGAACAGTCAGCAGCCCACCGTGCTGGCCATCGACGGTCAGCCCATAGAAACCCCACAGGCCACGGCAGGCTTAGGCTATGTGAAGACGGCCATCCACCAGCCGCAAGGCTCGACGCTGACAGCCACGAAGACTACGGAGGGCACGTCGTGGGGTGCCGTTTACGCCCAGTTCTTCCAGCAGACTGCCGCCATTGAGGCTTCGCAGAGCGGCATCCGCGTGACGCGCGAAATCCTCGCCCCCGTCGGCCAGTCCCTCGCCCCCGAACCTTCGTCGTCCAGCATTCGTCGTTCAACGTTCAACGTCGGCCAGCGCATCCGCGTGCGCATCACCATCGAGAGCCAGCGCGACCTCGACTTCGTGCAGGTCGTCGACCGCCGTGCAGCCTGCATGGAGCCCGTCCGCCAGTTGTCCGGCTACCAGCATGGCGCTTACTGTTCGCCCAAGGACAATGCCACCCATTACTTCTACTACGGCCTGTCGAAGGGTAAGCACGTCATTGAGACGGAGTATTACGTAGACCGTGCCGGCACCTACGAGACAGGAACCTGCACCGTCGGCTGTGCATACGCGCCGGAATACAGGGCCACAGCACCGTCGATGACGTTGAACGTTGAACGACGAATGCTGGACGTTGAACGTTGAACGTTAAGAAATAAATTGTAAATTGTAAATCGTAAATTGTCAAATCGTAAAATCAGAATGGTGAAATATCAAAACTTATTCTTTCTTCTCATTGCCCTTCTGCCCGTCAACGCCTCGGCCCAAAAGCTCGTGGCTGAGAAAACGACAGTCGACGTCGGACGGACGGGCTACCAGATGCCTGTCACGGCCACCTTCGAGTTTCGCAACAAGAGCCATCGCCACCTGAAGATTTCCGACGTACGTCCCGACTGCCGCTGTACCGTCGTCGACTATCCTCGTGAGCCGATTGCCGGCAACGCCAGGTTCCAGGTCCGGATGACCTATGATGCCCGCCAGTTGGGTCACTTTGCCCATCAGGCCGCCATCGTGAGCAATGCATCCGACAAGCCGCTTTACATCACCATGCGCGGCGTGGTGCTGGCCGACTATGTCGACCTGAGCAGCACGTTCCCCGTGGAGATGGGTGACCTGCGGCTGGACAAGGACGCCCTGGAGTTCGACGACGTCAACAAGGGCTTCGAACAGGTTCAGGAGTTGATGGTCTATAATAACGGCACAGCGGTCTACCAGCCCAATCTGATGCACCTGCCGTCGTACCTCACGGCGGTCATGAAGCCCGAACGGCTGGCGCCCAACCGCACTGGCAAACTGACGGTCACGCTCCACTCCGACCGCCTGCACGACTACGGGCTGACGCAGACTTCCGTCTACCTGGCCGGCAATCCCGGCGACAAGGTGCGTCAGGACCACGAAATCAGCGTCTCGGCAGTGCTTCTGCCGCCCGTCCTCGACATGACGGCCGAACAGCGCCGTCTGGCTCCCAAGCTGAGTCTGTCGAAGGAGCATATTGACATCGACTTTGACGGCAAGCGTAAGAAGACGGACGTCATTGAGCTGACCAACGATGGGCTGTCCGAGCTCGACATCTCGTCGCTCCAGATGTTTACCTCGGGGCTGAGGGTGTCGCTCGGCAAGCGCCGACTGGCTCCAGGGCAGTCCACGCGGCTCAAGGTGACGGCCATGCGTGACGAACTGTCCAGGCAGCGCCGCCGTCCCCGCATCCTGATGATTACCAACGATCCCGACCACGGCAAGGTGCTGATAGAAGTGAGAAGCAAGTAGACAGTTGACAGTTGACAGTTGAGAGTTGACAGTTGACAGTTGACAGTTGACAGTTGACAGTTGAACGTTGAATGAAGAACTGTTTTAAATGAAGAATGAAGAATGAAGAATGAAGAATTAACTCTCAACTGTCAACTGTCAACTGTCTGCTACCGCCCTGGAGGTAATCATAATTTCTAATTTCTAATTCCTAATTCCTAATTCAAAATTCCTAATTCCTAATTAAAAATTCCTAATTTCAAATTTCAAAAATAAAAATTGTAATGGAGCATCCAGAAAACAGTCCAGAATATGCCGGCCTGCAAGTCAATAGCGGCGTCGAGCAACCAACAGTCATTAATCCCTACCTGCGCCGGCAGCGCGTGCGCCGCCGTGAACTGACGGTCGGCGAGATGGTCGAAGGCATTACGCGTGGCGACGTCACCATCCTCTCGCAGGCCGTCACGCTCGTCGAGAGCGTCAACCCCGCCCACCAGCAGAAGGCCCAGGAGGTCATCAACCGCTGCCTGCCCTACAGCGGTCGCTCGGTGCGCATCGGCATCAGCGGCGTGCCGGGGGCAGGCAAGTCTACCAGCATCGACGAGTTCGGCATGCATGTGCTTCGTGAGCACGGCGGCAAGCTGGCCGTACTGGCCATCGACCCCAGCAGTGAGCGCTCGAAGGGCAGCATCCTGGGCGACAAGACGCGCATGGAGAAACTCAGCACGCACCCCGACTCCTTCATCCGTCCCAGCCCGACGGCGGGCTCGCTGGGCGGCGTGGCGCGCAAGACGCGTGAGACCATCATACTCTGCGAGGCCGCCGGCTTCGACAAGATTTTCGTCGAGACCGTCGGGGTGGGCCAGAGCGAGACGGCATGCCACTCGATGGTCGACTTCTTCCTGCTCATCCAGGTGGCCGGCACGGGCGACGA
>DFGF01000145.1:30660-42313 GCA_002371715.1 Prevotella sp. UBA3757
CATCAAGCGCGGCATCATGGAGATAGCCGACGGCATAGCCATCAACAAGTGCGACGGCGACAACGTGGACCGGTGCCACATGGCGGCCACCAACTTCCGCAACGCCCTGCACTTCTTCCCCATGCCCGAGAGCGGTTGGCAGCCCCGTGTGCTCTGCTATAGCGGATTCTACGGCAACGGTGTCAAGGAGGTGTGGGACATGATCTACGAGTACTTCGACTTCGTGCGCCAGAACGGCTACTTCGACTACCGTCGCAACGAACAGGCCAAGTACTGGATGTACGAGAGCATCAACGAGCACCTGCGTTTCAACTTCTACAACAACCCCGTCATCCAGCAGCAGCTCCAGGAGGCCGAACAGTCGGTGCTGGCCGGGCGACAGACGTCGTTCGCCGCCGCACAGCAGCTCCTCGACGAATACTTTAACACCCTTAACTTCCGTTAACTCCATAATAAACATGTTGAATATCGAGATTGACAACGGCAGCGGCTTCTGTTTCGGCGTGACCACTGCCATTCAGAAGGCCGAGGAGGAACTGGCCCGGGGTAATCGCCTGTATTGCCTGGGCGACATCGTCCACAACGGCATGGAGTGCGAGCGCCTGCGACAGATGGGGCTCGTCACCATCAATCACGACCAGCTGGCCCGGCTCCACGGCGTCAAGGTGCTGCTGCGTGCCCACGGCGAACCGCCAGCCACCTACGAACTGGCCCGCCAGAACCACATCGAGATTATCGATGCCACGTGCCCCGTGGTGCTCCAGCTCCAGAAGCGCATCAAGCGCCAGTACGAAGCCTCAATCACCGCCCAACGTCCAACGTCCAACGTTCAGATTGTCATTTTCGGCAAGCGGGGTCACGCCGAGGTGTTAGGGCTGGTGGGCCAGACCGATGGCACTGCCATCGTCATCGAGCATTTCGACGAGGTCGGCCAGCTCGACTTCTCACGTGACATCTACCTCTATTCACAGACCACCAAGTCGCTCGACGAGTTCCACCGCATCATCGAGTACATCCAGGAGCACATGGCGCCGGGTGCCACCTTCCGCTCGTTCGACACCATCTGCCGCTCGGTGGCCAACCGCATGCCCAACATCTCGCAGTTCGCCACCCGCCACGACCTCATCCTCTTCGTCTGCGGGCGGAAGAGCTCAAACGGCCGTGTACTCTACAACGAGTGCCTGCGCGTCAATGCCAACACCCACCTCATCGAGGGTCCCGGCGAGATTGACCGCCAGTGGCTTGCCGACATCAAAACAGTGGGCATCTGCGGTGCCACGTCCACGCCGAAATGGCTCATGGAGCAGTGTCGCGATGCCCTCTTGTCGCTGTAGCCCTTCGGCTAACTGTCAACTCTCAACTGTCAACTGTCAACTGAGGTCAGAACGGGCCGTAGCCCATGCAGCTGGTCGTGCTCATGGCGGTTATCACCGACGAGATGATGCTCACCAGAATCTGCAGAATCGTTTTCCAGGTTTCTTTTTTCATTTTTAAATTAGGAATTAGGAATTAGAAATTAGAAATTATGATTACCTCCAGGGCGGTAGCATTGCAACGCCACACTTTGCACCTTTAGGTCAAAGAAATTCTTCATTTTTTCATCTTTCAATTTTAATCTTTCATTTTTCATCTTTCATCTTTCATCTTAAAAGCGTGGGCCCGAAGGCCCCGCTTTTACCCCATGTCCGGACCGCCGCCGCCCTGGTTGTCGCCAGCCTCCTTAGTGAAGGTCTTCTGGCTGACGGAGGACGCCTCGCCGTTCTTCACGCAGACGGCGCGTACCGTGGCCGTGTCGGTCAGCGTCAGCGGCTCGCTGTAGCGCGTGCTCTCCTCGGAGGGCTCGGAGCCGTCGACGGTGTAGAAGATGTCAGCGTCGTCGTTGCTGGCGATGGTCACCAGCGTCTGCTCGCTGAAGGGCGTCTGGCCGCTGATGACGGGAGCGTCCGGTGCGGTGAAGTCGCTGGCGTCGTCGCCCGTGCCGTTCTGCTCGCCGGCGTCGCTGCCGGTCTTCGACTTGACGATGTCCTTGGCCTTCGAGGTGAACTGCAGCTCGGCGTCGCCGCTCATGTTGGCGGGGGTCGTCTCGCCCGTGGCCTGCATGATCATCTTCACCGCGCTGATGGCGAACTGCTGGCGGCTGATGTCGGCCTGCAGCTCCTGGTCGGTGCGCTGGCGGCCGATGCCTGCCGAGACCTTCGCGTTCTTCTTCAGCGTCAGGCCGTTGCCCTCCACCGAGGCCTTGAACAGCCCCAGGTCGTCAATCTTCACCACGTAGCCCAGCAGGGCCAGCTCCTTGATGCTGACCACCAGGTCGGTCAGCATGCCGACGATTTCACCCGGGGTGAACGTGCTCGACTTCTTGGCGATGTACTTGGCCAGCTTCTTCTGGTCGTACCGGCCCTTGTACTCTACTCGCGGGTAATACTTACCCTTGGTGCCCTGAATCACGTCGTTCGTGTTCAGAATCAGATTCATTTCTAATGCCATAACTAAATAAATTAAAAAATTAATAAACTAAAGACTCTCTCGGAGTATTGGAAATGACTCTCGGAGTATTGGAAATTACTCACGGAGTATTGGAAATTACTCACGGAGTATTGGAAATTACTCACGGAGTATCGTTCGTTACTCCCGGAGTATTGAGTGCTGCAGCCTGTTCCCGCTTTTTCCGACTGCAAAGTTACGGCAAACGGATTTGGCGCGTTCCGCAAACGTCGCCATTCGTCGCCAAACGTCGCCATTCGTCGCCATTCACTCTTAGTACGGTTCGCCCACCTCGTCGACGATCAGCTGCACATGGCGGGGCTGGAAGCTGTTGCCCGGCACGTCCAGCAGCTGGCGCAGGCGTGGATTGATGCGCAGCCAGTACCGGAGTCGTTTCAGCGCACTGGCCTTCGACGCGGCGTCGGGGAAGTACATCATGGCCAGTTCCGACTTGCCGTAGCTTCTGATTTCGAATGTCTTCTGTTCCATAGTCAACGTACAACAAATTAGGAATTAGGATTTTTAAATTAGGAATTAGGAATTAGAAATTAGAAATTATGATTACCTCCAGGGCGGTAGCAAATTCTTCATTCTTCATTCTTCATTCTTCATTTAGGAATTCCTCTCTCCCGCTTCTCCCTCTCCCGCGCCATGCGCGCCATCAGCCCGTCGGGGTTGGCGGCCACGTACTCGGCGGTGGTCATGCTCTCCTGCCGGCACTCGGCCATGGCCTGCTCGCGCTGTGCGTCCTGCTGCTGACGGATGTCGGCGGCCTGCTGCTGCTGCTCTTTGGCCGTCTGTTCTTTGGCCTGCTGCCTGCGGTGGCGTTTCAGCCGTATGGCGGCGGCGGTGATTTCATTGGAATATTGATTCTGGACCCAGCGTTTCAGCCGTTTCTCCGTGTTCCAGAAGCGCACGTCCTGGAAGCGCATCCTACCCTGTTCGTCCTCCTCGCTCCAGTAGTAGTAGAAGTCGGCCAACAACTGGTGGTCGTACTGGCTGGCGAAGCCCAGACACTCCTTTCGAAAATCCTCCCTGGCGTCGCAAACACGGACGCGCGGTTTCTCTCTGTTTTCTTGCTTTGCTTTTTCTTTTATAAGGGGGTTTGGGGGGAATTTTTCTTTTTCCTTTCTTCTTTTTCTCTCTTTCAGTGAAAAACCGACCGAAAAAAAATACTCCAGCTTCTTCTTCAGCGCAATGGTCAGCTCGCGCTCCTCGTCGGTCATCTGCTCGAAGACGGCGACAGCCGTCAGCATGTGGTACAGAGCCTCATACAGGTTCTGCTCTGCACCGTCACGGCTGACGGCTGCCAGCTCCAGCAGGTCAGTGACGTACTTAGAAATCTCCTTCAGTTCCATTCTCATACAGCAGTTCTGACAAAAGTCCCTGAATTTCCTGTTTCACATGGCGGTCGAAGCTGCCCACGCGGCGCCCCAGCTGGCCGTTGCGCCGCAGGTAGTCGTAGACGTAGTAGGCCAGCCGGTAGTGGCGCAGCCGCGCCACCAGCGGCATGCGCTGCAGCTGCTCCTGCCGCTCCAGGTAGTGCGCCGTCTGGATGAGCACCAGCTGGCGCTCGTCGCGGTCGGCCAGCTGACGGACGGCCTCGCGCAACAGTCGCCGCGTCTCCCTCAGATGTTCGATTTTCTTACCCATCGTCAAACTATTTTAATGTCATACCTTTCCATTGCCATCAGCACGTCGCCCGCGAATATCGCCACGCCGGTCTCCTTTCTGGCCATCGCCACCGCCAGCAGCACGTAGTGCCACATCTGCGTCAGCTCCATATTCTCCGGAATCAGCGTCCAGGCCACCATCTGCTCGACGTACAGCCGGGTGTCGTTCTCCGAGGGCGGCGCAAAGCGCGTCACGATTTCGCCGATGGTCGTCGCCGCGTATCGCCGTCGGTACGTGCGCATCAGCACCAGCCAAGCGCGGATGGCCATCTCGCGCGTCTCAAACTCGACGAAGCCCTTCCTCTGGCCCGTCTGCCCCTTCCATGTCGTGCCCTTCGTGGCACGGATGTTGAAAATGTTGTTCTTTGCAAGCATAACTTTTTTTTTTTGAAATTAGGAATTAGAAATTAGAAATTAGGAATTAGAAATTAGAAATTATGATTACCTCCAGGGCGGTAGCAGACAGTTGACAGTTGACAGTTGACAGTTGAGAGTTAATTCTTCATTCTTCATTTAAAACAGTTCTTCATTCAACGTTCAACTGTCAACTGTCAACTGTCAACTCTCAACTGTCAACTCTCAACTGTCAACTGTCCCCGTACATGCGCCCCAGCATGACCGCAGTCATGAACGCCTCGTACTTGTCGGCGAAGTAGACAAGCTTACCAGCCAGCCTGTTACGATAACAACCCTTTACCCGAGAAACCCCCGGCAGCCCCGTTACGGCGTTCGGACGCCACCGCCCGACGTAGTTCGCCCGGTTTTCAGCCGCCGTGACCTCGCGCAGGTTCCCGATGCGGTTGTCCGTCTTGATGCCGTTCTCATGGTCTATCTGCGTCGGCCAGCGTCCGTATGCCAGCGCCCATACCATTTGGTGCAGCCTGAGCTGAACGTCAACCCCCGCTATCCGTATACACGTATGCAGGTAACCAAGGTTGTCCGGCGAACCCTTCACCACGCGTCCGCGCTTGTTTGTGATGGTGCCCGTGGCGGCATCCAGTGTGTAGTTTTTTCGCAAGTGTTCCACTAATATCTGTCGGTCAATCATAGAAATTCTGTTTAGTCGTTAAACAACTGTCAACGTTTCCTCCCCCCAGTCCTCGCAGTCCAGCAGCAGGTCATCGATGTTGACGTGCGCCAGCCACCTGACGCCTTGGTTCTTCAGTTCCCGGCAGATGCAGGCGCAGTCCTCTATGCAATCGAGTGCCGTGCGGTTGCTCTCGGTGAAGCGTTCCTTCAGGTCGTCGCCCTCCTCCAAGTGTGCCACGGGCACGCGCCGCCTCTCGGCTCCGTCGTACTCCCACTCCGTCACCACTTGTACGTCCTGACACCACACGCCGGTGTCCTTCACCAGTGTCGTGCGCACGCGCACGCCCACCTCATGCTCCTTCATGTCGTCGATGTAGTTCACCATTTTAATTTTACAATTTCACAACAGTTTAATTTCACGATCTGACAATTTCACACTCTGACGATTTCACGATTTCCACCACCTTTTCGGCCTTGAACGCGCGGAAGCCCTCCGCGTCCAGGTCCCAGTAGCAGTAGGTGTCCTCCCGATGCGTCGCTTTTTCGCCGTTCGTGTACTGGTACTCGTCGAAAGCCCTCGACACCCCTCGGCACAGCGTGCCCCGCGCCTGTCTGAGGCTGCCGTCGCCCTTCTTGTAGGTGAACACCACCACGCCGCGCCCCATGCCCTCCAGCACGCGGCGCACCAGGTACGCCTGCCGCAAGGCCTCCGCACGGTTCATCGGTGTCTGGTCCATCAGGTGCGACGCCAGCGCCATCGCCCACGCCTGCATGAGCCGCCGCGTCACTTCGCGGTCCGTCGCCGCCGCTCTCTTCTTTCTTTGTCTTTCTTGCTTCATGATTCTTTTTGTTTTAAAAATGAATAAATAAAAGATTTCGGCGGCAAAGATAGGGATAAAAAAAGTACCCCACGGCAGGGGTACTCCATTACTTTTCAGAGCGGAAAGTCTTGGAAATTAAAAACAAGTATTTTGCAGTGAATTCGGAAAGTGAGACCTGAAAACTGAGCACTTAAGACCGGACGCTTTAAGTGACTCTATGATTCCAGTTCTGCTTTGTCCGTTTATACAGTCCTGCCTCATACAGGATTTTCCACAGCACTCCCTTCCGGCTATTCCCATAGTCAGAGATGCGCCTCTGCTCAACCCACCGGTTCACCAGGCCGGTGATGTCCTGGTCGGCCATGTCCCTGATTTCTTTCAGAAACTGCCGCTCGTTCGCCTCGTCGCCATAGAAGAGGGGCTTCAGCCGTGCCGTCAGGACCTCCATCCAGGCATCATCAGCCCCTGGTTGAACAGGCTCAGCGAATCGGCCCTGATTCCCTTCATCCACAACGTCAAGCCGCACCCCCACTTTCTGTAGTGCGCAAACCAGTTCTCTTACCTCGGCGCTGTCGCCGCGTTCAAATACTACCCTCATTTCTTCCAACTTTTTTTTGAGAGTTGGGAGTAATAGCGGGCTGCCCGGTGCTCCTCGCAGAAACGTAGCTACATTACGAAAAAGCACCACAACTGCCGGCTCCTGCGGCAATTGCGGTGCAAAGATAAGAATTTTGACAATATGTCGGTTCAGGAGAGGGGTAACTTATTCATTTCCGGAAGAAAAAGATATAACTCTGCATTCAAACGATTTCCGTTATTTTGCTCTGTCGGCGGCATCCCCCCGTGCCGTTGACATGATAACTTTTGCAACATACTCAGCCATCCTGACAGGCACTGCATTTCCCAATGACTTGCTCAATGGATGAAACGGCTCTCACAAATTCAAATGATTCCGGGAAAGAACATATTAGCAGGATGTCCCTATGATTCATATGCACGAAACTTACAGGTCAGCGATTTCGTCGGTGGTGAGACCTGTTGCTTTAGAAATATCTGCTAATGATAATCCCATTGCCTTTAAATTGCGAGCAGTATCTGCTATTCCTTCAGCTCGTCCTTCAGCTCGTCCTTCGGATCGTCCTTTGGCCATTCCTTCAACCATTCCTTTAGCCATTCCTTTAGCCATTCCTTCTTCTATTCCTTTCTTGTAACTGCCTTCGCGAAGGACACGTTCGTCAACTAAGGACATCCAGAAGTCGGAGTAGGCTTGCAACTGGGCATCGTTATAGCCCGCCTTCTCTAGGATTTGAAGGGCCTGACACATCTCAGGATTATCCAGCAACTCGCGTGGGACCTCCTGGGTGTGCTCGTCGATTTCAGTCAGGAAGCGCAGCCAGAGGACAGCCATCTTCTTCTCACCGACAGTCTTCGGCGTGAACTTCTCAAGGTCGATGAAGACGAAGTGGAAGCCTTCAAGGACGCGGTCGGTATGCTCGACGTTGACCACGGCATAGTGGTGGTAGTATTCATCGGGGGCGACATCGTCGCCAAGGTTCAGCCCCTGGTTGACCAGGTTCAGCGAGTAGACGGGCTGGATGAGTGAATAGTCCTCACCGGTGCCTGCCTGCTTGACGACGGCCTTAGAGGCGTTGAGCATGACGCGCTGCTTGAAACTGTCGTTCCAGTGAAGCTGCATCTCGACAATGAACTCGCGCCCCTGGTTGTCGGTGCAGCGAACGTCGACGATGCTATTTTTTTTCCCTGGGTTCTCGGGTATTAGCTCCGGGTTGGCATACACCACGCTTTCTATCTCGCGGCCATCCTCCAGTGGCAGCAGGGCGTTGAGAAAGCTCTTCATCAGGTCGGCATGCTCACCGAAAATCAGCTTGAAGGTCAGGTCGGCCTTCGGATTGAGATATTTGCCTTTTACGCTCATTTGTCAGATGTTTATTTCTCTATTGCGGCAAAGATACACTAAAATGCCGAAACTTCCAAACTTTTGAGGGTGTTTTTTTGATATTTCATTTTTTTATCCGTGTTTTTAGCTGTGTCAGAAGGATGCCGCCCTGAGGGCTATGTTCTCACGGAGCTGGTCGCGGTAGAGCCATATCTCTCGCGTGTGGTAGTTGCCCTCTCGGCCTATCAGGGGCAATACGTAGTCTTCGGCCGTGAAGCCTTCTACGAGCAGCATGCCCGTGGCCATGTCGAGGCGAATGGTCATCGTGTCTTTCTTCTGCTCCGTTAAGGGCAGCAGTGGCGACGGTTCGGTAATCAGCGTGGCGGGAACGCTGTCTGTCCGCCAGTTGACGGGGTTGATGGCCACACGGCTCTTCTCCCATCCCGGCAGGGCGCAGGTGGTGTCGCGCACGGAGTTATAACAGATGGTGACGCCTGTATCGTCTGCTCTTTTGGCAGCTACGATGTGAGGGTGGCTCTCGAGGATGGTGATGCCGATGGCATAGGCTGCTATCATGCGCTGGTAGGTCTCTTCGTCCATCTCTTTCAGCAGCTCCACCATGATGTGAGCCCCTTGGCTGAATCCTGCCAGGATGAAAGGCCGGTGGCCATTGAGGTGCTTCAGATAGTGTCGGAAGGCGCGGCGCACGTCGCCCAGCGGCAGGCGTATGCGCTCTGACTTCAGGCTGTCGCTCTCAAAACTCTGCAGCGAGCACTGCCGGTAGTAGGGTGAGAAGTAGTTCAACCGTCCGCTTACGAGCGTGTCCACGCCAAGCATCTCTGCGTAGAGCGGTGCCCTGAGGCTGTCGCGGTAGGTATCAGCATAATGGCAGGTCTCGCCATTGGGCAGTACATAGTCGCCCGTCTCTGTCGATATGATATAGAACACGTCGGCAGCGGCCTTTCTGTCGGTGATATACCACTGCGTAGTGTCTTGATAGTCGGGCGCTTTGGGAAGCTGTGCGATGCCTGTCTTACGAGGTTGGCACGAGGTCCATGCTACCAGAATAACAAGCGCGACGGAGGATAATCGTAAGATTCTGTTGACGGTCTGTGACATATGTTTTGGAGTGCATGACGTTTATTCGCCGTAGATTTCCTTCAGTTTCTGGCCCAGAGCCTTGCCGCGCAGGTTGGTGGCAATGATCTTGCCCTGCGGGTCCAGCAGTACGCTGGCGGGAATGCTGTAGATGCCATAGGCCTCGACGGCTGCACACTTCCAGCCCTTCAGGTCGCTCATCTGCGGCCACTGCATGTCCATCTGCTTGACGGCGTTGGCCCATGCTTCCTGTTTCTGGTCGAAGCTGATGCCGACAATCTCAAAGCCCTTCTCATGATACTTCTGGTAGTTGGCCACGACGTTGGGCATTTCCTGGCGGCACGGGCCGCACCACGAGGCCCAGAAGTCTATCATGACGTAGCGGCCCTGTCCGGCCCACTGGCTCAGCTTGACGGTGTGGCCCTCAAGGTCCTGCATTTCCAGTTCGTGGAACAGCATTCCGGGCTGGCGCTTCTTCATGCCTTCGTAGATGCGCTTCACCGTCTTCAGCTCGTCGCTGTTGTAATAGGCGGCCTTAGGGTCCAGCACGGCGGTCAGCTGGTCGAAGGTCATGGAGTAGGCCGCATTCTTGATATATGGTACGGCGGTCATGTTGTCCTTCTGTTCGCGGGCAATGCGCACCACGAGGTCCACCTGTTTCCGTTCCAGTGCGTTCATCTGGTCTTCCAGCTGTGCCAGCTGGGCCTGTCCTTCCGTGGTCTGCTGGCGGGCCTGCTGCTGGTGCAGCGTCTGGTACTCCTTGTAGACGGTGCGTTCCTGTTCCAGGTATCCGTCCATTTCCTGTTGGTAGGCGTCGTTTTGTGCCTGGGCGGTCAGCATGGCGACGAGCGCCAGGGCAAGGGTCATCAGTTTTTTCATATTCGTTACTTGTTATTTTATATTTGTCAATTAATTATTAATCTTTAATTTTTAATCTTTAATCTTTAATTTTTCATCTTTCATCTTTCATCTTTCATTATAGCAGTGCTTGCAGTCGCTTGAATGCCGGTGCAAGCAGCGTGGTCTCCACCTTTTCGCCCGCCGGCGAGCAGAAGATGCAGCGGCGTTGCCGCGGCATCAGTTCGCTGATGTGGTGAATGTTGACCAGCGTGCTGCGGTCGGCACGTACGAACACCTCCGGGTTGAGCGTCTTCTCCAGTGCGCCCAGTCCGACGAGTATCGTGTCCTGGCCGTGGAAGGTCACGAGTTGCGAGTAGTTGCCGTCAGCCTTGAAGTAGGCGATGTCCTTCGTGTCGGCGACGATGGTGCCGCTGGCCGTCCGGAACGTCAGCCGTTCGTAGGCCGCGTGTTCCGTCATCTTGACGATGTCCTTGGCCAGCGTGCCGGAGCCTGTCTGGACGTTTGCCTCGTCGGTAGTAGCCCGGATGGCTTTCTGGCGTATGTCCTCAATCTGTTGTTCGCGCTGCAGCTTTTCACGTTGCAGGCGTATCATCCTCTGGCGGTTGCGCCGTTTCTCGTACCACCGGGTGATGAGCCATACCGTGATGAGCATCGTCGCGATGATGATGAGCCAAACCCACCAGTGCTGCCACCAGCGCAGTGGCGGGGCAATGTAGGTGTCGTGCTCGTCGTAGGCCAGCAGGACGGCGGGGTTGAACGATGTCACTTCCTCGACACCGGCCAGCCATACCGTGCCGTCGCTGCCCTCGGCCATGGTAGCCATCAGCGGCTCCAGGGCCGTGAAGCCGTTGGTGTGGTCGTAGAAGCGAAGGTCGCTGATGGTGTAGTCCTTGTCGATGTGGCCGACGAAGAGTCCGTCGATGACGGCCAGTATGAGAAAACCCTTGGGCGACAGGTGCAGCGAGCGCACTTCGTGGCCCCGTATTGTGGGGATGTCAAGGTGCTGGATCCGCCCGTCACGGATCAGGAAGCACGAGTCCTTCGATGCAAACAGGATGTTGCCCCGGCTGTCGCGCTCCATGCTGGTGACAATGAGTTTCTGGCTGTATTCCACCTGCTTGCCGTCGGCAAAGAGTCCGAAGGTGCTGCCCACCCAGAGCTGTCCCTGGCCGTCGTCGGCAGCGCACCAAGGGTAGGGGGTGCCGGTCTGCAGCGTGTCGATGTGTCCGCTCTCAAGCGTATAGGCAATGATGCTTTTCCTGCTGCCCACTATCAGCCGTCCGCCAGCCTTGCTGACAAACTGGTAGCGGTCGTGTGGCAGTCCGAGCCGGGTGACGTTGCCGTTGACCCTCATCACATCGCCATTGGCAGCCATAAAGACGTCGTTGCCTATGCTGACGGCATTCGGTGCAAAGTAGTTGTTGGCATCGTCGGCCACGACCTTGCCGTCCCTGAGCACTTTGCCGTTCAGCGTTCCCATGACGACGCTGCCTGTGCTGTCGATGCCGATGGCGCGCACGATGTCGTCCTTGTCGGTCAGCCGGTGGCAGGTAAACGCGCGGTTGAAGAAGCAGTACAATCCCTCGTAGGTGGCCACCCACAGGCGGTCCCATCGGTCTATGAGCACGTCCTTGATGAGGTTGAAGCCCGTGGCTATCGCCTTCACCCCGTGGCCGTCGTAGTCGTACAGCGTGTGCTCGTCGGCTATGACAATGTGCCCGTTGGCCATCGCCCTGACCGTGAGTCCGTAGCTGGCTGCGCTCCAGTCGGCTTCTGCCTTCAGCCCTCCG
>DFGF01000145.1:42377-61824 GCA_002371715.1 Prevotella sp. UBA3757
TCTGCCTTCAGCCCTCCGACCTCATAAATTCCGTCGCGGGCAAAGGCCAGCAGTCCTTGCCTGGTGCGCAGCAGCGTGTAGATGTCGCCCTTGGCGGTCAGCAGCTGTGCTGTGTTGTGTTCAACGCGGTAAAGCCCTTGTTCGGTTGGCACGTAGAGTAGGGTGGAGTCCATGTAGAGTTTGCGGTCGGGCGTCATCTGGTCGAACAGTGCGCCCCGCTTCACGGTCATGAAACCGTCCTTTGTCAGCCGGCACAGTCGGCGTTGCTCCTCCTGCTCGTTCTCCAGGATAAAGTAGCCGTCGGGCAGACTGCCGCTGTTGAAGTTGTTCAGGAGCCACCGCCCTGAGGGGTCTATCGGTCTGGGCCTGACACCGTCGTAGTCCGTCAGCCATTGTCGCCGGAAGTCGAAGGCGCTGACCTGGCCGTCGGTCTCGCCAAAGCCCACGATGTTGTAGCGTTGGCCTTTCAGGAATGGGGTGAACGCGCGACCGTCGAAACGCACGAAGCCCGACAGCGTACCTATATATATATAGCCGCGCGAGTCCTGATAGAGCCGTTCGGTCTGCATTTGGGGCAACCCGTCCTGCGGCGTATAGCGCCGGTAGGTCAGGTGGCTCTCTGTCTGACCGTGAAGCGTGACCGTTGCCCACAGGATGGCGATGGTCACGAGTAGCGTGCGTTGAAGTCGTTTCATGGCGCGAAGTTACTAAAAAAAGTGGAAATGCCGAAAACTTTCCTCTTTTTTTCCCGTTTTCGCCCTCAGTTCGTCACGCGGAGGGGCCAGTTCGTCAAAATTAACGGTTTCTGGATGTCGTGTTCGGACTATTTTGACTAAATTTGCGAAATAAGAATTAACTAAAACCTGTTACAAGTATGAAATCATTCAGAACATTATGCCTTGCCTTGGCTGCCTGCCTGACGGCGACTGCCTCGGCCCAGGACAAGACGAATCGCACCATAGAAGTTGGTGACGAGGTGGAAATAGCCAATCCGGAGTTCGACGACAGTAGCAACGGCTGGAAGTGGACCGGATGCAACCCCTCCGTCAGCGGCGAGGTGCTGGGCAACCGTGTCTGCTGGACGGGTAACACCACGCGTGCCTTCACAATGGAGCAGACCCTGGACAGCCTGCCCAGTGGCCTCTACCTGGTGCAGGTCAACGCCTACGACCAGGTGAACCGCAACGCCAACGACGCGGAGCGACTGGTGGCGGAGCGCGACACCATCCCCTCGTATCTCTATGCCAACAATCAGGAGGCACTGCTGAAGACCGTTTTCGACGACTCCCTCACCGGCCCCAACCGCTACCGCTGGTACCAGGGCCTCGCGATGAACTACTTCACCGGCGAGGGCTCGACGGCCTTCATGCCCGCCATCGGCGACGGCACGTCTGCTGCCTTCTCACTCAGCCACCATCCCTTCGTCTACCTGAACAGCCTGGTCGTGGCCGTCACCGACGGACGGCTCACCATCGGCGTGAGGAAGACCGATACCGACCGCGAGTCGCAAATCATCATGGACCACTGGCGCGTCACCTATCTTTCAGCGGACACCGTCATGCCCGCCTTGAACGGTCGCGCCTACAACCGCCACCTCCTCGACTCGGCGCTCACTGTGGCTGGAGGTTCAGCCTCCAGCCCAGCGGCAGTGTCTGGGGGTTCAGCCTCCAGCCCAGCCTCCGACAACGAAGTCCTGAACCGTCTCATTGCCCTCGATGACGAGCAGCAGCGCCAGTCCTACCCCCTGCTCGACATCACCGTCGAACAGCCCGGCATCCTCGCCGACGAAATCTTTGACCGGATGGGCAGCGACTTCAACCTCTCCGACCTCCGCCGCATCAAAATCAGCGGCCAGCTGAACGACGCCGACCTCACCACGCTGCGCGACCGCTGCCCCAACCTCATCGAGGTGGACATGGCCAAGGTGCTGAACACCAGCTTCCTTGACAACCAGTTCCGCAACCACTACTACCTGCGCTACGTCACGCTGCCCGACTATCTGGAGACGCTGCCCGTCAACGCCTTCTCGCAGTGCTACAGCCTGGATGCCGTCGCCCTGCCCGCCACGCTGAAGCAGATAGGCAACGCCGCCTTCTACCGCTGCTACAACCTTCGCCAGGCCATCATTCCCGAGGGCGTGACGGCCATTGGCAATGAGGCCTACCGCGAGTCGGGCCTCTGGACGATACAGTTCCCCACGACGCTGAAAGTCGTCAATCCCAGCCTCTGCTACTACTGCTACGAGCTGACCGACATCAGCTTCAATGGCCAGACCGACATCCAGCAGAGCTATGCCTTTGCCAACTGCACCCATCTGCGCAAGGTCGTGATGCCTGCGACGATGGAGCACATCTACAATGCCACTTTCCAGAACTGCACGCGTCTGGCCGATGTGCAGCTGAACGAGGGACTGGTAGACATCTGGGGCAATGCCTTCGACAACTGCAAGGCCCTGAAGCAGATGACCCTGCCCAGTTCCGTGCAGGGACTCTACGGCTGTCCGTTCACCAACTGCGACAGTCTGCAGAACCTGACCTGCCTCTCGGTGGCACCGCCTTTTACCATGCGTAATACATCAGGCGGCAGCGACCGCTGGAATCCTTTCGGCGGTCGCGAGGCCGACAAGGGGCGCACCATCAGCGTGCCCTACATCTCGCAGAACGTCTACAAGCAGACGGCGGGCTGGGACCTTCACAACATCGTGACGCACCCCGCGCTGCCCAAGAACGTCTACATCAACATGCCTTACAACATGACGTGGCCGCAGGAACTGATGGTGCAGTGGATGCCCAACATACACATCACCCCCAACACGAAGAACACCGCATCCGACGGCGGCAACGGCGGCATGCTGACCTACGGGGCGCTCTACGTTGGTTCGCGGGCCTCGTTCTCGGCCGACACGCTGAGCCTCTATTACAGCTATTACGCAGCAAAGGAGGGTGACAACCGCAAGTTCTTCACGCCGATGCTGGTGAACGGTACGGGACGTGCCAACACCATCATCACCGAAATCAACGTCGCCAAAAACTTCTGGACGTTCTTCACCGTGCCCTACGACGTGGATCTGACAGCGATGACCAGCACGCACCCCACCGACCCCTTCGTCATCCGCACCTACGACGGCGCGAAGCGCGCCAACGGACAGCTGGCCGAGGCCTGGGTCAACATTCCGAAGAACGGTACGCTGAAGGCTGGTCAGGGCTACATCATCCGCACCACCAACGGCGACTGGTACCAGAACTATAACAACTACTTCCTGCCGTCGGTGAACAACAGCGTGAAGCCCCGCTTCTTCACTAATGAAGACGTGACTGTGACCTTAGCGGAGTATCCCACCGAGTTTGCCCACAACCGCTCGTGGAACTTCATCGGCAACCCCTATCCCTGCTTCTTTGACATCCGCGCCATCCAGACCACCAGTCCCATCACGGTGTGGAACCGCTCGGGGCAGTATGAGACCTACTCGCCGCTCGACGACGACTATATTCTCAATCCCGGTCAGGCACTCTTCATCCAGCGTCCGCTGGAGCAGAGCCAGGTCGTCTTCCTCAAGGAGGGCCGTCAGCTGGACTTGGCCATCCGCGACACAATTTATTATAATAATGTTCGCGCGAGGGCTGCCGCAGCTCAGCCGCGGCGGGTGTATAACCTCGTGCTGTCCGACGGGCAAAACCCGACGGCACAGATGGACCGCACGCGCGTGGTCATTAACGAGCAAGCCTCGCCAAGCTATGAGGCTGGGCGCGATGCCAGCAAGTTCTTCAGCACGGAGCCGGGGGCAGCCTGTCTCTACACGGTTGCCAACGACGTGCCATACGCCATCAACGAGCGCCCGCTGGCCGACGGCGAGGTGCAGTTAGCATTGCAGACAGCCACCGGCGGCACTTACACGATTGCCTTGCAGACCAAGGCCGAGGGCGACGTCTGGCTCACCGACCGCGCCACGGGCATTGACACCAACCTTGCCGACTGCGCCTACAGCTTCAATGCCGGTGCCGGTACCGACAGCGGCCGCTTCGTGCTCCACTTCGGGGCCATGACGGGTGTGTCTGAAATTGTAAATAGTCAATCGTCAAATAGTAAATACTATGACTTGCAGGGCCGCCGCGTCAGCCAGCCCGCGAAGGGTCTCTATCTGAGAGACGGACGGAAGGTCATCGTCAAATAGGTTGTCCCAGTTGTTCAAGTTGTCTTCTTAAAACATCACGACTATGAAGAGAATACTTAGCCTTTGTCTGTTGCTGCTCACCATCGTGGCGGCTCAGGCGCAAGACACGAAATACACGGTGACGCTCAACGTGCCCGACGACGGCACGCTCCAAGCCTATGCCGGCATCAAGAGCGGCAACTACATCAGCCGCCGCTCGGAGTTTGCCGCCGGCGAGGAGGTGCACCTCACGGGAAGCCTGAAGAGCGAGTACAGCTGCACAGGCTGGACCGACGAGAGCGGGACGCTGGTGTGTGACTCGCTGCACTACATCTTCACTATGCCCGCCCATGACGTGACACTGACTGGCCACACCACCTACGACCCCGCCAACCCGCCCGGACCGCGCGAGGACGGCTATACCGACACCTGGCACCGCCTCTATCTGCGCTCCAACCCCGAGTTTGGCGGCGCCTTCACTTGGGGGCTGGGTGCCGAGGCCGCACAGAACTGGCTGGTCTATGCCGGCTATGTGTTTACCGTACAGGCCTATCCCGCCACGGGCTTTAAGTTTGCGGGGTGGCAACTGGACGGCCAGATTGTCTCCACCGACAATCCCTACACCTTCACCATGCCCGACCGCGACATGACGCTCTACGCCATGTACGACTACGACCCTGAGACACCGGCCAACCCGCATGGCAACATGTGGAACAAGGAGAGCGGCGAACTCATCATGAGTGAGTTCACGCCAGGCAAGTTGCAGAACAAAGTTGTCGAGGCGACGCGCCGTGACCCGTGGCACAGCGACTGGGAACTCATCAAGAGTGCCATCGTCGACGGACCGTGCCAGGCCGATATAGACGGCGAGTATGGCTACTCTGCCGACTGGAACGCCTTCCGCGATGCTACTAACGTGGAATATTTAGACTATAGCCGCACCAGCGGGCTGACCAAAGTGCCCAGATATTGGTCGGATTACAGTATGGCAACACTCAAAACGCTGGTATTGCCTTCTACCCTTACCACTATTGACGTTTATGCCTTTAGAGGTTGCAAGGCATTGGCTGATATCACCTGTTTTGCCACCACACCACCAGTGTTCCTTGGAACCATACCTGACGAAAAGGATAGCGGAATGGGCCATGGTGATGAACCGTGGTCTGACGAAGTGAACTGGGCGTTCAATAGCTTGAACCCCGACAACATCGTTGTCCGTGTGCCAGCCGAGTCCGTGCCGCTCTATCAGGAGGCACGTGGCTGGCGTGAGTTCATGATTCTGCCCATCACGCAGCAGGTGAGCCGCATCACCGTCAGCCTCCCGCAGGCCACTGACTATGAGGATATGTTCCTGGAACTGGTGAACAGTAAGACCGGTCAGAAGCAGCGTTACGTCGTGACGAAGGCCACGAGCTATACGTTCAACAACATCATCCACAAGACCACCCATAACCTTTATCTGAAAAACAAGTCCGGGGCCGTGCTGGCCAGCATCGAGGGCATCGACATGGTAGACAAGGATGTGCAGGTCAGTTTTGCTGACCTGAAGACTCCCATCGATGTCACCCTGCAGCTCATGTCTCCCGACGGCTCTCAGGTTGCTGACGGCTTCTCTGTCACCTGGACCGACCGCCAGGGCAACTTCCTCACTACCGGACCCACGCTGGCCGGACAGTTGGAGGGCGCACAGGTGCGCTACCGTGTCAAGCTCGACGAGACGCTGGCTCGCCAGTACCAGCAACCCCTGGACTCGCTCGTTACAGTTGGCTCATTATCCATTATCCATTGTCCATTATCCATTCATCCCCAAGTAGCGCTCACCGGCACCGTCACCAGCGAGAGCACGGGCAGTCCCGTCCGTGGGGCAACAGTTACCGTCAGTCAGCTGCTGAACGGCGCCTATACCGTCACGCAAACCGCCAAGACCGACGCTACCGGCCACTACGAAATGACCGTCTACGAAGCCCCCGCGACGTTGACCGTAACCCATAGCGACTACCTGAAAGCTACTCAGACGATAGACAACTGTCAACTCTCAACTGTCAACTCTCAACTCTCAACTGTCAACTGTCAACTCTCCGACCTGACCGGCACCATCATTGACCTCGACCTCTACTACCGCCCGTCCGTGCATGATGGCGAGGAGAGCGTGAGTGAAGCGTTCGGCAATCCGGGCAACGTCACGTATAGCGTCTACGACGAGACGCACCAGCGCGACATCACCGGCTTCGTCGAGCAATACCCAAAGCTGGTACTGGCTGGTCAGTCGCTGGACGAGGGCACACAGCTGCGTGTTACGGCTTCGAGCAAGACCAACGCCTTCATGCCCGTCACCGCCGTGTGTACCGTCGATAGCACTGGCCGCACCACGGCCATCCTCGGCATCACCGAGTTAGGCAGGATAGAAGCCTCGTTCGAGACCACGGACAACATGAGCGTCATGGCATTGCTCTACGACGGCAATGGACAGCTGAAGGGCTGGAGTACCTATGACGGCACCCAACTCAACGTCTACAATCTGCCGGACGGACGCTATACGCTCGTTACGATGGGTAGCAACAGCCTCTTCAATGCCAGCAATACGTACGAAGCACTGCAACAGACAGGCGTATTGGAGCAAAATGCCGTCGTCAACCAGTTGACGCTCTCCAGCGGTCATATTGTCGTGGTGCAAAATCAGTCGATACCGCTTTTCGATGAGGATGCTTTCCGCATGACCAGCGATGCCGCCACGCTGTCGGCCAACAAGAGTGAGGTCAGCGTGGGTCAGTATGTCACGTTGCGTGCCAAGGTAGCCTTCAAACCGGCATACGCCGCGCTGACGGATGTGCAGCTGCAGTTCGACTTACCAGAAGGATGCTCGCTGGTAGAGCATTCGGTGATGGTAGGCAACAGCACGGCGGACTATCAGCAGGATGGCCAGCGCATCACGGTGCCCCTTACCAATACTGCTGACGATGTGCGTTTCTGCGTGGTTCCTACCAAGGGCGGTAGTTTCCAGGTGGCGGCATCGGTCGTGGCAGGTGTTGATGCTCCGCAGCCCTTTGCCTCCGCTGTGTTCAAGGCTAGCGACCTTTCCATCACCGTGGTGGAGACCACGGCGCGCCGTTCTGTTCCCGTTACGGGCATGGCCGTTCCGCTCAGTCGGGTTCAGGTGTATGATAACGGTACGCTCATTGGCGAGACGACCTCGCTCGGCACAGGCTACTGGAACCTGATGTGCCCACTCGACAAGCCCTACAACCTCACTGAGCACACCATCTATGCCGTTGTCACAACTCCCGAAGGCCTCGACATACAGTCGGAGACGAAGACTGTCAAGGTGAACCGTGGCGGGCTGACGCCCGTCGTCAGCTGTCGTCTGCAGTCGGACAACTTTGAGCATAAGCACTTTGACTTCAAATGGGATTTCCGTACCAATGAGGTGACACCCACGTTTGCCCCCTTGACAACAGCAGCCTTCAACGACTGTCAGCAGACTTTCGAGGTGAACTTCTACGACGAGAATGACATGGTGGCCAATGATACCACCGTCATCCGTGACGTCACGCTCTATGTCAAGACCTCTCGTGGCGACATCCGCACCTATCCCCTCAACTACAGCGTGCGGCATAAAAGCTGGTGGATACATTTGGACTGGCGCGACCGCCTGCCCGTCAATGTCGATTTGGACTATACCGTTGCTGCCGACTTGGCTTTCGACCGTCAGGAGTTTGACGACCGTATGCAGGAGTTGGTCGACTTCATGGAGGAAGGCCGCCAGCACATGCTCAATGTCTACCACATGTACGACGATGACGGTGAATATTCTGACAGGCAACTTGTTGAGGAATTAGGTGTTCTGCTTGATAAGGACAGTCTGGATGCAAGCAGTGAACTGCGTGTCAACGAACTGGTGGAGCGACTGGTTGGCGACAGCCTCATGAACGAGGCTCGAAAGAAGTATGAATACGACTATACGGAAATCAACCGGCTTTTTGCAAAAGACGGTCTCACTGAGGGTGAACTCGACAGGTTGCACGACCTGGTGACAGCACGCGCCGAACAATTAGCAGCATGGCCTGTCAAGGAAATCAATGTCGACAGCATCGCAGCTGTTTATCAACGACTGGATGAAACTTTAGCTGCTATCTATGATGAGGTAAGAGACAGTATGCTCATGGCATCGGCTATGTTCTATTCGCCAGACACAGCAGTGGTAGCACTGCCGAATGGAGATGCTTCTGTGTTGCTTCAGTCAGGCGTTGACCGTTATGAGAAGATAGACATACAGACGTTGACGCAGATAGACCATGAACAGCTGGTGGCCAAGGGCTATGAGGTCATACCAACTTTGGATGGTACACCATTCTACTATCTGCAAACAGAGAATGGCTATGAGCTGATAGATGCCAAAACCATGAAGCATTATACGCTGACCCTGGTTGATGGCAAAACTGCTTTGGCACTTAGACGTGACAATAACTGGTGGGCTGCACTGATGAATCTGTCTGTCTCAGTCTTTTTCCCCAAGCATTGCGGTGACGCATTGGACGATTTTCAGCGTCATTTCGTCAAAGCAGCAGCACAGCTTAAACAGTCTACAGATTTCGTCTCGTTCTTAGAAAACCTGACAACCAACGCCGTACCGCTATTAAAAGATGCCGAAGGTATTCTGAAATGTGTCTATGATAACGGATACGCTAAATTTGATGAATTCATCAAAAAGATGTTTGACTCGGCCCAGAAGAAGGCTGATGATGCCTTGAAGAAAGCCGAGACAGAACTTCAGGGAATCAAGAAAGACATGGCCGACTTGGCTGCAAGAAAAGCTGAGGTGGAGAGGTCTGTCAAGAGTCTCGACATGGATGACGACCTGCAAAGAGCCATCAAGAACCGCCACCAGCCAGGCAGTCCGCAATGGTTGAAAGCCGATAATAAAATCAAGGCAAACGGATACCTAAGAAGTGGACATAATAGCCATATCAAAGAGCTGAAAAACTCATTAAACAAGCTTAAGACACCATTAGACAAGGCAAAGCGTTCAGTGGAAAAAGCTGGAGCAGGACTCACTAAATGTTTGAAGAACCAAAAGTGGATATTGGGTATTATCGAAAACTTCCCCATCAAGTTAGTACCCGACAAGAATGTTCTAAAGACCATTCCCAAACCGTGGTTTGCCATGCCTTTGGCCGGTACGCTACTCAAGTGCTTCCCCGCTTGCTGCGTTGCTGCTGACAACCTCATGGACAGCGGTTTGTGGATAGAGCTCCACAGAGCCATTGAGAGTGTGATGCCATGTGAGGGAGACGCTGCGAAAGCCGCTAAACTGCAGGCTGACAAAAATAGCAAGATGATGTTGCACCTAGGACTTAATTTCTTCCAAATGGGTCTTGACTTCGCTTCACTGGCTCTGGAAACTACTACTATGTTCCAGCCTACGTGGTTCATTGCAAAAGCAATGGATGTTGCTTCGTGTGTCATTGCTGTCTTCCATCCAGAAGCCTCGCAGAAAGACCGTACTGCTCTGGAGCGTCGCCTCCATGAGCTGGACTGCAAGCCGAAGGATAAGGATGAGGATAAAGATAAGGACAAGCAGTACGCATCGTCGGGAACCCTTGATGACAACCCGGCCAACTCCAATACGCTGGGTGCTGCGCACAGAAGATTCAGATTCAACAACGTCTACTATATCTTCGATCCCGCCGGCTACGTCTACGAGGCTGTCAACTCGAACCGTGTGGAGGGCGTGCAGACAACGTGCTATTATAAAGAGGAACGCGAGGATATGTATGGCGACATCCATGAGGAAGTTGTATTGTGGGATGCCGAGCAGTACGCGCAGGAGAATCCGCTCTTCACCGATGCCGATGGCCGCTACCATTGGGATGTGCCCACGGGGCTGTGGCAGGTGAAGTATGAGAAGGAGGGCTACGAGACCACGTACTCCGACTGGTTGCCCGTGCCGCCGCCACAACTGGAGGTCAACGTGGGCATCACACAGTTGCGCCAGCCCAACGTCGCTCAGGTTCGTGCCTTCGAGGACGGCATCGACATCACGTTCGACAAGTATATGCGGCCACATACGCTGACCGGGGCTGTCAGTGTGACGAAGGACGGTCAGCTGGTGGCGGGCACCATTGAACTGCTGAATGCTGAGAGCGGCTATCAGACACCTGACTCTGTCTACGCCTCGCGTGCAAGATTCGTTCCGCTTGCTACTAACAGCTCACCGCTGTTGGCTGGCCAGAAGGTGCAGCTGACGGTGAAGCGTAGTGTCGAGAGCTATGCCGGCATACCGATGGAGCAGGACTTTACGCAGGCCTTCACCGTCGGACAGCGCATCATGGCACTCACAGCCGACACGCTCATCAATATGCAGGAGGGTAGGGAAGTGGTACTTACCGTTCGGGCTGAACCCGCCTCGGCTGCCAAGGGTAAGCAAGTGGTCGTCACGACGAGCGATGCCGAGGTGGTCAGCCTCTCGACGGCGGAACCCCTGGTGCTCGACGAGCAGGGTGCTGCCAGCGTCACGCTGACCTCGAAAGGACAGGGCGTGGGCTTCGTCAACTTCACGATAGTGGATGATGCCGACCTGTCGGCCTCGACACTCGTGCTGGTGCGCGACTCGTCGGCCATGCAGGTGGCAGCACCGCAGGCTTCGCGCCTGAACGGCATCACGCTCTATAAGGGTTCGGAGATTACGCTGACCAGCAGTACGGCCAAGGCCACGATTCTCTATACGCTCGACGGCACGTGTCCGTGCGACGCTGGCAGCGCAAGCGTCCATATCTACACGGCACCCATCGTCCTTGATGGCGACAGCATCCTGATCCGCGCCATGGCCGTGGCTCCGGGCATGGAGGACAGCCGCGTGGTGGAGTACCGCTACAAGGGTGTGGAGCGTCCTGTAGTGGGTGTTGAGTCGCTCACGGCCAGCGACGGCGGCGATGGCTCCAAACCTGCCGCCTACTTCCGGCTGGACGGTCGGCGTGCGGCCACGCCGCAACGGGGCCTGAACATCGTGCGCTATGGCAGTGGTCGTGTGCGCAAGGTGGTGGTGCGCTGAGGCTGTAGCAAGTTGTCTGCGACTTCGGTTAAGTGTCGTAAAGAATGCGCGTCAGTGGCTTCCGTCGCTGACGCGCATTGTCGTTCTGGAGAAAAAACATGCCGAAATGTTTGGCCGTCTCGGACAATTGTCGTACCTTTGCAGCCGCAAAAGTTGGGGCACGATGGCTTCCGGCTTTAGGGGTACTTGTGAGCGTGCTCACGAGTACCATGCGCCTCGGCAATTCGAGCAAGCTCGATTGCTCCCGGCTTTAGGGGTACTTGCGAAACCTGAGCGTCAGGCGGACCCCCTTTAACAAAACAAGAATGATGGTACAACAAGAAAAGAATCGCGTCAGCGTGCTTTTTATGCTTTTCGGCACGTTGTTCTGCGTTTGCCTGATAACGGCAAACGTATTGGAAACAAAGCAATTGTCGTTCGGACCTGTCAACCTGACAGCGGGCATCATCGTCTTTCCCGTGTCATACATCATCAACGATGTGGTATGCGAGGTGTGGGGCTACCAGCGTACGCGCATGCTCATCTGGATGGGCTTTGCCATGAATTTCTTCTTCGTGATGATGGGGGCCATAGCCGACTGGATTCCCGGTGCGCCCTACTGGCACGGCGAGGAAGGGTTCCACACCATCTTCGGACTGGCGCCGCGCATCACGCTGGCCTCGTTTGTGGCCTTCATCCTGGGCTCGTTCATCAATGCCTACGTCATGTCGCGGATGAAACTACAGTCGGAGGGGCACCACTTCTCGAAGCGCGCTGTGCTGAGCACCGTGGCTGGCGAGAGTGTCGACTCCATCATCTTCTTTCCGCTGGCGCTGGGCGGCGTCATCCCCTGGGAGGAAATGCCCTCGCTGATGATCTGTCAGGTGACGCTGAAGACGCTCTACGAGATTGCCGTGCTGCCCTTGACCATCCGTGTGGTGGCGTTTACCAAGAAGCACGACCATGAGGACGTCTACGACAAGGACATCAACTACAACATCTTTAATGTGCTAAAGTTATGAACAGAGAAAACGACCAGTTGCAAGCCCTGGGCCGCAAGACCGAGTATAAGATGACGTATGCGCCGGAGGTGCTGGAGACATTTGAGAACCGCCACAAGGACAACGACTACTGGGTGCAGTTCAACTGCCCGGAGTTTACGTCGCTGTGCCCCATTACCGGACAGCCCGACTTTGCGGAAATCAAGATAGCCTACCTGCCGGGTGAGCGGATGGTGGAGTCGAAGAGTCTGAAGCTCTACCTCTTCTCATTCCGCAACCACGGCGATTTCCATGAGGACTGCGTCAACACGATTATGAAGGACCTGGTGCGGCTGATGGACCCCAAGTACATTGAGGTCATTGGCATCTTTACGCCGCGTGGCGGCATCTCTATCTATCCCTATGCCAACTACGGACGCCCGGGAACGAAATACGCTGCCCTTGCAGAGCAGCGTATGATGAGTCGCCAGATGGTGTGACTGACTATTCTTACGACTTCAGTTCGAGCACGAAGCGCGTGCCACGAATGTATTCGGTGTCGATGTTCAGGTCGCCGCCCATTTTCAGCGCCATCTGCTTGCAGGTGGGCAGTCCCAGTCCGTCGCCTTTTGTCAGGTCGTGGATTTCTACGAATGGCTTGAAGATGTCGGCGCGCTTCTCGGCAGCGATGCCACTGCCGGTGTCCGACACGTGGAACTCAATCTTGTGCTGGCCGCGCTTCTTGAAGTCGAGGGTAATCTTGCCCTCGGCGGGCGTATATTCTGCGGCGTTGCTGAGCAGGTGCGACAGTATATGCGTGACGTAGGGACGGTAGAGTCGGGCACTCATCTTTGGTGCGTTGACCACCAGCAGTACATCCTTCTGCACCTTGTCACGAATCTGGTCCATCATGTCCTCGCAGAACTGCTGCAGCTGTACGTCCTCCATCTCCATCTCTGTGTTGGAATTCTCCAGGTCTGACAGTGTCTGCACGTGGTCCGAGAAGTCCAGCAGTGCGCGTACCTCGGGTTGGCGGCTGTCCAGCTTGTTGAGTGTGGGAGCCAGCTGTGCCGACATGTTGCTGATGAATTTGGCCTTCAGCGCGTTGCTGTCGTTGGCCAGGTCTATCTGCTTCTTCTGCTTACGGGTCAGCAGGATGTAGCGCATCAGCACGATGGCCCCCACGACGAGTGCGGCGGCCAGTGCTCCGGCCAGTATCAGTAGTCCGATGATGGTTACCCAGCGTGCTGTCAGCGAGCTGTCCTTGTCGGCTATCTCGGCCTTGTCGGCAGCAATCTGGTCTTTCAGTGCCTTTATCTCGTCGGCATGCTTCATGGCACTTGTCGAGTCCTTCCATGCCAAGTAGTTGGTGTATGTCTGGGCCACCAGGTTGGCATTGTTGCTCTTGCGCCCGTTGCTGATGAGTGTCTGATAGACGTCGTCCACTTTGTCGTACTCCTTGCTCTTGGTCAGTTTGCCCACCATTTCCTTGAAGACGGCATTGCCCTGGGCTGTCTGTCCGAACGAGTAGTGGTAGACGGTCTTGTTGTAGAGCACGTCGTTCTTCAGTGCCTCGTCGCCAGCCAGGTTGGCCTGCTGGTCCATGGCGTTGAGGTGCTCCTTGGCCGGTTCCGGGCGGTGCATCTTCATGTACATCTGGAAGCGCTCCTTGGTGACCAGGTAGTGGTTGGCGGCGCGGTCGGGGGTGTTCAGCTTCGACTCGCTGACGACCTGGTCGGCACGGCGCAGCAGGTCGAAGGCCTCCTCATAGTAGTTCTCACGGTAGTAGAGCTGCGCACCCTTCGTGGCACACTCCGTGGCCAGGGCCACCTCGCCACGGTTGGCATAGTCGTTGAAGGCATGTATGAACAGCGAACGTGCCTTGGCAATGTTGTCCTTCGGGTCTACGCTCTCAGCCTGCTGGTGCAGCTGGCTCTTCTTGACATCCTCGGCCAGGGCCGAGGCAGAGCAGAGGAGCATGCTCACGAATAGTAGAATTGATATTAGCTTGTGCATAATATAATTAATGTGTATGTTTTCTCTTTCGGAGTGCAAAGTTACAAAAAGGAAAGCAAAACTCCAAATATATCGTCATCGTTTACGTAACTTTTTTAATAAAAAGTGAAATTTTCTTGTGCGGTATGGAAACTTTTTGTTAACTTTGCAGTCAAATACGAATCATTATCTAAAACAAGACAACGCAATGAAAGCATTCAACGACAAAAATTTCGTACTGGAGACCGAGGTCGCCCAGGATCTTTATCACAACCATGCGGCTAAGATGCCGATTATCGACTATCACTGCCACTTAATTCCAGAAATGGTGGCCAACGACCACAGATTCAAGAGCATCACCGAGTTGTGGCTCGGCGGTGACCACTATAAATGGCGCGCCATGCGCACCAACGGCGTCGACGAGCGCTACTGCACCGGTAAGGACACGACGGACTGGGAGAAGTTCGAGAAGTGGGCCGAGACTGTTCCCTACACGTTGCGCAACCCGCTGTACCACTGGACGCATCTGGAACTGAAGACCGCCTTTGGCATCGAGAAGCTGCTGTCGCCCAAGACGGCACGCGAGATTTTCGACGAGTGTAACGAGAAACTGAAGCAGCCCGAATTCTCGGCCCGTGGCCTGATGAAGCACTACAACGTAGAGTGCGTCTGCACTACCGACGACCCCGTGGATGACCTGCACAACCATATCGAGTATGCCAAGCATAAGGCTCAGGACGATCCCATCATGATTCCAGCCTGGCGTCCCGACAAGGCCATGAACATCGAGAAACCCGAGTTCTCGGCCTATGTCAACCAGCTGGAGCAGGTCAGCGGCGTGACCATCACCAAGTTTGCCGACATGGTGGACGCACTGAAGAAGCGTCACGAGTTCTTCGAAGCTCAGGGTTCGAAGCTCTCCGACCACGGCATCGAGGAGTTCTACGACGAGGAGTACACCGACTCGCAGATTGAGACCATCTTCGAGAAGGCCATGCGCGGCCAGCAGCTCTCCAACTTGGAGATTCGCCAGTACAAGAACTGCTTCCTGACCGTCATGGCCGAAATGGATGCCGACGCCGGCTGGACACAGCAGTTCCACTACGGTGCCATCCGCGACAACAATACCAAGATGTATAACCAGCTGGGCCCCGACACCGGTTTTGACTCCATCGGTGAGTTCAACACCGCCAAGGCCATGTCGAAGTTCCTCAACAAGCTGAACATGGAGGGCAAGCTGACCCGTACCATACTCTACACGCTGAACCCCTGCGCCAACGAGGTTATCGCCACGATGCTGGGTAATTTCCAGGGCGGCGAACCCGGCAAGATTCAGTTCGGTTCCGGCTGGTGGTTTAACGACCAGATGGACGGCATGGTCCGCCAGATGAATGCCCTCTCGGTGCTGGGACTGCTGAGCCGCTTCGTGGGCATGCTGACCGACAGCCGCTCGTTCCTGAGCTATCCGCGCCACGAGTACTTCCGTCGCATCCTCTGCAACCTGCTGGGCAACGACGTCGAGAAGGGCTTGCTGCCTGACGACCGTGAGCTGCTGGGCAAGATGGTCGAGGACATCAGCTATAACAATGCAAAAAACTACTTTAAGTTCTATTAATAAAACAAGTCAAGAAGAAAGGCGGTGGCCCGTGGTGGGTCGCCGCCTTTGTTGATGTTTTTTGTGTTTCCGTAGTGTCAGCGTTTTGTAGCGTCAGCGTTTCGTTGCTTCAGCTTTTCGCCTATAGAATCCCTGCGTTTTGTCGCCGAAGCGCAGCACCAGCGAGTCGCGCCTGAGCAGCACGATGTCGGCCGTGTCCGTCACGGGCTTGTCGCCTTCGGCCGAGAAGCCGGCAATGGTGTCGGCGTGCAGTATGAGCCGCCCGTTGTAGAGCCGCCATTCCGTATAGTGCGTGATGTCGGGATAGTCGGCGGGCGACTGCTGGCGCATGTTGCGGCGCATGGCCCCCATGGCCATGGCGCTGTTGTCGGACTTCAGTCTCAGACTGTACTCCACCGGCACGAGTATCTTGCGGCGGATGCTGTCGGGTATCGGTGGCTGTTTGCCGTCGATGGTTCGCAGCGTGGGCGTAACCATGTAGCACCACTGGCCCTCCAGCGTGCTCATGTTGATGACGCTCAGCGCCTCGGTGCTGTCCGTGGGGCTGACGATGACCGACAGGGCGTCGCCAATGTGGGGACGGCCCATGATGCGGTGCTCCTGGCGTGCCTGTAGGATGTCGAACGTGTCGGGGTCGCCGCCCGTGTAGGGCAGGAATACGATGATGGAGTCCGTACATCCGTCGCAGGCCAGTCCGTAGCGTGCCGAATCGCCCGGCATGTTCTGGTGGATGGCAATGGCTTCCGAGAGTTTGGCTGACTCCCGTGGAGGCTTGCTGCCGCAGGCCGTCGTCAGGCCTGCCGTGGTGGTCAGTAGTGCCGTCAGTGCCATGAGCGGCAGGCGTAAATAGTGCTTTCGTATCATATCAATCATTTGCTTTTTTGATGCAAAGGTACGAATAATGACCGAAAAAATGCCGTGTGGTGGTATTTTTTTCACATTTCACTTTTCACTTTTCACTTTATTTTGTACCTTTGTGGTCGTAAATAGAACATTTAGTCTTATAATCACGTTATGAAGAAGAAAATCAAGTTCAGCCTTGTCTACCGCGACATGTGGCAGTCGTCAGGCAAGTTTCAGCCCCGTAAGGACCAATTGGAGCGCATAGCCCCCGCCATCATCGACATGGGGTGCTTCAGCCGTGTCGAGACCAACGGCGGTGCCTTCGAGCAGGTCAACCTCATGGCCGGCGAGAATCCCAATCAGGCCGTGCGTGCCTTCTGCAAACCCTTCAACCAGATGGGCATCCAGACCCACATGCTCGACCGTGGACTCAACGCCCTGCGCATGTATCCCGTTCCCGACGATGTGCGCGAGCTGATGTATAAGGTCAAGAAGGCCCAGGGCGTCGACATACCGCGCATCTTCTGCGGTCTGAACGACGTGCGTAACATCATACCCTCCATCCGCTGGGCCAAGGCCGCAGGCATGATTCCGCAGGCCACGCTCTGCATCACCACCAGTCCCATTCACACCGTGGACTACTATAGTGAAATAGCCGATCAGGTCATTGCCGCAGGTGCCGAGGAAATCTGTCTGAAGGACATGGCTGGCATCGGACAGCCCGCGCTGCTGGGTGCGCTGACCCATGCCATCAAGACCAAGCATCCTGACATCCTGATCCAGTATCACGGCCATTCAGGCCCCGGACTGTCGATGGCCAGCATCCTGGAGGTCTGCAACAACGGGGCCGACATCATCGACACTGCCATCGAACCGCTGTCGTGGGGTAAGGTACATCCCGATATCATCAGCGTGCAGTCCATGCTCAAGAACGAGGGCTTCGAGGTTGCCGACATCAATATGAACGCCTACATGCAGGCGCGTTCGCTGACCCAGGAGTTCATTGACGACTGGCTGGGCTACTTCATCAATCCCGCCAACAAGCACATGTCCAGCCTCCTGCTGGGCAGCGGACTGCCCGGCGGCATGATGGGCTCGATGATGGCTGACCTGGGACCCATCCAGACCATGATCAATAAGCTGCGCCAGAAGAAGGGCGAACCAGAGTTGTCGATGGACGACATGTTGGTCAAACTCTTCAACGAGGTCGAGTACGTCTGGCCGCGCGTGGGCTATCCACCACTGGTCACTCCCTTCTCGCAGTACACCAAGAACATCGCGCTGATGAACCTGCTCACGATGGAGCAGGGCAAGGGCCGCTACGTCATGATGGACGATGCCATCTGGGGCATGATACTCGGCAAGAGCGGCAAGGTGCCCGGCACTATCGCCCAGGAGTTCGTCGAACTGGCCCAGAAACAGGGCCGCGAGTTTACCGATGCCGACCCGCATACGCTCATACCCAATGCCCTCGACACGTTCCGCAAGGAAATGGACGATAACGGCTGGGACTACGGACAGGATGACGAGGAACTCTTCGAACTGGCCATGCACCCCGAACAGTACCGCCCCTTCAAGAGCGGTCAGGCCAAGAAGCAGCTGCTGGCCGACATCCAGAAGGCTAAGGATGCCAAGCTGGGCGGCACGGCGATGAAACCCGAGGAGCTTGCTGCCTTCAAACATGCCAAGGCTGATGCCCTGACGGCTCCCGTGGCCGGTCAGGTCTATTATGAGTTCTCTGGCGAGGGAGCCTGCGAACCCTGTCTCGAACCCTTTGTCGGTCAGGTGTATAAGGAGGGGGACACTTTCTGCTACATCCAGGCACCATGGGGCGAAATCGTACCCATCCAGGCTGCCTTGGGCGGCAAACTGGTCGAGGTCTCTGCCCGTCAGGGTACCAAGGTGCGTCGTGGCGACACGCTGGGCTGGATAGAGCGCCAGGCGTAACCACGTTGAATGATTTGTATTACAGTTTCTTTCTCAGGCGCGCATATTCCTTGCGCGCCTTTTTCAGCTGTTTGCGGAAGGCCTTGTTGCTGTGCAGGCGGCTCATAACGGCTGTGGCCTCCATGAGCGAAGCGTCGACGTCGCTCTTCCAGTGGCGTCCGCAGATGACGCGGTTCAGGGCGTAGTCGCGGGCGCGCTGGACAAGCGCCTCGGTGGAGTCGGGCACGACGAGGGCCAGCGTCAGGGCGTAGACCCATCCGCGCACGCTGTGACCCGAAGGGTAGCTCCAGGAGTTGACATACTCCTGGTCGTACTTGGGGTTCAGGGACGGCTCCTGGTAATAGACGAAGGGACGCGTGCGGCGGTAGTGGTCCTTGGCATGGCGGTTGGCGGCATTGGCATCCTTGCGGGCACCTTCTGCCAGCTTGAAAATCTGGGGTGTGGCCTCGGGGCTGATGACGAAGCCGACGGACGGACTGAAGACAGCCGAAGTCCTCTGTTCTTCGTCGAGAGTGGCCTGTGGGCCACGCGGTGTGGCGCGCTGCTCCTTGCCCCACTGGTAGTAGTAGCGGTCGTTCTCGAAGGCCGGGGTGCCAGGTTGCGGCGGGTCGGTCAGGAAACGCTCGGCGTCGGGCAGTTCCTGCTTCGTGAGGAACGACGGCGTCTTGACTTTTGCGGTGTCATTGACGGTGGTTGCCTGCTGTGCAGTCATGGGCAGTGCCAACAGGCAGAGGAGGGTATGTAATACGATTTTTTTCATGTTTCGTCGGATTTTCGGCAAAGTTACGAATAAACGAGCAAAACACAAAATTAATCCTTTAAAAATAGATGTCGGGTGTTATTATACTTATGTTTCGGAAGTAAATTCCCAAACACTGGCCGCTGGTGAT
>DFGF01000137.1 GCA_002371715.1 Prevotella sp. UBA3757
TCAAGATGGTAAAGAGCCCCAAGACTGGTGCTTACATCTTTGACGAGCAGATGGTTCCTAACGAGGCTGTTAAGGACTTCTTTAAGAATTAATATTCATTTCCATTTATAAAAAAGAGGCTGCAAGGTAAATTGCAGTCTCTTTTTTGCTTTTATATTTGGCTTTTTGCTCACTTATTCGTACCTTTGCAGGGAATTAGTAAGTATTATGGGTATTTTTGGTTTTTTCAATAAGGCAAAGAAAGAAACGCTGGACAAGGGTTTGGAGAAAACCAAGACCAGCGTGTTCGACAAACTGGCACGTGCCGTGGCCGGTAAGTCGAAGGTGGACGACGACGTGCTTGACAACCTCGAGGAGGTGCTCATCACCTCGGACGTTGGCGTGGAAACGACGCTCAAAATCATAGAGCGCATCGAAACGCGCGTGGCACGCGACAAGTATGTGTCTACTTCAGAACTGAATGGCATACTGCGCCAGGAGATAGCAGCGCTGTTGGCTGAAAACAACAGCGACGACAACGACAACTGGGATCTGCCAAGTGACCATAAGCCGTACGTCATTCTGGTGGTTGGTGTCAATGGGGTGGGCAAGACTACGACCATTGGCAAACTGGCCTATCAGTTCAAGCAGGCCGGCAAGAAGGTCTATTTAGGCGCTGCCGATACGTTCCGTGCCGCTGCCGTCGAGCAGCTGTGCATCTGGGGCGAACGTGTGGGCGTGCCTGTTGTCAAGCAGCAGATGGGCAGCGACCCCGCCTCGGTTGCTTTCGACACCCTGCAAAGTGCCAAGGCCAATGGGGCTGACGTGGTACTGATAGACACCGCCGGCCGACTCCACAACAAGGTCGGGCTGATGAACGAGTTGAAAAAGGTCAAGGAGGTCATGAAGAAGGTCATGCCTGAGGCCCCCGACGAGGTGATGCTCGTGCTCGACGGCTCCACTGGCCAGAATGCCTTCGAGCAGGCCAAGCAGTTCTCGGCGGTCACCCAGATTACCTCGCTCGCCATTACCAAACTTGATGGGACGGCCAAGGGTGGCGTTGTCATTGGCATCTCCGACCAGCTGAAGGTACCCGTAAAGTATATCGGGCTGGGCGAGGGTATGCAGGACTTGCAGTTGTTCAATAAGAAACAATTTGTCGACTCACTATTTGAAGTAAAAAGTTAAAAGTGTCAGATACTGCTGTGGGTAAAACAATCGACTTTATTTCACTCGGCTGTTCGAAAAACCTTGTTGACAGTGAGATGCTCATGGGGCTCATGACCTCTCACGGTTATCAGTGTACGCACGACAGCGACAATCCGCAGGGCGAGATTGTTGTTGTCAACACCTGTGGCTTCATCAACGATGCCAAGGAAGAGAGTATCAACACCATCCTCGAGTTTGCCCAGGCCAAGATAGAGGGCCGGATTGAAAAACTGTTCGTCATGGGCTGTCTGTCAGAGCGCTATCTGGCCGACCTGGAACAGGAAATCCCGGAGGTTGACGGCTGGTACGGTAAATTTAACTATCGGCAGTTGCTAGAGGATTTACAAACGACGGATGGGGCGGAAAGTCGGAGTAGTCAGAGTAATCGGAGTAATCAGAGTAATCGGAGTAATCCGATTACTCCGAGTTCTCCGAAACTCCAGCGCATCCTGACTACCCCGAGGCACTATGCCTACCTGAAAATCAGCGAGGGCTGTGACCGCCATTGCGCTTACTGTGCTATTCCGCTCATTACGGGGCGTCACCAGAGCCGTCCCATGCAGGAAATCCTTGACGAGGTGCGCTGGCTGGTTGGCCAGGGCGTGAAGGAGTTGAATGTCATTGCCCAGGAACTGACGTACTATGGTGTTGACATTGACGGTGAGCAGCACATTGCTGAACTGGTGGAACGTATGGCCGACATTCCAGGAGTGGAGTGGATTCGCCTGCATTATGCCTATCCGACCCACTTCCCATGGGACTTGCTGCGCGTGATGCGTGAAAAGCCGAACGTCTGCAAATATCTTGATATAGCCCTGCAGCACATTTCCGACCACATGCTGACGCGCATGAAGCGTCATGTCAGCAAGCAGGAAACCTACGAACTGGTGGAGCGCCTGCGTGCTGAGGTGCCGGGCATTCATCTGCGTACCACCCTCATGGTTGGTTTCCCTGGTGAAACGGACGAGGACTTTGCCGAACTGTTAGCCTTCACCAAGTGGGCACGATTCGAGCGCATGGGAGCTTTTGCCTATTCCGAGGAGGAGGGTACTTACTCCGAACAGCACTATGCTGATGATGTCCCGGAGGAGGTAAAGCAGCAGCGACTGGACAAACTGATGCGTGTCCAGCAGAACATCAGTGCCGAACTGGAGGCACAGAAGGTGGGAAGCGTCCAGCGCGTGATGATAGACCGACGCGAAGGCGACTGGTTTGTGGGGCGTACGGAGTACTGTTCGCCGGAGGTTGATCCTGAAGTGCTGATACCTGCTGCTGAGCAGCTCGTCGTCGGCCGTTTCTACATGGTACGCATCACCGATTCAGAAGAGTTCGACCTTTATGGCACCACTGAATTTTGAACTCAATATTTTACAGACCTACGACATTATGAATAACAAGGAGTTTATAGCTGTACTGGCTGCACGCACAGGTTTTAGCGTTAAGGATACGCAGACATTAGTCAACAACATCGTCAATAATATGGGCGATGCCTTTCAGGAGGACAATGCTGTCGTCGTGCCCAATTTCGGCATTTTCGAAACCCGTAAGAAGCTGGAGCGCATCATTGTCAACCCCGCTTCCGGACAGCGCATGCTGGTGCCCCCCAAACTGGTGTTGAACTTCAAGCCCACCCAAACGCTGAAGGATAAACTGAAAGGAGGTGAATAGGATATGGCTACAGGAAGATGTACGATACAAGAGATAGCGAAAGTCCTGGTGACGAAGAACGGACTGGAGCAGCGCGATGCCAGCCGTTTTGCTACGGAGATGTTTGCCGTCATTCATGAGCAATTGGCACAAAACGATCAGGTCAAGGTGAAAGGCTTGGGCACGTTTAAGGTCATCACCGTTGAAGCCCGCGAGAGCGTCAGCGTCCGAACCGGTGACAGGGTGATGATTGGAGAGCACTCAAAAATTACCTTTACCCCCGATACTACGATGAAGGAACTGGTCAACAAGCCCTTCTCGCAATTTGAAACCGTCGTGCTCAACGACAACGTGGAGTTTGCCGACCTCATAGACGGAGAGAAAGACGAATCGCTTCGCTATTTGGACGAAATCGAAAATGAAACTCCAAGTCAGGAAGATGAAGCCAGCAGCGAGAATGAGGCTTCCAACGTCGAGCCAGAGGTTGTCAGTATCATGTCTGAGCCTGTATATACCGAGCCTGAGCCCGTGACTGTCGAGCCTGAGCCAGCTGAGCCTGAGCCAGCTGAACCTGAGCCAGCAGAACCTAAGCCAGCAGAACCAGAGCCTGTAACTATTGAGCCTGAGCCTTCAGATATTGAACCTGAAGATGTAAATTTCGTGCCTGAGCCTGTATATTTCAGACCTGAGGCTGTAAATACCGAACCTGAGCCCTATACCGCCGAGCCCAAAGACGAAATAGAAGATGTTGCTGACGATGACAATGCCGATGACAGCGATGTCAATATCGATGACGACGATGACATCAGCGGAGGCTCTAAACTGAAATGGTTGTGGGCGTCGCTCGGTGTAATCTCGCTGATGGCACTTTCCGCTTTTGGAGGCTATTATTACGGTAGCAGGCAGGCAGGTCATACGGTCGTGCTTGACACGGTGTTCGTTGCTGATACAATCTATGTTCCTGAAACCGCCGACACGACGATGTTCTCAACCCCTGCAACACCAGAGGCGGTCGAGGCTACAGAGGAACAAGTACAGCCGGAGAACGCACAACCCAAAGCAGACAAGACACAGCCAGAACCAGCTAAAACGGAAAAGCAGAAGGCCGAGCCTGCCAAGGCCGAGCAGCAAAAAGCAGAACCTGCTCAGGAGGCCGTTGACAAATACGCTCAGAAGGATGTCCGTGTCCGTTTGGGAGCCTATCGCATCGTCGGACTCGACCATGAGGTGAAGGTGCTGGCCGGACAGACATTCTACAGCATTTGCCGTGCGCATTTAGGTCCTGACATGGAGTGCTATGTAGAAGTATTTAACGACCTGCCTCAGAACCCGAAGATCAAGGAGGGTCAGGTTATCAAGATTCCAAAGCTACAGTTGAAGAAACGGCGAAAGCAATAAAACTCAAAAGAGCGGGGTGGCCAATGCACGTCTGGCCATCCCGCTCTCTCTCTTTGCGCAGTATGTTATGTGCGGTTATAGCTTAGCTAATTCCGCAGCCATCTCCTGTTGCAGCTCCTTGGCTTTCAGTCCTGCCACTTCGGCAAAGTCCTCGCCTTGTGAAGCGTAGATGATGCCGCGGCTTGAATTGACTAAGAGGCCGCAGTCCTTGGTCATGCCATAGCGGCAAACCTCCTGCAGGCTGCCGCCCTGGGCACCTACGCCCGGTACAAGTAGGAAGTGGTTGGGGGCTACCCGGCGGATGTCCTCGAACATCTGTCCCTGTGTGGCACCGACGACGTACATCATGTTTTCCTCGGTACCCCATTGCTGGCTTTGGCGCAGTACCTTCTCAAAGAGGCGCTCTTTAGTTGACAGTTGACAGTTGACAGTTGAGGATTGAGAGGGGTTGGAACTGTCAATTGTCAACTGTGAACTGTCAACTTGCAGTAGCTGGAAGTCGTGGCTGCCCTTGTTCGAGGTCAGTGCCAACAGGATGACCCATTTGTCGTCGTAGCCAAGGAAAGGCGTCACCGAGTCCTCGCCCATATAGGGTGCAACGGTCAGTGCATCGACATCATACTGCTCGAAGAACGTCTTGGCATACATCTTCGATGTGTTGCCAATATCGCCGCGCTTGGCATCGGCAATGATGAAGTGGTTGGGATATTCCTCCTTCAGGTAGTCGATGGTGGCTTCGAAAGCCATGATGCCGTCTACGCCGTAGGCCTCGTAGAAAGCCAGGTTGGGCTTATAGGCCACGCAATAGGGGGCGGTAGCGTCGATGATGAAGGCGTTGAACTCGCAAAGAGCGCGGAACACATAGTCCTCGCCGTCCTTAGCCTTTGCTTCATCGATGATGCACTGGGGAATCTTGTTCAGGTCTGTATCCAGACCTACGCAGAGAAACGACTGCTTCTCGCGGATTTGCTGTATTAATTGTTGACGATTCATTTGCTTGATATTTTTTTAATTGTGAGAATGACAAATCTTGCAACAAAGAAGGCTATTAGCCAAACAAAAAAATACTTCCAGAAGGAAGTGTGGTATTGGTAGGCCACACAGGCAGCAATAATTACAGACACTAAGTCAGGCCAATTGCCCTTGATGTTCTTCCACGTCCATTCCTTTTTTAGGTCTTTCCAAAATCCCATAACGCGTATATGTTTATAGTTCCGACTCCTTCATGCGCTCAGCATTCTCGGCTACGGTCAGCGCATCAATCATGGGCTGGATGTCGCCGCCGAGGAAGCCCTGCAAGTCGTGGGTAGTATAGCCGATGCGGTGGTCGGTCACGCGGCCTTGCGGAAAGTTGTAGGTACGGATCTTGGCCGAACGGTCGCCCGTAGAGACCAGGCTCTTGCGGCGTGAGGCAATATCGTCCATATACTTCTGGTGTTCTTTATCATATATAAAGGTATATAGGCGCGAGAGGGCGCGTTCCTTGTTCTTGGGCTGGTCACGCGTCTCGGTACATTCAATCAGGATTTCCTCGGTCTCGCCCGTATTGGGATTCTTCCACATATAGCGCAGGCGCACGCCCGATTCCACCTTGTTGACGTTTTGGCCACCAGCACCTGAGCTTCGGAAGGTGTCCCACTTGATTTCACCCTCATTGACGTGTACCTCGAACTTGTCGGCCTCGGGCAGTACGGCAACGGTAGCCGCCGAGGTGTGCATACGGCCCTGCGTCTCCGTAGCCGGTACACGCTGCACGCGGTGGACACCCGACTCGTACTTCAGCGTACCATAGACATCGGCACCGCTGACGGCAAAGTCAATCTCCTTGAATCCGCCCACGGCACCCTCCGAGACGCTGGTGATAGAGAGCTGCCAACCCTTCGAGTCGCAGAAAGCCTTGTACATCTTGAACAAGTCGCCTGCAAACAGCGCAGCCTCGTCGCCACCCGTGCCCGCGCGTATCTCCATCTGCACGTTCTTGGCGTCCTCAGGATCCTTCGGAATCAGCGCAATCTTGATTTCCTCCTCCAGCTTGGGCTGCAGGGCCTCGTTCTCGGCCAGTTCCTCGCGGGCCATTTCCTTCATTTCAGGGTCACTTTCGTTGGCCAGGATGTCCTTGGCTTCGCGTATGCCGTTCAGGCAGGCAATGTAACGCTTGCGGGCATCCATGATGTCGCCCAGGTCCTTATACTCCTTGGTCAGTTTCACGAACCGCTGCTGGTCGGCAATGACGGCGGGGTCGGTAATGAGTGTCGATACCTCTTCGAAACGCGCCTCCAGTCCGTCGAGTTTTTGTAATATGCTGTTATTTTCCATTCGATGTTTGTTTGGTACTGCTTTTGAAATAAAATCTTAAAACAATAGAGCTAACGGTCTTCTTTTCAGAGGCTTAATAGCCTTGTGATGCCCAGTCGACGGCCTGATACCACTGCATTTGGCGGATGTCCTGATTGTAGAAATGGCTGCAGGTGCTGTTGTCGTATTTGTTGAGCGGGAAGAACATGCTGACGCACCCCTGCTCAGCCTCAGTAGCCTCTCTGAAGTCGCTGAAGTTGACCGTATTGCTATTGTTGGTGGCCCAAGCCATTGACGTGACGCGCTTGACGACGGCACGCTCCAGGGCCTGATGCCATTGGGTGTAGGCTTCAGGCTGCTCGGCAAGGGCTCTCAGTATCATGTGGTTCATGTCGTACATAACCTTGTTGACATCGTCATACATTCCGCCAGGGGCGCAGTAGTAGATGATGCCGCGCGTGGCAGCCTCGTCGCCTAAGTGCAGGTGGGCTGCTATCTGGGGCATCACCTGCTTGGTGGCTTTGGCCAGTTGCTCCATCTCGCTCAGCTGGATGACAGAGAGAGGCAGGTACTTGAGATTATCGTTGGCATAGGCGTCGACAATTCCTTCATAGAAGTTGTCGGATTGGCTGAAAAGATGGGTCACTATCTTATGGTAGGGAGCACCCTGACCAGGAATCTCGGCAGGCGAGCCTATCAGGTAGTCGACACAGTTGCGCAGCTCGTAAGCCACTTCGGCACACATCATGTTGCAACAGTCGGCAAAGATAAACTTCCACTTGACGCCCATCTGCTCGAAGACCTTCCGCATGTCGGGAATGTTGAGCCATAGACCATGATCGCCACGTGAGGCAACGTTGCCGTTATCGACGCCATAGGCACGGCGCGGCGCAGCGGCAGGGACGACAGAGGTTTCAATGGTCCAGCCAGTGCCGTGGCCCCACAGCACCATACCATACTCCTTGGCAGGACAGAGTCCCTGGATACGGGTGAGCACCTCGCGGAAGTTGGAGGGTTCGGAGACCAGGAAGTCAGTGGGGTACTTGTAGAGCGTGTCGACGGGTTGCTGCTCGTTGCCGGTGATGCGTGCTATGAACGGCTTTTCGATATCGCTGATGCGGTCGACGAACATCACCAGGCGGTCGCTGCTCGACAGATTGTTCTTGGCACCGTTTATCAGTTCCTGAATGTCGGTGCTGGTAAACGACGACAGCCTGTTGTCGCCCGAGACATAGAGGATGACCGTGCGCCGGCCTTCTGACAGCGGTTTGTCATCTTCCTCGTGCTTGCTACAGGCTGCAAAGAGCAGCACCATGCTTATAAAAATCAAGAAATTCTTCATATAAGTGATATTTTCGTGCAAAGGTACGAAATAATTCATATTTATTTAGTATCTTTGCACTTAAATTTTGAAGAAAATGAAGAAAGAGATTGTTTTTGTAGTGATATCACTCCTTTTTAATATACATGCGTGGGCGCAGGAAGAGGTCAGCGACAGCATTGGCGGCGCTCCGGAGGAACAGTTGACGCGTATACAGCAGTCGAACGTACAGTGTGAGGACACTTGTTCGCACATACACGGTATAGACCTGAGCCACTATCAGGGTAACGTGTTCTGGCAGACCATCGGCGAAAACACCAACATGGCCTATGTCTACCTGAAGGCTACTGAGGGTGGTGACCGCATCGATGCCACCTTCGAGCGCAACATTGAACTGGCCCATCGCTACGGGCTGAAAGTGGGTTCTTATCATTTCTACCGTCCGCTGACCGACCAGCAGCGCCAACTGAAGAACTTCATGTCGCAATGTCTGCCTGAGGAGCAGGACTTAATACCGATGATAGACATTGAGTCGACCGGTGGTCTGGATACCGATGTGTTCTGTGACTCGCTGTTCTACTTCCTCGATTTGGTGGAGGAGGCCTACCATCAGAAGCCACTCCTTTATACGGGTCGTAACTTCTATAATAAGCACTTGCTGGGAAAGGTTGATGACTATAAGATCATGATTGCCATGTATACCGACCAGGAGCCCGTTGTGGCCGACGACCGCGACATCACCATGTGGCAGTATACCGGCAGAGGGCGTATTGTCGGTGTGAACGGCTATGTGGACAAAAGCCGCTTCATGGGTAATCACCATCTACGTGAAATCCGGTTTAAGCATTGAGAAGACTCAATAAGACCCACCCCCGGCCCCTCCCTGCGAGGGAGGGGAGTAGTTACTCTCAGGTCAGCCTTCTTCAGTAGGACATATTACTCCCCTCCCTTGCAGGGAGGGGCAGGGGGTGGGTCTCTTTTCTATTCCTCAATATTGCGGATGGTGTTGATAAAATCGTTGTAGTAAGCCGTCAGTGACCGGCGCGTGAAACGATTGGCAATGCTTTCCGAGCGTAGCAGCATGAGTTCGAACTTGTCAAGCATTTCTGGGTCGCGTTCCCCGTCCAAAGCCAGGAACTGCTGACGCAGGTCGTCGGAAGGTTGCAGGAAGAAATCGTCGGCATAGCGACGGAAACCATCAGCTACCCATGGCGTTATGCCGTAAGCCTCGGACAGCTTGTAGAGTCTGGTCCATTTCCATTCCGTCATGGGTTCGATGTGTTCCCGGCCAAAGAACTCGTCGCTGAAAGCCAGTCGTTGCAGATTTCTGAGAATAATGTCCATAAGCCTTTCCTGTACTTATATTTATTACGAATAACGTCTGGGGTATCTCAGCACGATAGCCAACAGTGCTGCTATGCCTATGACCAGCGGATAATAGAGGTAGGGTAGGATGCTGATGGGATTGAGCTGTGCCAGTCCGGAAGCCATCAGGAGTTGGGCACCGTAGGGAATGATGCCCTGGACACAACACGAGAAGGTGTCAAGTATGGAGGCGCACTTGCGGTTGTCGACGCCGAAACGGTCGCCTATCTGCTTGGCAATGCCGCCTACGGTCAGTATGGCCACCGTGTTATTGGCCGTACACATGTTGACCAGCGATACCAGTGCCGCTATCGAAAACTCTGCTCCCCGCTTGGATTGTATATGGCGCGTCAGCCGCTGGATGATGAAGTCGATGCCGCCCTGTTGCTTGACCATTTCCAGCAATCCACCGGCCATCATGGTAATGATGATGAGTTCGCCCATGCCCAGTATGCCGTCGCCCATGGCCTGAAACCATCCGAAGATGTCGTAGGTTCCGTCGATGATGCCAATAAGTCCTGTCAGTAGAATACCCAGCGTGAGCACTGCCATCACGTTCATGCCGAGAATGGCGGTGACGAGTACCACGAGGTAGGGTATCACCTTGACGTATTCCACACTGGCAATATGCTGTGGGGAATGGATGTCGGCACCTAATACCACATAGACTGCCAGTAGCAGGAGCGCTGCGGGAATGACGATGAAGGAGTTGACGCGGAACTTATCGCTCATCTTGCACCCCTGTGTGGACGTGGCCATGATGGTCGTATCGGAGATGAACGACAGATTGTCGCCGAAGAACGAACCGCCCACAATCACTGCTGTCATCATGGCTACCGAAGTGCCTGTCTGGCTGGCTATACCTGCTGCAATGGGTGTCAGCGCCACGATGGTGCCTACGCTGGTACCAATGCTGAGTGAGATGAAACAGGCCGCCAGGAAGAGGCCTGCCAGCAGCATCTGGCTTGGAAGAAAGGTCAGTGCCAGATTGACCGTGGCGTCGATGGCTCCCATGACCTTGGCAGAATTGGCAAAGGCTCCTGCCAGCACGAATATCCAGAGCATGAGCATCATCTGGCTGGTGCCAGCCCCTTGGCTGAAGATGTTGATGCGCTCCTTCAGCGGCCGCCCGCCATGGACGACGATGGCATAGATGGAGGCAATCATGAATGCCACGGTGATAGGCACCTTGTAGAAGTCACCAGCAATGATGCTGGTGACTAAATACAAGATGATGAACACCCCGAGGGGTGATAGTGCTATGAGTCCTTTCTTCACTTTCTTACAGCATAAACATTGAACATTGAATGTTTTTAAATTAGGAATTAGAAATTATGATTACCATGCTGCGGTAGCAAATTCTTCATTCTTCATTCTTCATTTTTTACAGCGTGACGCCGTTCTTGAAAATGGAGATTTCACGATAGCCGTTCTCTTCGTTGCGGGCATGCTCGCCTGAGGCTACTGCCAGCACCTTGTCGATAAACTCGGGAACAAGTTCCTGCATGGTACGACCTTCTATCAGCTGACCGGCCGAGAAGTCTACCCAGTGGGGCTTGTTCTTAGCCAGCACAGGATTGGTGGCAATCTTCATGGTAGGAACGAAAGTTCCGAATGGCGTGCCGCGACCGGTGGTAAACAGTACGATGTGGCAACCGCACGATGCAAGGGCCGTGGAGGCAACAAGGTCATTGCCGGGTGCCGACAGCAGGTTGAGACCGTGGTGCTCCAGCCGGTCACCATATTCCATGACGCCGCTGACGGGAGCCTTGCCACACTTCTGTGTGCAACCTAAAGCCTTGTCCTCGAGGGTCGAGATACCGCCAGCCTTATTGCCCGGTGAGGGATTCTCGCCGACGGGTTCGCCGTGCGACAGGAAGTAGTTCTTGAAATTGTTGATCATTGAGACGGTCTGGTCGAACAATTGCGGTGTCTCGCAACGGTTCATCAGAATGGTCTCGGCACCAAACATCTCGGGCACCTCGGTCAGCACGCTCGTACCGCCCTGGGCCACCAGCCAGTCGGAGAATTCGCCCACCAGCGGATTGGCAGTGATGCCGCTGAAGCCGTCGGAGCCGCCACACTTCAGTCCTACGCGCAACTTCGAGACGCTGACGTCCTCGCGCTGGTCCTGAGAGGCCTGGTCGTAGAGCTCGCGCAGCAGTTGCATGCCGGCTTCCATCTCGTCGCCCTCTACACGCTGAGTGACCAGCAGCTTGATGCGTGACTGGTCGTAGTCGCCCAGCATGGCCATGAAGTCCTCGGGCTGGTTGTTCTCACAGCCTAAGCTGAGCACCAGCACACCACCAGCATTGGGGTGCAGACAGATGTCGCGCAGCACCTTGCGCGTATTCTCGTGGTCTTCTGACAGCTGCGAACAGCCGTAGTTGTGGTGCCAGGTCCAGATGGCGTCGACATCCTTGCATCCGGTCTCTTCGCGCAGTTTCTGGGCCATGCGCTCGGCAATGCCGTTGACGCAGCCGACGGTGGGCACAATCCATATCTCGTTACGCACGCCGACGTCGCCGTTCTTACGTACATAGCCCTTGAAGGTGCGCTGCTCGTTCTTGATGTGGCTGATGTCGCTCTTGGCATCGACCGGCTGGTACGTGTACTCCAGCGTACCCGACAGGTTGGTCTTCAGCGTGTTCTCGTTCACCCAGTCGCCGGCCTTCATGTCCTGACGGGCGTGGCCGATGGGGTAGCCGTATTTGATGATGTCCTCACCCTGTTTCACGTCAGTGATCAGCACCTTGTGACCGGCGGGAGTATCTTGATTGACCGTGATTTTCTTGCCGTCCACCTCGATGACGTCGCCCTGCTTCTTAGCACTCAGACATACCACCACGCTGTCGGCGGGATTAATTTTCAGAAATGTAGCTTGTTCCATAAAGATTTGTATTTAGTTTAATAATCAGATTGCTGTGCGGCGATAGAAGTCGACGTTCTCCTTTGTCAGAATTTCTATGGGCATGTAGTTGACCGGATTGACGGCACGCTTCAGAACGACGGCATTAAAGAGCGCGTCGACGCTGGCATAGCCCTGCTGATAGGCATGCTGGGCAATCAGGAAGGAGATGCTGCCCTGACGGATGCACGTCTCGTTTTTAGGCACCATGTCGTAGCCCATAATCTGGATATTGCGGCGGTTACTCTTTTGCAGGAACTCGCCTACCAGGTGTGCCTTGGAGTTAAACGTGATGCAGTGGTGAATATGCTGGTGCTGGGCGAAAAACTTTTCAAGGATGTTGTCGTAGTTTTTCTCCTCTTCGTCCAGAGGCAGGTCAACCTCCACGATTTTCACGTCAGGGAAGTGGTCGACCATGTAGTGGCGGAACCCCGTCTCACGGTTGGCCTGCTGCTTTGAACCGACCTTGCCGTCACGGGTCTGTTTGACCAGTGCTATCTCTTTCTCCTTGGCAGCTATGAGCATCAGCATGCGTGCTGCGAAATAGCCGCTGGCAAAAGAGTCCTGCCCAAAGAAGGAGAGTGGCTTCAGGTCGGGCATGTAGGAGTCGAGCAGTACGTAGGGAATGCCCCGGTCGGTCAGTTTCTCGGTGAAGCGTGCCGTCTGCTCCAGGGTGGTGGGCACGATGACCACACCGTCGAACTTCTCGGTCAGGAATTCACGGACCATGCGGGTAAAAGCCGTATTGTTGAACCGCTCGTAATACATGAACTTCAGCGTGATGCCAAAGTCGCGACGGAAGTCGGTGCAGGCCTGGGCGCCCTCCTCAATCTCGTCCCAGTAGGCTTCACTCTCGTGCTTGGGCAGCACCACGTAGAAGGTGTAGCTCTTGTTGTAAGCCAGGGCCGAAGCATAGACGTTGGGCTTGTAATCCATCTCCTCCAACGCCTTCTTGACTTTCTCGAGAGCCTTGGGCGACACGTTGGGACGTTCGTGCAGCACTCGGTCAACCGTGCCGACGCTTACTCCGGCCCGTTGGGCTATATCCTTGATTCTTATTTTGCCTGTTTCCATAATTCTGTGCAAAGGTACGAAAAAACGAGCAAAAAACAAAAGGAAAATCCAAATAATTTTTCTGATTTTTCTTGGGAAATTTTTGGTCAATTGAAAAAAAAGCCGTAACTTTGCAAACAAGTTAAACTTATTTTTTATTAAATACTAAAACAAATGGCAAAAATTGTAACTTTAGGCGAGATTATGCTCCGCCTGTCGCCTATGGGCAACGACCGTTTCATCCAGAGTGAGTCATTCCGTATCATTCCTGGTGGTGGTGAGGCTAACGTTGCTGTTTCAGTAGCTAACTATGGTCACGAGGCTTACTTCGTGTCGAAGCTGCCCAAGCACGAGATTGGTCAGATTGCTGTCAACGCACTGCGTCGCTATGGTGTCAACACCCAGTTCATTGCTCGTGGTGGTGACCGCGTAGGTCTGTACTATGCTGAGACTGGTGCCTCGATGCGTCCTTCTAAGGTCATCTACGACCGTGCACACTCTTCGATTGCAGAGGCTGATCCTTCAGACTTCGACTTCGATGCTATTATGGAAGGTGCTGCCTGGTTCCACTGGTCTGGCATCACCCCCGCTATCAGCGACAAGGCCGCCGAGCTGACCAAGCTGGCTTGTGAGGCTGCCAAGCGTCATGGTGTCACCGTATCTGTCGACCTGAACTTCCGCAAGAAGCTGTGGACTTCAGAGAAGGCCATCAGCATCATGCGCCCCCTGATGCAGTATGTTGACGTCTGCATCGGCAACGAGGAAGACGCTGAGCTCTGCCTGGGCTTTAAGCCCGATGCCGACGTAGAAGGTGGCAAGACTGACGCTGCCGGCTACGAGGGCATCTTCAAGCAGATGAAGGAAGAGTTTGGCTTCAAGTATGTGGTTTCTACGCTCCGTGAGAGCTTCAGCGCTACCTTCAACGGCTGGAAGGCCCTGATTTATGACGGCAAGGAGTTCTACCAGTCAAAGCGCTACGAGATTAATCCTATCATTGACCGCGTTGGCGGTGGCGACTCGTTCTCGGGTGGTCTGATTCACGGCCTGCTGACCAAGTCGACTCAGGGCGAGGCTCTTGAGTTTGCCGTGGCTGCTTCCGCTCTGAAGCACACCATCAATGGCGACTTCAACCTGGTGGGTGTTGACGAGGTAGAGTCGCTGGCCGGTGGTAACGCCAGCGGACGCGTTCAGAGATAGAGTGATTTGACAAATTCACCATTAAATTGTAAAATTGTAAAATGGCTAAGTTTGATAAAATAGCAGTATTGAAGAAAATCGGTGATACCGGCATGGTTCCCGTATTCTATAACAAAGACCTTGAGGTCTGCAAAAACGTGGTAAAGGCTTGCTACGAGGGCGGCGTTCGCGCGTTTGAGTTTACTAATCGTGGCGATTTTGCCCAGGAAGTGTTCGGCGAACTGGTGAAGTGGGCCGACAAGGAGTGTCCCGAACTGGCACTCGGTATCGGTAGTGTTGTCGATGCTCCCACCGCTGCACTTTACATCCAGCTGGGTGCCTGCTTCGTGGTAGGTCCGTTGTTCAACCCAGACATCGCTCCCGTCTGCAACCGTCGTCTTGTTCCCTACTGCCCGGGCTGCATGACCGTGTCAGAGATTGGCAAGGCTCAGGAGCTGGGTTGCGACCTGACGAAGGTGTTCCCCGGCGATGTGGTTGGTCCCAACATGGTGAAGGGCCTGAAGGCTCCCATGCCTTGGTCGAAGATCATGGTGACTGGTGGCGTTGCTCCCGAGGAGGAGAACCTTCAGAAGTGGTTCAAGGCCGGTGTCTTCTGCGTTGGCATGGGCTCGAAGCTTTTCCCCAGCGACAAGGTAAAGGCTGGCGACTGGCAGTATGTGACCGACAAGTGCAAGGAGGCGCTCGGTTATGTGGCTAAAGTTCGCGCTTAAGTCACTTCTTACGCTTACTATTCTTTCTGCTTGTTCTCTCTCCGACGAAGGTCGTCGGAGGGCGGACAGGCAGAATTATCTTTCCTATTCCTTCCACTACCGCAATCTGGACTCCGTCGAGCACTACAGCCGCTGGCAAAGACCTACCATGTGGTCTAACGGCAGCGACTATGATGCCGGTGTGGCAGAGTCGCACAACAACCAGGCCTTTGTCCGCATAGCCAAGATGGACTATCAGACGGCGGAGTACCTGTTGAAGCTAATACCTGAAGAGACTGACAACCAGATAGAAATCCTCATCAGCAATGTGCAGATGATGCGCCTCTGCCAGCGGCGTTCCCGTAACAAGGACTTCTATGACTTCCGCGAGCGTGCCATCACTTGCATGAAGCGCATTGACGAGGAGCGCGACATACTCAGTCCGCGCCAGCAGAGCCGACTGCTCTATGCCGAGAGCGAGTTTGCCATTGTCAACTCCACCTATTATTATTATGTCGGCCTGGAGCGCCAGTCTGTCGAGGCCCTCCGTCAGATTAATCTCCATGAGCTGCAGCGCGACACGGCGCAGTATCTAAACTACCTCTATAATGTCGGAGCGGGAGGCATACTGACCGAAGGAACGCCGGCACAGATATTGGCCGAGGAGGTCGACTATCTGCACCGATGCCTGTCCATTGCGCAGCGTTATCACTATCCCTTCTTTGAAGCACAGGCCAAGGAGGCGTTGGCCGAACATGAATACAATATCCTGCTGGCAGAAGAGGCCTTACAAGTGTTCAAGGACTATGGCGATGTCTACCAGATAGCCGGTGCTTACCGTACGCTGGCTTCCTGCTACCATGCCCTGGACGACAACCAGCAGGCGTTGTACTATCTGAACAAGGCACTTGCCGACGAACGTATCAATCAGGCACCAGACCTGGTGGCCAGTATTCGTGAACAGTTGTCGGTGGCTTATGCGGCCCTGGACGATAAGCAGCAGAGCGACTACAACCGTAAAATCTATATAGACCTGCAGGAGCAGACCCGTCAGGACCGTGAGCTGGAGGCCCGCGCAGAAACCCTTGATCGCTCGGCCCGCCAGCTCAACTGGATGATACTGGCCGTGCTGATAGCCATTGTCATGCTGCTGTTCCTGCTATGGCTGTTCAACCGCCAGAACCAGCGCAAGCAGGCCGATCACGTTCTGGACGACCTTTTGGAACAGAAAAACGAGGAGGTGGCCGAGGCCCGCCTGCGTGTCAGCAATAATGAGCGGCGGCACCTGGAGCAGCGTGCCAAGGTGTCGCTCGTCATGAGCATTACACCGCTCATTGACCGCATCATCTATTCTATTGGACAACTTCACAATTATACAAATTCACAATTGGACGACGCAGCTAATGGTCAAATCGTCAAATCGCCAAATAGCGAAATAGAATATATTCGCGAACTGACCGACAATATCAATCAGCAGAACGACCTGCTGACGCGTTGGATTCAGCTGCGCCAGGGTGAGCTGAGCCTGCACGTCGAGAGCTTCAAGCTGCAGGAACTGTTTGACATCATAGCGCGCAGCAAGACCAGTTTCGAGATGAAGGGTATTAGTCTGCGGGTTGAGCCGGTCGATGCAACGGTGAAAGCCGATCGCGTGCTGACGCTTTTCATGTTGAACACGCTGGCCGACAATGCCCGCAAGTTCACCGAGCGTGGCGGGACGGTCAACGTCTCTGCACAGGTGGCCGACAACTATGTCGAGGTATCCGTCAGTGATACCGGCTGCGGCATGAACGAAGAGACGCTGGCCCATATCTTCGACCATAAGCTGACGAGTAACGGACAGCGCACGCATGGTTTCGGACTGATGAACTGCAAGGGCATCATCGAGAAATACCGCAAGATGAGCCAGTTGTTCAATGTCTGTCTGCTGTCGGCCGAGAGCGAGGAGGGCAGGGGTTCGCGCTTCTTCTTCCGCTTGCCTAAAGGTGTCGTCCGGCTGTTGGTGGTGAGCTATTGGCTGCTGGCATACGCCCTGCCGCTGTCAGCAGGTGTCATGGATGCTCAAAGCCGCACAACGGAACTGGAGACCATCCAGCATTATAACGACAGTGCCGTGTCAGCCCTGCAGCGTCATGACTGGGAACGTTACAAGTATTACAATAAGGTATATACCCGCAAATTCCGCGAAATGTCTGCCGACAATACGCTGACAGACTATTGCCGTACCATGCAGCAGTCGCAGATTAACAAGCGCATAGCCGTGATTCTGCTGATTGTCCTGTTGCTGCTGATAGCGCCAGCTTACTATATGCTGTATTACCGCCACCGGCTCAACGAGCGTTATCATCGTGAGCGCATGCAGCTGGATAATATCGAGATGGCTGCCGACGAGCTGCGCCGCTATCAGTTGGAAGCCGCCAAACTGCATGTGGTCAACAATGTGCTTGACAACTGTCTCTCGGCACTGAAGCATGAGACCATGTATTATCCTGATCGCATCCGCCAGCTGGTAGACAATGGTGACCTGGGTGCTTTGGGCGAGGTGACGCGCTACTATCGCCAGCTGTACGGCATCCTGAGTGAACAAGCCCTTCGGCAGGTCGAACAGGTGCGCCTGCGCGTGCAGCCGATGGAACTTTATGGTCATCAGGTGCTGGGCAACGAAAACCTGCTGCACTATATGTTTGAAATCATCAAGCCTGAGGCGGTGACGGTGCAGAATAAGGATGCTCAGTATGTGGTCTATACGATGACGGCCTCTTTCCGGTCAGACATCGACCGGCTGATGTGTCGCCAGATTGTGCGCGACCATGGTGAACTGACGCATCGTCGCGGATGCGGCATTACGATAGAAGAACATAAGATAACAGTCATATTACCCCGATACAATGGAAAAATTTAAGATGATTATTGTTGAGGACGTACCCCTCGAACTGAAAGGTACGGAAGGTATCGTGCGTCACGAAATTCCTGAAGCCGAGGTTATCGGTACGGCCGACAACGAAGCCAGCTACTGGAGGCTCATCAGACAGCAGCAGCCAGACCTGGTGCTGCTCGACCTCGGACTCGGCGGTTCTACCACGGTGGGTGTCGAGATATGCCGCCAGACCAAGGAACTCTATAAGCAGGTGAAGGTGCTGATCTTCACGGGCGAGATATTGAACGAAAAACTATGGGTCGACGTGCTGGATGCTGGTGCCGACGGCATTATCCTGAAAAGTGGAGAACTGCTGACGCGTCGTGACGTGATGGCCGTGATGGAGGGTAAACAGTTGGTGTTCAACGAACCCATCCTCGAAAAGATTGTCGACCGTTTCAAGCATGCCGTCTCCTCGCAGCTGGCACGTCAGGAGGCATTTATCAATTATGAGATTGACGAGTACGATGAGCGTTTCCTTCGCCATTTGGCCTTGGGTTATACCAAGGAGCAGATTACGTCGCTCCGTGGCATGCCTTTCGGTGTGAAGAGCCTGGAGAAGCGCCAGAACGAGTTGATACGCAAGCTCTTCCCGGGTGGCGAAAGCGTCAATGCTACACGCCTGGTGGTTCGCGCCTTGGAGTTGCGCATTCTGGATATTGACAATCTGGAACCGGATGGAGAGTGAGAGTTGACAGTTGAGAGTTGACAGTTGAGAGTTGACAGTTGAAGATTAAGAGAGAAGACGTGAAACGGTATTTGCCACATATTGCCTTCCTGCTGTTGGCGGCCCAGTTGCTGCTGATGCTGACGTCGTGGCTGCTCTCGGCAGCTAACCCTACAAGCGGTGTCCGCTCCCTGTTGTCCAGCGAGGGGCTGCGCTGGTATTTGGGGCGTTTCTCTGAGGTGCTGGGCACGCCATTGCTGCTGTGTCTGTTGCTGCTGATGATGGCTTACGGCTGTCTCAAGTGCTGTGGCATCCTTCACTACAAATCCTCCTACCGCCAGAAGCGTGCCTTGGCCATCACGCTGATACTGTTGGTGACCTACGTCGCTGCCATCGGGCTGTTAGCCCTGATTCCCCATGCCATTCTGCTGTCGGCTACAGGTTTGCTGTGGCCGTCACCGTTCTCGGCAGCAGCCCTCCCGCTGTTGGCCCTTGGCACCACATTGCTGAGTGTGGTCTATGGTTATGTGGCTGGTAACTTCCGTACGATGGCCGATGTCTATCAGTCGCTGCTCGACGGCATACGTTGCGGCGCTCCCTTACTCCTGTTTTATGTCTTGTTGGGCCAGCTGTATTATTCCCTGCAGTTCATCTGGGCGCTCAACGCCCTTCCTAACACCCTTTAACTCCCTTATTCAGAATATGCGTTATTTTATTTGGTTCAGCTATGACGGTCAGCGTTATCACGGATGGCAGGTACAACCCAACGGGGTGACTGTTCAGAGTGAACTCGAACGGTGTCTGTCCTTGTTGTTACGCGAGACCATCACGGTGACGGGTGCCGGCCGGACGGATGCCGGTGTGCACGCCCGCATGATGGCGGCTCATTTCGATACCGAAACCAGTTTCGACCCTCATGTGCTGGCTATGAAGCTCAACGGCCTGTTGCCTTACGACATCAGCGTCAGCCAGGTTCATGAGGTTGCTCCCGACATGCATGCCCGCTTTTCCGCGCGCGCGCGAACCTATCGTTATTATATTCACACCTGTAAGAATCCGTTCATACGCAGCTATTCCCAGGAAATCCATTATCGTCTCGACTTCGACCTGATGAACGAAGCTGGTCGCATCCTGATGACCTATGAGGACTTTGGCGCTTTCTGCAAGGCAGGTAGCGATGTCAAGACTACGCTCTGTCATGTTACTCATGCCCAGTGGCATCAGGTGACAGACTCGGAATGGTATTTTGAGATTACGGCCAACCGCTTCCTGCGCAACATGGTCAGGGCGGTGGTAGGCACGCTGGTTGAGGTGGGGCGCGGCCGGATGTCGCTCGACGATTTCCGTAAGGTCATCGAGGGCGGCCAGCGCACACAGGCTGGCGAGTCGATGCCAGCTAAAGCATTATTCTTAGAAAACGTAGAGTACTAAAATGAAAATAAAGAAGACTCTCCCCCGACCCCTCCCTGCGAGGGAGGGGAGTGATTACTCTCGGGCTACCACTGCTACGGCAGAACATATTACTCCCCTCCCTCGCAGGGAGGGGCCGGGGGAGAGTCTGTCAAATTGTAAAATATAGATGGCTTGGTTAATATTAGCTTTCCTCTCGGCAGCACTGTTAGGCTGCTATGATTCGCTGAAGAAAGAAGCATTGAAAGGCAATGCTGTCATTCCTGTGCTGTTTCTCAACACGCTGTTCTCGTCGTTGATATTCCTGCCGTTTATCGTCCTTAGTGCGTCGTCTGACGTCCTTGACGGTACTATTTTCCATGTCGGTTCCGGCGGATGGGACATGCATAAGTATATCGTGCTGAAGGCTGTCATCGTCTTGTCGAGCTGGATACTGGGATATTTCGGTATGAAGCACCTGCCGCTGACCATCGTCGGCCCCATCAACGCCACGCGGCCCGTCATGGTGCTGGTTGGTGCCCTGCTGGTGTTCGGCGAGCGTCTGAATGGCTGGCAGTGGATGGGTGTGCTGTTGGCCGTCCTGTCGTTTCTGATGCTGAGCAGGAGTGGCAAGAAGGAGGGTATTGACTTCAAGCACGACCACTGGATATGGATGATTGTCGGTTCGGCGACCTTAGGGGCTGTCAGCGGGCTTTATGACAAATACCTGATGGCACCTGTGGAGAGCGGCGGTGTCGGTCTGGACCGTATGATGGTGCAGTCGTGGTACAATATCTACCAGTGCTTCATGATGCTGGCCATGCTTTACCTGTTGTGGTGGCCTCGTCATCGTGAGACGACGCCCTTTCACTGGGACTGGGCCATCATCGGTGTCAGCATCTTCCTCTCGACGGCCGATTTCATGTATTTCTACTCCCTCTCACTTCCCGACGCCATGATTTCCATCGTGTCAATGGTACGACGGGGTTCGGTGGTGGTCAGTTTCCTGTTCGGTGCTGCCTTCTTCCACGAAAAGAATCTGAAGGCCAAAGCGTTCGATTTGGCATTGGTGCTGTTAGGCATGATCTTCCTCTACATTGGCAGCGCGTAAGATGATGCTCGTCGCTCCCAATGTGAAGAGTGTACCGTCCTGGATGATTCGGCGCTCACGAGGCTGTAGCTCCACGTCGCCCACGAAGGTGCCCGTATTGCTGTTGTTGTCCATCAGCGTATAGCGCAAAAGTCCCCGCTTGTCGCGGCTGACGTTGATGGTGCAGTGGTTCAGGTCCACGCTGGGGTCTACCGTCTCAAAGGCGGTATTGATGGGATTACCTTTTTGATAGCGGCCAATAACGTTGTTGCCCATCTGCAGTGGTAATATCTGCTTGTAGTGGAATACATTCTCTATCACGACGATAGAGCCATATTCCGAGGCATCTGCTGGGTTGCTGCTGTCGTTCAGTGATTTGTTCTCGTCTTTCTGGGTGTTGCGCAGTTTTGAAACGCCGATACGGATACCGAACTCCCGTCCGCACTGGTCACACTTGAACACGAGTGACTGTCCGGCCTCGTACTTCGTTTCATCGAAAATGATGTAGTTGTCGCATTTGGGACATCTGACGCGTTTCATATTCCCACTAAGATTAATCTTTAATTTTTAATTTTTAATCTTTAATCTTTAAAACCCAAGCCTCGGCAAACTCATCCTTCTGAATCATCTTGTTCAACTGGCTGTAAGCCTGAGCCTGTTCGTCATACTGACCGCAAATGACGCGCAGCGTACCGTTGTCAATGTTGATTCTGGCATCTTCAATGCCGTTTTTCTTCAGCTTCTCTACGTATTCTTCGGCATTGCTACGCTTGACTTGGCTGGCCAGCACGATGCAGTAATAGGTTTGCTTAGCCGTCGTCTTGCTGGCTGTAGCGGTTTTTTCTTCTGTAGCGGTCTTTTCTTCTGTAGCGGTCTCCTTGGCCAGCTCTTTGTCCTTCTGCTCTGCCTTGGTTTCGTTGACAGCCTTGACAGCCACCAGCTGGCTGTCGCTGACAGCCTTCATTACGGGTTGAGCCGGCGTCATATTGCTGTCCTTGGGCATCAGCTTATAAATAATGTTGCCCTGGAGCTGGCTCATGGCTTGATTGCCAAGGTCGCTGTTGGCTACAGGTGTCGCCAGCAGGAAGAAACAGGCGATGGCGGCGGCAATGGCTACCGCGTTCCTCACCCACGACATCTTGATGGTCAGAGCCTTGTTCTCGTCGTCGTCATCGTCGATGAAGTCGAGTAGGGCAGGACCTTGGGCCTCATTGGGTGCTTGCTTCTCCTCAGCCTCCACGGTATTGGCTGTCTGAATGTCGGTGGCTTGGGGAGTTGTCTGGCTTCTGGCGCTTTTCAGTCTGGCAAACTCGAAGTCTGCCAAGCCATATTCCTCCGGCGACAGGATGCCAGCCTCACAAGGTGTGAACTCATAGTGCCCGTCCAAGTTGACCTGAAGCGTGCCTACACCGTCCATCTCGTATGCGCCTTGGTTGCGCAGCACGGCTTTCAGTTCCTCGACCTCTGACTCTATCTGTCGCAACGCGTCGGGGTAGCTGATGTCGTATGCCTCCACGTATGACTGGGCAAGCAACGAATCATTCAGCGTCAACTGAGGGTTGAAACCTAACGTCCTGAAGGGAGGCAGCCAGCGAGTGTCATCTTCGTCGTAACGGGCCTCCACATGGTGCGTTATAAAACCGCCGAAGCCCGGAACGATGACACAATCGTGGCTCAGCAGCAGTATTTCTATATGTCGTTGTAGTTGAATCACGATGCAAAATTACACCTTTTTTTCAAATTAGACAAATAAAACGGAATTTTTTTTTCTGCTGTCTTTTGGTTTTTTGCTCACTTATTCGTACCTTTAAACTACGTTTGAAAGTACTCTCGTTCGAAAAAGCCAAATAAAATTTGGTTTTTTGCTCACTTATTCGTACCTTTGCACGCGATTTTTGGGAAATTAATTATCATTGCAATGAACATATCTTATAAATGGCTAAAGGAGTATGTTGATTTCGACCTGACACCGCAGCAGGTGTGCGATGCACTGACGTCTACGGGTCTGGAAGTCGACGCACTCGAAGAAGTACAAAGTATTAAGGGCGGTCTGAAGGGACTTTACGTTGGCAAGGTGCTGACGTGCGACATGCACCCCAATTCAGACCATTTGCATGTTACAACTGTTGATTTGGGTAAGGGCGAACCGCAGCAGATAGTTTGTGGTGCCCCCAATGTGGCCGCCGGCCAGAAGGTGATAGTGGCCGACCTGGGCTGCGTGCTCTACGATGGCGACAAGGAGTTTGTCATCAAGAAGTCCAAGCTGCGTGGCGTAGAATCCCTGGGCATGATTTGTGCCGAGGACGAGATAGGCATTGGTACGGATCATGCCGGTATCATTGTTCTGCCCGACGACGCTGTGGTGGGAACGCCTGCCGCTGAGTACTACCATTTGGAAAGTGACTGGCTCATCGAGGTGGACATCACGGCCAACCGTGCCGATGGACTGTCACACTGGGGTGTGGCACGCGACCTGTACGCGTGGCTCCGTCAGAACGGCTATCCGACGGCTACTCACCGTCCAGTGGTCGACGATTTCGTCGTCGACAATCACGACCTCCCCATCGACGTGGTTATCGAGAATACCGAGGCCTGCAAGCGTTATGCCTGTGTCAGCGTGACCGGTTGCGAGGTCAAGGAGTCGCCCGACTGGTTGAAGAACAAACTGACCACCATCGGCCTGCGTCCTATCAATAATATCGTCGACATCACCAACTACGTGATGATGGTGCTGGGGCAGCCCCTGCACTGTTTCGATGCCGACATGGTGAAGGGTCACAAGATTGTGGTGAAGACTATGCCAGAAGGCACGCCGTTCCAGACGCTCGACGGCGTGGAGCACAAGCTCTCCGACCGTGACCTGGCCATCTGTAATGCTGAGGAACCCATGTGTATTGCCGGTGTATTCGGCGGCAAGGGCAGTGGCACCTATGAGACGACCAAGAATGTCGTGCTCGAGTCGGCTTACTTCCATCCTACATGGATTCGTAAGTCGGCCCGTCGTCACGGTCTGTCGACCGATGCCTCGTTCCGCTTTGAGCGCGGCATTGACCCCAACGGCACTATCGAGGCCCTGAAGTATGCCGCCCAGCTCTGCAAGGAGTTGGCTGGCGGTCGGGTGTCGATGGACATCAAGGACGTCTATCCTGAAAAGATAGAGAATGCCGTGGTTGACCTCGAATACAGCTATGTCCACTCGCTGGTGGGCAAGGACATTCCCGTTGACACTATCAAGAGCATTTGCGATTCGCTGGAGATGAAGGTGCTCAGCGAAACGGCCGAGGGCCTGAAGCTTGAGATTCCTGCCTACCGCGTGGACGTGCAGCGCCCTTGCGACGTGGTAGAGGACATCTTGCGCATCTACGGATATAATAATGTAGAGATACCTACCCAGCTAAAGTCATCGCTGGTCATCAAGGGCGAGGAGGACCAGAAGCACAAGCTGGCCAACCTTGTCAGCGAACAGCTTGTGGGTGCCGGCTTCAACGAGATTCTTAACAACTCGCTGACCAAGGCCGCATACTATACAACGGAGAACGGAGAACTGAGAACTGAGAGGTGTGATTACTCTCAGGGCGAGAAGAACAATGATATTCATAGCGAGCAAAGTAATCATACCTCTCAGTTCTCAGTTCTCAGTTCTCAGTTAGTCAGAATCATGAATCCGCTGTCCAGCGACCTCAACGTGATGCGCGCTACGCTGCTCTTCGGAGGCCTGGAGAGCATCGAGCATAATGTGAAGCGCAAGCATCCCAACTGTCGCTTCTTCGAGTTTGGCAATGTCTATCAGTTCTTGCCAGAGAAGGAGAATCCGGACGACCCTATGCAGGCTTATAAGGAGCAGTACCACATGGCCTTGTGGCTGACGGGCAAGCGCGTGGAGGGCTCGTGGGCCCACCAGAACGAGGACACCTCGTTTGCCGAACTGGATGCCCATGTCGACAATATCCTTGCCCGTATCGGTGTTCAGCCGGGCATGGTGGTACGCAAGAAGAGCGAAAACGCGATATTCTCGTCAGGTCTGACCATTGAGAGCCGTGGTGGCAAGCAGCTCGTAGAACTGGGCGTCATTACCAAGAAACTCCAGAAGCAGTTTGACATCGATACGCCCGTATACTTTGCTGAACTGAACTGGACTGCCCTCATGAAGGTCATCCGCAAGCAGAAGGTTGAATTCACCGAGATACCTAAGTTCCCCTCCGTCAGCCGTGACCTGGCACTGCTCATCGATAAGAGCGTGGAGTTCCAGCAGATAGAAGACATTGCCCGCCAGACGGAGAAGAAATTCCTAAAGAAGGTTGAACTCTTTGACGTCTACGAGGGCGACAAGCTGCCCCAGGGCAAGAAGTCGTATGCCGTCAACTTCATCTTGCAGGATGCCGAGAAGACCATGGGCGACAAGCAGATTGATGCCATCATGCAGAAGCTCATCATGAACCTGAAGCAGAAGCTGGGCGCAGAACTACGCTAATTGGACAATTTCACCATTTGACTATTAGCGTCTGTAATTGTAAAAATCGTAAAATAATAGTATAATTAAACAATGGGAAGAGCATTTGAATATCGTAAGGCTACAAAGCTGAAGAGATGGGGCCACATGGCCAAGACATTCACCAAGATTGGTAAGCAGATTGCCATTGCCGTCAAGGCTGGCGGTCCTGACCCTGACATGAATCCGGCACTGCGTGCCATCATTGCCAACGCCAAGCGCGAGAACATGCCGAAGGACAACATCGAGCGTGCCATCAAGAATGCCATGGGTAAAGACCATGCAGACTATAAGGAGGTGACCTACGAGGGATATGGACCTCACGGCATTGCCATCTTTGTCGACACGTTGACCGACAATACCACGCGTACTGTTGGTGATGTCCGTTCAGTATTCAACAAGTTTAACGGCAACCTGGGTACGCAGGGATCACTGTCGTTCCTCTTTGACCACAAAGCCGTCTTCACCTTCAAGAAGAAGGACGGTCTGGACATGGACGAGATGATTCTGGACCTCATCGACTTCGGTGTCGATGATGAGTACGACGAGGACGAGGAGGAAAACAGCGTCACCATCTATGGCGACCCCTCGTCGTTTGCTGCCATCCAGAAACATCTGGAGGAGAGTGGCTTCGAGGTGACGGGTGCTGAGTTTACCCGTATTCCTAACGACCTGAAGGATGTGACGCCTGAGGAGCGTGAGACCATCGACAAGATGATTGAGAAGTTGGAGGACTTCGACGACGTGCAGACCGTCTACACGAACATGAAGCCCGAGGCGATGGAGGAGTAAGCTGCTAAATATACAATCCGTTTATGTCCCGCTCTCGAGTGTAGCGAAGTAGCCAAGACGGTAGAGCGAGAAAAGCAATAGGCTGGGGTAGCGTAACAGAATGCGCTGCTCCAGCTTTTTTGTGGCCTGGTGCCAGCAGCTCAGCAGGGGCATCAGCCATGACAGCTGGCGCGCACGGTGAAGCAGGCGCGAACAGTCTTTCAGTTCCTGGCGAAAGGTGTACAGCGTCCGTAGCCCTTCCTCCGTCTTCCGCAGGAAGGTGTCGTTGTCTTCAAATATCTCGAAGCTCAGCGGATTGTCCAGGTGTATCACGGGTATGTGGCGTTTCTCCAGCTGTTTGCCGAACAGCACGTCCTCATAGCCGTAGTAGCGGAATCGCTCGTCAAAGGGGCAGACGGCCAAAAGTTGCCTGGGTGCCAGGAAGTTGGCCGTATGGAAATCCTGATAGGGTGCCTGTTGGCGGCGCTCGGCTGTATGCGCGTGTTCGTTGGCTTTTTCGTAGCGGTAGCGCAGGTTGTGGCGCAGGCTACGGTTGTTGCCGCCCACCGTGATGCCGCCCATCCATGCGGCCTGCTCATCGGGCGTCTCGGCATAGCGGCGCAGGAAGTCGGGCCGCCGCACTACCATGTCGCTGTCCATGAACAACACCCAGGGCATTGTGGCCTGGCGGGCCAGATAGTTGCGGATGGCGGCGCGTCCGGCGTTCTCGGGTCGCTCTATGTACCGGCAGTTGGTGTACTCGTTGATGGCTCTGTTTGCCAGAATGGTCTCCGTCTGTGTCGACCCGTCGTCGGCTACGATGATTTCGTAGCCGATGCCTAACTGTCTGGCCTGCTGCTCGAGTGCGGCCACCAGTTCTGTGCATACGTAGTTGTATGTCGGTATCAGTATGGATATTGCTTTCATCGGTGTGCAAAAATAGCGAAAAAAAGTTATAAAACCTCGCTTTTCGCCAATTTATTTTGCCGTTCGCCCGAAATGTAGTACTTTTGCTCCCGATTTTTAATAAACTAACAAGTTATGAAGAAGAATATGTTTCGTATGATGGCTGCCATGTTGTTGCTGCTGGCAGCTCCTGGTGCAAGTGCACAAAACGACCTGCAAAACATCCTCGGTGGTGTGCTGGGCAGCAATCAGACCGGCGACATCGTTTCTGGGCTGACCAGTGTGTTCTCAAAAGACAAGCAGGCCGACTCCAATAGTATGATAGGTACGTGGAGCTATGCCGAGCCGGCCATCGTCTTCACATCCAGCAACGTGCTGACCAAGGTGGCCGCCAAGGTGGCTGCCGGCAAGCTGGAGGACAAACTCCAGTCGTATCTCACGCAGTATGGCATCAAGCCAGGTGCCCTGGTGCTGACTTTCAACGAGGACGGCACCTGCACGGAGACCTTCAACGGCAAGACCATGAAGGGCAAGTGGGAGGTAAAGGATTCCAGGCTCATTCTGACCGTCGGCGGTGTCAAGGCCCTGGCCATCACGACGCAGATTGACGGCAAGAACCTGCAGTTTGTCACCGATGCCACTAAGCTCCTGAAGCTGTTCAAGGCCGTTGGTGCCAAGTCTTCCAATTCCAGCATCAAGACCGTCACGTCGCTCATGAAGAGTGTCGACGGCATGCAAGCCGGCATCACTTTGAAGCGCCAGTAGTCTGCGCTATCTTGTCTACATTCATGCTTCGCGCCATTCCGTCGAAGATGTCATCTTGTCCGTGGGCTCATAGCGCTTGATGACCCGGCCGTCACGGCTGACCAGGAACTTGGTGACCCAGAATTTTTGCGTGTTCAGGGTCTGTCCCGGTGTTCACTCGACAAATATATGCTACACCTTCAACACCTTCAACACCTTCTACACCCGAAAGATTTTCGACAAACGTATTATAAGATTTTGCTTTATAGTGGTTATGAAGACGGCTTCAATGTCCTGTGGAGCGATTCTTCGGCTAAAAAAGTGCACACGCCATACTGTTCAATGTTTGGCGTGGCTTTCAGAATGGAGTTGTCATTTTTTCAAACAATGCCTCTGTTTTTGCAGACGGAGGCGCCATTTTTCCAAATAACGCCTCCGTTTGATTGAATTTTCGTGAAAATCTGGTTGTGTCATCATGCTGTAGGACCATGATGCCTTTGCGCATTTTTGCGTATCCTTTCCTTCTGTTGACATGGGGCTTATGTGTAAATAACCGCGTGAATCACAGAGATTTAATAGGTCGCAGTTGAAATTTGTTCGGGTGTAAGAGGTGCTAGAGGTGTAGCTTGTTTTTTAAACATATAAAAGGCCAACCATCACGGCTGGCCTATTATAATAAGAACTAAACTAAACAAATACTTTATGATTTATTACATCTGTGACTTTATGTTCATCTTGACGGGTGCAAAGGTACGACAAAATCAC
>DFGF01000136.1:0-4875 GCA_002371715.1 Prevotella sp. UBA3757
CACGCTTTCCAGGCGTGCCTCTTCAACCACTCGAGCACCTCTCCTTAGCTGTTTGCGGGTGCAAAGGTACAAATTAAATCTGAAATTCAAAAACTTTTTTCACATTTTCGTTCGTTTGACGGCATATTTCTTCTTGCGTGACGCCGTAGACCTCGGCCAGACGGGCGATGACGTGGCAAATATTGGCCGACTCGTTGCGCTGGCCGCGCAGGGGAACGGGCGACATATACGGGGCATCGGTCTCGAGGACGATGCGCGTGAGGGGTACGGCGGCGCCGAGGGTCTCGGGCAGGTGTGACTTCTTGAAGGTCAGGACGCCGCCGATGCCCAGCACGAACTGGGGAAATTCCAGCAGCTGGCGGGCTTCCTGCTCGTTGCCGGTGAAGCAGTGGAACACGCCGCCATGCAGCTCGCGTGCGTACCTTTTTAATATAGTGACCAGTTCGTTTTGTGCCTTGCGGCAGTGGATCATGAGGGGCAGGCTGAACTGGACAGCCCAGCGCACCTGCTCCTCGAAGGCCTCCAGCTGTTCGCGCTCAAATTCGCGGCTCCAATAGTAGTCAAGGCCGACCTCGCCGATAGCGAGAGGCCATTGGGCATTGAACGTTGAAGAGGGGCTATTGCTCTCGACGAGTTGGCGTATAGCGGCGAGCTGGCTGGGCCAGTCGTGGCGCACCTCTTCGGGGTGCAGACCGAACATGGGCAGACAGTAGTCCGGGTACTGACGACAGACATCGAGCACCGTCCGGCATGACTTCACGTCGATGGCTGGCAGGAAGATGGCTTTGCAGCCTGCCTGGCGTGCCCGCTGGACGACGGCTTCACGGTCGGCGGCAAATTCTTCGCCGTCCAGATGGCAATGGGTATCTATATAGTTCAACGTGCTCATTTATTCCTGTGCAACAGTTCGTCCATGTAGGCGCTGAGGGCCTGCTTGCGGTCGGCGGGCAGTTCGACCTCGGCCAGGGTCTGGCGTGCCTGCTGGAAGTAGTTGTTGATTTTCTGCTCGCAGAGCTGGCGTATGCCTATCTCGTCGTACAGTCGGGTGACGGCGGCAACCTTCTCCTGACGGTCGAACTGCCGGGCCGTGAGCCATCGCTCCAGTTCGGCACGCTGACGGTCGTCGGCGCGGTTGCAGGCGTTGATGAGCATGTAGGTCTTCTTGTTGCTGGTGATGTCGCCCCCGATGGCCTTGCCGAACACCTTGGGGTCGCCATAGACGTCGAGCAGGTCGTCCTGCAGCTGGAAGGCCAGTCCCACCTGCTCGCCCAGCCGGTAGAGGCGCTCGACGTCGGCCTGCGGGGCGTCGGCCAGTATGGCGCCCATCTTCAGCGCACAGGCCAGCAGCACCGAGGTCTTGAGCCGTATCATCTCGATGTACTCGTCTTCGGTGACGTCGTTGCGCGTCTCGAACGTCATGTCGTACTCCTGACCCTCGCCAATCTCGAGGGCTGTGGTGGTAAAGAGGTCAAGCACGGCCTCAAGCTTCGCGGCGGGCACCTGGGCCACGCGCTGGTAGGCCAGCACCAGCATGGAGTCGCCGGAGAGTATGGCCTTGTTGGCGTCCCATCGGCAGTGTACGGTGGGATGGCCGCGGCGCATGTCGGCATGGTCCATGAGGTCGTCGTGCAGCAACGTGTAGTTATGATAGGTCTCCAGTCCGATGGCAGGCATCAGTATGTCTTCAGGCTGTTCGCGCCATAGGTTGTAGCCCAGCAGTGCCAGTACGGGACGTATGCGCTTGCCTCCCAGCGAGAGCACGTACTGTACGGGTTCGTAGAGCGAGGCGGGCTGACGGTCGTAGGGCAGACCGGCAAGGAAGTCGTTGACTTTCTGGAGGATTTCGTCGGATGTCAGTTGTTTCATCATATTTTAGGAATTTATAATTTCTCAATGTCTCAAGTTACAATTTAAAGACGATGGGTATGCAGACCTTGGTACGGCAGGGCTGGTCGTTCTGTATGCCCGGTTCCCATTTGGGCATCTTGCGCAGCACGCGCAGGGCCTCGCGGTCGCACTCCGGCGAGAGGGACTGCGTGATGCTGATGCCGCTGACGGTGCCGTCCTTCTCGACATAGAATACGGCCACCACCTTGCCCTGAATCTTGCGGCTGCGGGCCAGTGCCGGATACTGGAGGTTGCGGGTGAGCCACTTCATAAACTCGACGGCACCGCCGGGATATTTCGGCAGGTCCTCGACGATGTGAAAGTTGAGCGGGTTGTTGGGATCCACGTTCAGCGAGGCCAGTGCCTTGTCGTCATCCTCCGACTGCTGCCCGAGGTCCTGCAGCAGCTGCTCGTCGTCGCCCTCGCCGTCGGCAGTCGGTTCTTCGTCGGCGGGCTGCAGTTCCACCTCGTCATCGACCACATGCAGCTGCTCGGCCTTGGGCGGCTGTTGCTGTTCCTCGACGCGCGTGGTCAGCAGCTCGTTCGACATAGGCACGAGTTCGCTCTCGTGCATCAGTTCGCTCAGGTCCACAGGGTTGATGTCGGCAGTAGAATCGGACGAATTCCACTCCAGCGCCACGTACAGCACGGCCAGCACAAAGACCAGTCCCAGGAGGAATCCTGTGGTTCGTCGCCGGTCGACATCGGCCCTTCGAGTTTTTTTTTGTTCCATCGTCAGCGCAATAAAAAGCGGAATGTCGCGTTAATTATTGTGCAAAGGTACGAATAAATTAAGAATTAAGAATTAAGAATTAAGAATTAATTGCTAACTTTGCACCATATTTTTAGATTATTGTATGAAAAAAGGTATTTTTGTCGTCATATACGTCCTTTCAGCCCTCGCGGCAACGGCCCAGGAGAGCCAGGAGGCCTACAGTTTCCTGCGGTTGCCCGTGAGTGCCCATGTGGCGGCCCTGGGCGGCGACAACATCACCATCAGCGACGACGACCCCACCCTGATTTTCCATAATCCGGCACTGATAGCGGGCGTGACGGACCGCAGTCTGAACCTGAACTACATGACCTACATGGAGGGCGTGAAGACGGCCTCGGCCTCGTTTGTCAAGGCGTGGAAGGAGCGCTCGACGTGGGGTGTCTCCGCGCAGTACATGGACTACGGAAAGATGAAGCAGACGACGGCCGCAAACACTGTCGAGGGTGACTTCTCGGCACGCGACATTGCGCTGGCCGGGACGTTCGCCTACCTGCTGGGCAGCCGCTTCAGCGGTGGCATCACGGCCCGTTTCATCACGTCGTCCATCGGCAGCTATTCGTCGGCAGCCGTCGGTATAGACCTGGGCATCAACTACCTGGACGAGGAGAGGGGATGGTCCTTGTCGGCCGTGGCCAGGAATCTGGGCGGACAGGTCAAGGCCTACGACGACGACTTCGAACGCATCCCCCTGGACCTGCAGGTGGGCGTCACCAAGCGGCTCACCGGCTCGCCTCTCCGGCTGTCGGCCACGCTGAGCAGGCTGAACAACTGGGACCAGGGCTTCATCAAGCACCTGACCATCGGCGGCGACCTGCTGCTGGGTTCGCAGTTCTACCTGTCGGCAGGCTACAGTTTCCGGCGGTCGGACGAGATGAAAATCAAGGACGACGAGGGCGAGTCCAGCCACAGTGCGGGCCTTTCGCTGGGTGGCGGCATCCAGCTGCAGCGCTTCAAGCTCAACGTGGGCTACGCCAAGTATCACGTCTCGGCATCGTCACTGTTAATTAACGTCACATACTCACTATAAAAACAAGGAAACTGAATGATGAAGAAAATTACCATAGCAATCGACGGCCACAGCTCGTGCGGCAAGAGCACGATGGCCAAGGACTTGGCCCGCACCGTGGGCTACGTATATGTTGACACCGGCGCCATGTACCGCAGCGTGACGCTCTACGCCATGCGCCACGGCCTGTTCCGTGCCGACGGCTCCATCCGCGAGGCCGAACTTGAGGCCGTGATGCCCGACATCCACATAGACCAGCGGCTGGTGGACGGCAAGACCGTCACCTTCCTGAACGGCGAGGACGTCGAGCGCGACATCCGCACGCTGGAGGTCAGCAGTCACGTCAGCCCCATAGCCGCACTCGGCTTTGTGCGCTCAGCCCTCGTTGCCCAGCAGCAGCGCATGGGCAGCCAGGGCGGCATCGTCATGGACGGGCGCGACATCGGCACCGTCGTCTTCCCCCATGCCGAGCTGAAGGTCTTCGTCACCGCTTCGGCACAGGTGCGCGCCCAGCGCCGCTACGACGAACTTCGGCAGAAAGGCATGGCGGCCGACTATGACGACATTCTCCGTAACGTCGAAGAGCGCGACTACATCGACTCGCACCGCGAGGTGTCGCCATTAAGAAAGGCCGACGATGCCATTCTGCTGGACAATTCGCAGATGACCATTGCCGAGCAACAGCAATGGCTGCTGGAGCGTTTCCACGAAGCTGCGGGATAAAAACCGTTGTCGTGCGGAACACGGGGCTGGACGGCGACTACAGTTCCAGGTCGCCGTCGTGAATCTCGTGCCAGGGCAGTCCCTGTTTGTTCAGCTGGTCCATGAAGGGGTCGGGGTCGAACTCCTCGACGTTGTGGACGCCGGGCTTCCGCCACAGGCCCTTGCAGAACATCATGGCACCAATCATGGCCGGCACGCCGGTGGTGTACGAGACGCCCTGCATGCCCGTCTCCTCGTAGGCGGCACGGTGCGAGCAGTTGTTGTAGACGTAGTAGGTGTGCTCCTTGCCGTCCTGGCCAATGCCACGGATGCGGCAACCGATGGAGGTCTCGCCCTCGTAGTTCTCGCCCAGGTCCTGCGGGTTGGGCAGCACGGCCTTCAGGAACTGCAGAGGCACAATCTTCACCTTGGCGGTCTTGCCTGAGCCGTCGGCCAGCGGGGCTTCGTACTCCACCTCGTCAATGCGGCTCATGCCGATGTTCTG
>DFGF01000136.1:4925-33965 GCA_002371715.1 Prevotella sp. UBA3757
CCGATGTTCTGAATCACCTCCAGGTGCTTCAGGTATTGCTGTCCGAAGGTCATCCAGAAGCGGGCATGGCGGATGGTCGGGAAGTTGATGACCAGCGACTCTATCTCCTCGTGGTGCAGCAGGTAGCTGTCACGCGGTCCGATGTTGGGGTAGGTCAGGTCCTTGTGAATCTCCAGCGGCTCCGTCTCCACCCACTGGCCGTTCTCCCAGTAGAGTCCCTTCTGTGTGATTTCGCGGATGTTGATCTCGGGGTTGAAGTTGGTGGCGAAGGCCTTGTGGTGGTCGCCGGCATTGCAGTCTACGATGTCCAGATACTGGATTTCCTGGAAGTGGTGCTTGGCGGCGTATGCCGTATAGATGCTGGTCACGCCCGGGTCGAAGCCGCAGCCCAGGATGGCTGTCAGTCCGGCCTGTTCGAAGCGCTCGCGGTAGGCCCACTGCCATGAGTACTCAAAGTGAGCCTCGTCCTTCGGCTCGTAGTTGGCGGTGTCTAAATACGAGCATCCGCAGGCCAGACAGGCATCCATGATGGTCAGGTCCTGGTAGGGCAGGGCCAGGTTGATGACCAGTTCCGGCTTGTAGCTTGTGAAGAGCGCCTTCAGCTGCTCCACGTCGTCGGCATCCACCTGTGCCGTCTGGATGTTGATGGGTGTTGGGCGCTGGCTGCTGGGTGTCAGCAGTCCTTTAGCCCTGATAGCCTCCACGATGGCGTCGCATTTAGCCTTCCTGCGGCTGGCTATCATAAACTCTGTAAACACGTCAGCGTTCTGAGCAATCTTGAACGCTGCTACGGTGGCCACGCCACCGGCACCAATCATTAATACTCTTGACATATTCTTAATTTGACAATTTGGCAATTATACGATTACAATTTGTTGCTTCTTGGCCGGTTCTACGGCTTAATCTCGTCGCCACGGATGCCCAGTGCGGCCATCAGCGAGTAGCCCAGTATGTCCTGCCGGAACGGGCCGCCCTCCATGGGCTGCATGGTGAGCACGGTGATGCGCTTCTCGTCGTCGGCATGGCGCAGGGTCTCGCGTACCTTATTATATATCTGTGGGGCATCGGGCACCACGATGAGTCGCTTCACCTCTGCGGCATTGGCCAGTACGCGAAGTGAGTCCAGGAAGAGGTCGTCCATGGTCGTCAGCGCCTCCACCTTGACGCAACTGATGAGAAACTCGCCCAGCGGTCCCTTGAACGCCTGACCGTCAAGCTGTTCGGACGCACCGGGGGTGAAGTTCTGCATCTGCGGCTGCTTGTGGAGCAGCACGACCTGTATGCTCCTCTCGGCCACGGGTGCCGAGGGGTCACCACCGTCCAGCGGCTTCAGCCCGCCGTCCATGGCCACGCACTCCAGCCACCGGGCCATGTCGGCCTGAGGAATGCGGCGCCCTATCATGCGCTCAAAGTTCACCGTCAGGTCGAAGGCCACCCGGTCGACGTAGTCGGCATCGACCAGGATGACATGCTCTTTCCATTTCGTATCATTCATCATGTGCAAAGGTACAAAGAAGTAAGCACAATACAAAACAAAAGCAGGAAAATTTTTCCTTTTGCCGTCCGGCGGCTCATAAAAATGGTATGATTATTCAAATGTGGGAATTGTTAGTAATTCCTGAAAAATAATCGGGAAAAAGCTTGGAAGTTTGCAGACTTTTCCGTATATTTGCCGTCGGAAAACGAAAGAGAGATACATATCGATAATACTAACTAACTAACATTTGGAGGACATAACTATGAAGACTCAAAAGATGATGGTGAACCAAGAAGACTACAAGCGCGAGACAAGGAAAGAAAAACATGACGAGCACTACGTCAAAGACGATTCAAGTATCTGGTACAACTGACGCCCGCTTACAAAACCTGCCTGCGACCGGTAACGGTTGCAGGCAGGTTTCGTGTGGAAGAATATTTTCTGCTGATGTGTCATTCGGGGAAATCGCACCCTTATTTTGCAACAAAATGCTAAAAAATTTGCCAGTTTCGCAGATTATTCATATATTTGCACCCTGAAATACAAAACTATTACTAATTTGAATCTAAAGAGTATGAAGAAGATTTTTACCCTTGTTAGCATGGCCCTTGCTGCCATGAGTGTTAATGCCCAGGAAATCTGGAAGGCTGCTGAGTTCGACCTCAGCACTGCTGTTGAGACGGAATTGTCCGAAGGTGTCTATGGTGGCGGTACGGCCGATGCCCCTGACACCAGTATCCCCCTCACCATCAAGACGTCCACCATCACGGTCAATACCGGTAGCATCACCATGACCGGTCTGTCAACCCCTAACAGCCTGAGCAAGATGGATGCCGAAGAGGGCAAGACGCAGACCTACTGGGATCTGAAAGGCTCAGTTGACGGCAATGATGCCCTGATTACTGCTGACTGCACGCCGCAGTTTGCCCAGTACCTGATGCCGAAGGGCAACCCCGGTTTCCAGCACTGGGAGTTCTACGAGCTGAACTCTGAGGGTGCCGAGGTGTTCCGTGCCTACGACACCTATTGGGAGCCGGGCGCAACAGCTATGCCTGCCAAGGGTGCCTACTATAAGTTCGCTGCCACCCAGAGCGGCACGCTGCGCGTCGGTATCTATGGCAACAAGAATGGTAACCCCACCTATGTCGTTGACGAGTCAACGCTGCAGCCCCTGGCTCCGGCCAATGTCACCGTCAGCATTTACTACCAGAACACGGGCTTTGCCTACGAGGGCAATGCCGATGAGGGTACTGCCAAGTACTTCAATGTAGGCCCCATGGCTGACGACTACGTGCTGCAACACACCAATGGCGTGACCCAGAACCGTCCCGTCCTGGGCTTCATCGACTTCGCTGTTGAGGCTGGTAAGACCTACTGGCTGTTCAACCCCAAGAGCCAGATTGGTATCTACGGCTACTACTTCCAGGCTGGTGGCTCCGACGGCATTGCCAGCGTCAAGAAGGAGCTTGACAGCAATGCTCCCTGCTACAACCTGGCTGGTCAGAAGGTCAGCAAGGACTACAAGGGCGTGAAGGTTCAGAACGGCAAGAAGTTCTTCTGATAACCCTGAGCGTTTTGTTGGAAATATCTATAGCGTCGGGCCGGCAGGAATGCCGGCCCGCTTTTTGGGGCGGCTGGTCATCGTGCGGACCCGGTAGGCCGTCAATGGTGGGGGAGTCAGCGTCTCGCGCCGTTCCAGCCCCGTTCGGGCGGGGAGGGAGTCCGGCTCCGACGAGCTTGCGCCTATAGGCAAAACATCTTGCGCCTGTAGGCAAAAGGTCTTGCGCCTGTAGGCAAACCCAGCCGTAATCATAGGGGGTAAATAGGGGGAACATAGGGGGATAAAAGGGCTATCCACCTATGACTAATTCGCTGAGTTACAATAGTATGCGTAAAATCATAGGGGGGATAGGGGGATAAATCATTTTTTTTTAGTTCTATATAGATGAATATAGTCCACCCTGGCGAGCATTCAGCCATGTTCGCTTCACGTTGACATTGATGGTGGCAAAGCAGTTCGACAGGTTCAGGGCAGTGAAGGTCATCGGTCCCAGATCGTCCATCTGCCAGCTGTCGCTCTGCGTTGAGCTGCTGATGTTCTGGACCGTCAGCGAGTTGTAGCGTGTGACGGCCTCGTCGAGGTTGTTCGCCGTAATGCTCTGGACGGACGGCTGCGAGGCATCGGTCACCATGCCGGCTTCCACCTCGAAGGTGGCCTCCCTCCAGTTGTCTGGCAGTGGTTGGTTCTTGGTGCAGGCTGTCGTGAGTTGGCTGGAAATATTCAGCCGAGGAGGCTAGCGTAAGCATATAGGAAGATATTCTCCCCAATTTCCTTGGTGGTTTCAGAAATTATCCGTACTTTTGCAACATGTAAGCTGTTCTGAGTAGTCGGAGTAGTCGGAGTAGTCGGAGTAATCGGAGTAAAACAAACTGGCGAATATATGAAAAAACAAACTTTTGTGCTGTCGGCTTTTCTGCTGACGTGCGTGCTGACGGTGTTGGCGGCTATGCCGGGCCTCAATGCCTTTGTGCAGTATACGGCAACATTCGTGGTGGCACCTGAGGGTGCCGGAACCGTATCGCCTGCGTCGGTCAAGGCACTTGCCGGTACCGAGACGGCCAGCGTGACGGCTACGGCCAATGCCGGCTATACGTTCGACGGCTGGTACGTCGGCGAGGAACTGGTGTCGGCGGAGAATCCCCACAAGTTTGTGCTGACAGCTGACGTGACCATCACCGCACGCTTCCGGGAAATGCCCGCCAACACCATCCTGGGCTTTATCAAACCCGGATGCGAAGGCATGGGTACGGTGAGCGTCAGTCCGGAGGGAACGCCTGCGGACGGTGGCCGTAAGTTTAACCACGGCACTCAGGTCACGCTGAAGGCCACGCCCGCCAAAGGCCATCAGTTCCTGCGGTGGGAGGACGGACAGGGGACGGCGCTTTCCCAAGCCTCCACCTATAGCTTTACGCTCACGGAGGACCGCACCGTCTATGCCGTCTTTGCCCTCTTGGAGAACTATCATGCCGACCTTGTCGCCTTCCCAGGCTGTGAGGGCTACGGGCGGTTCACCACGGGCGGCCGCATGGTTGACGGGCGGGGCGCGAAGGTCTACTACGTCACCCGGCTGGACGATACTGGCGACGAGGGCACCATGCGGTGGGCCTGCACGACGGGCGACGACACACCGCGCACCGTGCTCTTCAAGGTGTCGGGCACCATTTTCCTGACCTCCAACCTGACCGTTCGTCCCAACACCACCATTGCCGGACAGACGGCTCCCGGTGGCGGCATCTGTCTGGCCGGCTATCGGGTCAAGCTCAGCTCCAACACCATCGTGCGCCATCTCCGTTTCCGTGCCGGCGACCTGCCCAGCAGCAGCATGTCGCCACTGGGCGTCGAGAACGTGCAGAACGTCGTGATAGACCACTGCTCCGTCAGCTGGTCGATGGAGGAGAACATGACCCTCTACGACTGTGACTATACCACCGTCCAGTGGTGCATCTTCTCAGAGGGACTCTACGATTCGCGCAACTCCAAGGGCAACCGTGCCTACGGTGCACAGTGGGGTGGCGAGCATGCCACGATGCACCACTGCCTGTTTGCCCATAACAACAGTCGTTCGCCGAGATTCAATGGTGTGCGCGACAACGTCCACGACCGTCATGTCGACAACGAGTTCATCAACAACGTCATCTACAACTGGGGCTCGGTCAACGCCGTCTATGGTGGCGAATGCTCGACCACCGGGGCCAGCAAGGATACCGACTACAACCGCGTCTACATGATAGGCAACTACTATAAGCCCGGCCCGGCCACCAGGAATGCCACCGGCAGCCGCCGTTACTGGGTGTCGGCCAACGGAGGCAGCATCAGTGAGGTGGGGCAGTGGTATCTGAAGGGCAACCGCTTCGAACTCTCCAGCAAGTGGGCACCCTCGTCGGCGATATGGAGCAATGCCGAACTGGAGAAGGTCAACGACGACAACTACTATGGCTTCGTGAACAACAACAGTTCGAGGGCCATGAATTTCTGGTCGCTGTCGCCGTCGAAGGCCCTGGCCGACAAGGCCCTGCTGACCGAGTTGCCTGCCGGCTACCAGCTGACGATGGGCAGTGAGCCGGCCGAGATAGCCTACCAGAAGGTGGTGCTGGCTGCCGGAGCCTCGATGCCCCGCTATGACGAGGTCGACGTGCGCATCCTGTCTGAGGCCGCCGGACAGCAGAACCCGCAGTTTGGTGGTGCCCGTGGTGCCGGTCTGGGCATCATCGATTCGCCGTCAGACATCACCCTCGGCCAGCACGACACCTTCTCAGCCCTTTACGAGGGCGACAAGGCTGCTGACAACCGCGAAGTGGACGTCACCTGCTATCCGCGACTGCAGGGCGACAGCTACGACATGGCCGCCCAGGATGCTGACGGCGACGGACTGCCCGATGCCTACGAGACGGAGCACGGGCTGAATCCCGCCGACGGCACCGACGGCATGCTGCTCGCGGCCAACGGCTACTCGCATCTGGAGGTGTTCCTCAATGCCGTGGCCAATGGTGAAATTGATGCCAAAACATACACGCGCCATCAGACCGTGACCCCCGCGAACCGTTTCAATGCCATCGTGGCCCAGGACGGCAGCGGCAACTATACCACCATTCAGGAGGCCGTCAGTGCTGCCAGCGGCGTGGAGCCTTTCTATATCTTCGTCAAGGCTGGCGACTACCATGAGCACGTGGCCATTGACAAGTCGAACGTCCACCTGACGGGTCAGTCGAAGGCGCATACCGTGATCTGGGACAACAAGGCCAACAACGATGACGGCGGCGTTGACAAGGCAGCCACCATCAACGTGACGGGCAACGACGTCTCGTTCGACAACCTGACCATCCGCAACACCCGTACCGACAAGCAGGCCGTAGCCCTCTACAGCAAGGGCGACCGCATCGTCGTCACCAGCTGCAACCTGGAGGGTTGGCAGGACACCTACCGTACCGGCAAGGACGGCCAGCGTCACCTGATACGCAACAGCAAGGTGGCGGGTAAGACCGACTTCATCTATGGTGCCGGCGAGGTATGGTTCGATGCCGATACGCTCCACGTGCTCGAGGGCGGCTACATCGTGGCACCAGACCACAATGCGCCCCGCTATGGCTACGTGTTCAGCGATGCCGTCATCACGACGCGCAGTGCCGGCAGCGTGACCTACCTGGGCCGTCCCTGGGGCAATACGCCCAAGGTGGCCTTCCTGAACACGCGCCTGACGGAAGGCATCAGCATCCAGCCGCAGGGCTGGGCCGAGATGGAGGGCAAGCCCGTCCAGATGGCAGAATACCGCACCCGTGACGCCAACGGCAACCAGGTAGACCTGAGCCAGCGGCGCACCTCGTTTGGTGGCGTCGCCAGCAAGGCCGTGCTCACGCCTGTCGAGGTCAACAGCTACCGGCTGGACTACGCCTTGCGTGGCACTGACGACTGGGATGCCGACTGGCAGGGCTTCATACTGCCGGCCCCGCAGCTGACGGTCAGCGGGGGCATGCTGTCGTGGACCGACGTGACGGGCTTTGCCCAGTGCTACCTGGTCATTGCCGATGGTGAGGCCACCATCACGACCGCCACCAGCCGTCCTGTTGACGGCAAGCAGGTGATTGTTCAGGCTGTCAGTGCCTACGGTGTCTGTGGCGAAGCGGCCTCTTCGGCCAGTGCCGTTTCCGTCAGCACGCCGTCTGCTGGTTCCGCCGTCGTGGCCCGCCAGTATTTCACGCCCGACGGCCGTCCCGTCAGCCGTCTGCAGCATGGTGTCACCGTCGTGCGCGAGACGCGTGCCGACGGCAGCGTCCGTAGCATCAAGGTGACGAGTCGATGAAAGAAACAATAGATGAGTAAATGATAACAATGATGAAACAGAAAAAGTATTTCCTTTTTGCAGCCCTCCTTGCCATTGTGATGGGCGCTGCCGTGATGACATGCTGCAGCAACGACGACCAGCCCGCCGTCAGCACTACCGACGATAGCAGCCTGTTTGTCAACCTGACGGACGTCGTGCCCGATGCCATCCTTGAGATTCGCTATTATGGTACTTACAACTTCGTCGGTGCCCGCATTGACGGCTATGAGCAGCCCACAGCACTGCTGACCAGCAAGGCCGCCCTGGCCCTGAAGGCCGTCAGCGATGACGTGCGCAGCCAGGGCTACCGCCTGAAGATCTACGATGCCTACCGCCCGCAGAAGGCCGTTGACCATTTCGTGCGCTGGGCTGCCGACCTGTCGGACGTCGCCATGAAGCCCTACTTCTATCCCGACCTTGACAAAAGCGTGCTCTTCGCCCAGGACTATATCATGGAGAAGAGCGGACACACGCGCGGTTCCACGTTGGACCTGACGCTGTTTGACATGGCTACGGAGAAAGAGCTCGACATGGGCGGCACCTTCGACTGGTTTGGACCCGAGAGCCATCCTGACTTCTGCGGCAATCCCGAGACGGGCGAGTATAACGGCGACAACTCCAAGTCGCCCCAAGGACGCAGCATCACCGAGCAGCAGTTCCGCAACCGCATGATCCTGCGCAAGGCCATGCTGGCCCACGGCTTCAAGCCGTTAGACAGCGAGTGGTGGCACTTCACGCTGAAGGACGAACCCTTCCCCGATACCTATTTTACATTCCCCGTCAGGGAACTGAACCGATAAGCGACAGGCAGGAGTATGACCAGACAATTATTATTCATGGCGCTGGCCACGATGCTGAGTGCGACTGCTCAGGCGCAAACGCCAGCCTTCCCCACGGCCGAGGGCTTCGGCAAGTATGCCTCCGGCGGCCGTGGCTGTAAGGTGGTAGAGGTGACGACGCTGGCCGACAGCGGAGAAGGCTCGCTGCGGTGGGCACTAACCGAGGCCGGTCGCGAGAATGCCACCATCGTGTTCCGCGTCAGTGGCATCATCGACATCGGCCCTAACCCTCAGCGCAAGGGTGAACGGGCCATCCGTGCCAAGCTCAGGAACGTCACCATTGCCGGACAGTCGGCTCCCGGTGAGGGTATCCTGCTGCGTGGCGGCAAGCTGAACCTGGGTGGCTCGGAGAATGTCATCATCCGCAACCTGCGCTCGCGCCTGGGTACCCTGGAACTGGAGCGGCAGGCCGGCGAGAGCGATGCCGACTACAGGAAGCGCTGCTTCATAGAGGGCGGTGCCATCGGTATCGAGAATGCCCGCAACATCATCATCGACCACTGCTGCTTCGGATGGAGCGGCGAGGAGAACATGACCATGTACGACAATCAGTACACCACCGTGCAGTGGTGCATCATCCACGAGGGACTGTACAATGCCGGCCATAAGAAAGGCGTGCGCGGCTACGGTGCACAGTGGGGCGGTTCGCCAGCCACCTTCCACCATAACCTGCTGGCCAGCAATGACAGCCGGTCGCCCCGCATCAACGGAGCCACCAATCCGCGTGGCGACAAGAACGTGTTCCTGGAATACCAGAACAACGTCAACTTCAATTGGGGACGGCGCAACTCCTGCTACGGCGGCGAGAACGAGGCCGGCGAGGGGTCGTCGCACTGGTGTAACTTCGTGGGCAACTACTACAAGCCTGGTCCGGCACATCCCGATGACAACGTGTTCATAGAACTCTCGCAGGCCCGCAAGGGTAAGACGCTGACCGGTCCGTCGCTCTGGTGGCTTGTGGAAAACGTGATGGTGGGCCATCCCGTGAAGAGCATGTGGCAGCTCGTCAGCAACCAGACAGGCTTCAGCGTGGACGATATGCGGCAGAAGAAGCCGCTGGCCACGCCGGACTATGCCAGCTACCGCACTCCTGCCGAGTCGGCCCGCCGGGCATACCAGCACGTGCTGGAAAAAGCTGGCACCATACGGCGCGATGCCGTGGAGCGTCGCATCATTGAGGACGTGCGCAGCGGACAGCCCCGCTATCAGGGCGAGACGGCCGGCAAGCCCGGCATCATCGACTCGCCCGCAGATGCCGACGGGTGGCCCAGATATGCCGATGCTGTTCCAGCCACGGACAACGACCACGACGGCATGGCCGACGACTGGGAACAGGCCAACGGGCTGAACCCACAGGATGCAGAGGACGGCAAGCGTGTGGTGTCAGAGGAGGGGTACACGGCCCTTGAGGTCTACCTCAACAGCCTCATGGGTGAGAAGATTCGTATGAAGTAACATCATCCATCTTCCATCCGCCATCATCCATCTTCCATCATCCATCATCCATCTTCCATCTTACATCGTGATCTCGCCACTACCGTAACAACGGTGGTGGCGATTGTCGTAAACGACGCAGAACTGGCCGGGAGCCACGCCGTGTATGGGCGTCTGGGCGTGAACCGTGTACTGGCCGTTACCCATAGGCTCCAGCCGTGCGGGCAGGTATTCCGGCGTGTGGCGTATCTTGATGGTGACGTCGTAACCCGCCGTCTGGTCTTCGCCTCCGAAAATGTCCTCGAGGGGCAGCGTCAGCGCGTGGAAGTCGCGGATGGGAAATGTCTGCTTGTAGGCCGTCTGTGGGTCGTAGCCGTGGGACACATAGATGATGTTCCGGTCAATGTCCTTCCTGACTACAAACCACGGGCCGCCGCCCAGTCCCATGCCCTTGCGCTGGCCGATGGTGTGAAACCAGTGGCCTCGGTGCTGGCCAATGCGCTTGCCCGTTTCCAGTTCGATGACGTCGCCCGGCTGTTCGCCCAGATACCGGCGCAGGTAGTCGTTATAGTTAATCTTGCCCAGGAAACAGATGCCCTGTGAGTCGCGGCGGTGAGCCGGGGCCAGGTGCTCGCGCTCGGCTATCTGGCGCACCTCCTCCTTCATCATGTGGCCAATGGGAAACAGTGCCTTCTCCAACTGCCAGTCGTAAATCTGGGCCAGGAAGTCGGTCTGGTCCTTGACGGGGTCAGGACTGGTAGTAAGCCACTTTATACGTTGAACGTTGAACGTTGAACGTTGAACGTTGAACGTTGAACGTTGAGCGTCCTCCTCTTCTGTCTGTGCATAGTGGCCTGTTGCTATCAGGTCGTAGTCGTGCCCCCGCTTCTCGTGGAAGGCCCCGAACTTAATCAGCCGGTTGCACATCACGTCGGGATTAGGCGTCAGGCCGGCCTTCACCTTCTCCATGGTATAGCGCGTCACCTGGTCCCAGTACTCGCGATGGCAGTCTATCACCTCCAGACGGCAGCCGTACTTATGGGCCACGGCGGTTGCCATCTCCAGGTCCTCTTCACTCGAGCAGTCCCACTCCTCTTCCTCCTCCGGTCCAATCTTGATGTAGAAGCAGTCGGGCTTCAGTCCCTGCCTCACCAGTTCGTAGAGCACCACGCTGGAGTCGACGCCTCCTGACAGCAGTACTGCAATTTTCTTATCCTTCATATTTTCGTGATTACGGGTGCAAAGATAAACAATCTCGTTGCTGACAAGAAGTCATTAATAGCTTGCCGTGCAGGGTATGCCGGCAGCCATTACCCGGTCGCGAATGGCGTCGAGCTGTTCGTGACTGGCTTTTACCAGTCCTTGGGCCGGTGTCTCGCGGTCTATGGTGTAGACCATGACCTGCTGGGGAGCAATGGCTTTGACGGCTTCGAGCCAGGGGGCGACGTAGGCCTCGCCAGTGTTGTCGACCGACTGACCTTGGTACTGTCCGCGCATAAACATGGTTTGGATGATGATGTGGCCGTGGAAGGTCTTCATGCGCTCTATGGTCTCTGCCACGTCGTAGTGGCCGTTGGGCCGGTCTACCTTATTTATATATAAGGGGTCGACTGTGTCGAGCTTCAGGATGTTGTCGTCCACCAGCATCAGCGCATCGTGGACGGCAGGGCGGTGAATCATCGTGGCGTTCGACAGTACACAGACCTTGGCCTTCGGACAGTAGGCGTTGCGCAGTTGGATGGTGTCGCTGATGATGTCTGCGAAGTGTGGATGGCAGGTCGGTTCGCCATTGCCGGCAAAGGTGAGCACGTCGGGCAGCTGGCCTTCTGCCGTCATCTGCCGGAGGGTCTGTTCCAGTTTATCGGCAACTTCCTGCCGTGTGGGAATGGGTAGGGTGGGGCGGTGGTCGGCATTGAATCCGCACTCGCAGTAGATGCAGTCGAAGGTGCAAGCCTTGCCGTCGGCCGGCATGAGGTTGATGCCGAGCGAGATGCCCAGTCGGCGACTATGCACGGGACCGAAGATGGGCGATGGATAGATAATTGTACTCATAGTGAGTGCAAAGGTACGAATAAGCGAGCAAAAAGCCAAAAGATATTTTGGCTTTTTCGAGCGCAAGTACTTTCGAGCGAAGCTCAAAGGTACGAATAAGTGGGGAAAAAGCCAAAAATCTTTTGGGTTTAACAAAAATTTTTCATTTTCTCTCGTCACTTTTCACTTTATTTCGTACCTTTGCACGAAATTAGGTGTATTACGTCTAAATGGTATGAAGAGTAATAAGAAAAAAAGCCCCCGCAGCCGTCGAGGCATGCAGGAGGTGACGCTGTGCATAAGCACCACGATGGTGCTCATCCTGTTGGGTATGGTGGTGTTCTTCGTCCTGTCGGCCCGCAACCTGTCGGCCCACATGAAGGAGCACCTCACCATGACCATCATCCTGAAGGATTCTGTAACGGTGAACGACGCCCATCGCTTGTGTCGTGACCTATACCATCAGCCCTACAGCCGTAACATCGACTATATCAGCAAGGAGCAGGCCCAGCGCGAACAGACCCGTGAGCTGGGCAGCGACCCGTCGGAGTTTCTGGGCTTCAACCCCTTCCCAGCCACGCTGGAGGTGCAGCTGAAGTCAGACTATGCCAACCGTGACTCGCTGAAGTGGATAGTCCGCGAGGTGAGGAAGGACGACCGCGTCAGCGACATCAGCTATATGGAGGATTTGATGGACAAGGTGAACCGTAACCTCAGCCGTGTCAGCATTGTGCTGTTGGTGCTGGCTGTGCTACTGACGTTCGTGTCGTTTGCGCTCATTAGCAATACGGTGCGCCTGAGTGTCTATGCCCGCCGTTTTGTCATCCACACCATGAAACTGGTGGGAGCCTCGTGGGGCTTCATCCGTCGGCCGTTCCTGCGTCAGGCCATCACTATTGGCGTTATTGCTGCCATTCTGGCCATCTGTCTGTTGGGGGCAGGCGTCTACGGGCTTTTCCTGACCGAGCCGGGCATCGGCGAGGTGGTGACGTGGCAGGTGCTGGCCATTACGGCTGCTGCTGTCCTGTTGTTTGGCATTGTCATCACTGCACTGTGTGCGTGGCTTGCTGTCAACAAGTTCCTGAAGATGACTGCGGGCGAACTGTATAAAATCTGAACGATAGTTTAGTAAAATAAAAGAATAGATGGAACAGAGAGATTTTGCATTAGGACGTATTAACTACATCCTGCTGGCCGTCAGCATGGCCGTCGTCATCATTGGTTTTCTGCTGATGAGCGGCAGTGGCTCTACCGATACGGCCTACGACCCAGACATTTTCAGTGCCCGCCGCATCAAGGTGGCACCGGTGGTCTGTCTTTTGGGCTTTGTTGCCATGATTTGTGCAGTGGTATATCGTCCCAAGACGGAGGCCGGACTTCCTGCCGATGCAGATAAGGGAGAGGAGGTTGAGGCATGACGTGGCTGGAAACCGTGATTATTGCCATCGTCGAGGGACTGACAGAGTTTCTGCCAGTGTCGTCGACGGGTCACATGATTATTGCGCAGAACCTGTTAGGCATTCCGCAGGGCGATTCCTTCGTCCACGCCTTCACGTTCATCATCCAGTTTGGTGCCATCCTGTCGGTGGTCTGCCTCTATTGGAAGCGTTTCTTTGTTTTCAATACGACGCCCGCTCCAGCCGGCAGCAGCCTGTTCCAGCGGCTCAAGCATCGCTATCATTTCTATTGGCTGCTCTTTGTGGGCGTGCTGCCAGCTGTCGTCATCGGCCTGCTGGCCAAGAAGTCCGGCCTGCTTGACTGGCTGCTCGACTCTGTGCTGGTCGTAGCCATCATGTTGGTCGTTGGCGGCATCTTCATGCTCTTCTGCGACAAGTTGTTCAACAAGGGTAGCGATGCCAACCAGATGACCGAGCGGCGAGCCTTTGCCATTGGCCTCTATCAGTGCATCTCCGTCATTCCAGGCGTGTCGCGCTCCATGGCAACCATTGTCGGTGGCATGACGCAGGGCCTGACGCGCCAGCGTGCTGCCGAGTTCTCGTTCTTCCTGGCCGTGCCGACCATGGCCGGTGCAACCCTGCTGGACCTGCTGGACCTGCTGAAGGAAGATGCCGCATGGGCCACGCCCCACAACATCACCATGCTCATCCTGGGGTGTGTGGTGGCTTTCATCGTGGCACTGCTAGCCATGAAGTGGTTTGTGGCATTCCTGACCAAATACGGTTTCAAGGCGTTCGGTTACTATCGCATCATTGTGGGCGGCATCATCTTGGTGTTGCTGCTCACGGGTCACTCATTAGCAATGGTTGACTAAAATGGATTTCATAGAGGGCGAATACATATTTATCAATAAGCCTTACCGGATGACGTCGTTCGGTGCACTGGCTTTCGTGCGCACGCGTATATCAAGAAAGGTGGGCGTGCGCCGTGTCAAGATTGGCCATGCCGGCACCCTCGATCCGTTGGCAACCGGCGTGCTCATACTCTGTACGGGCAAGAAGACCAAGGAGATTGAGCGCCTGCAACTGGACAGCAAGGAGTACACCGCCACGCTGCAGCTTGGTGCCACTACGCCCAGTTACGATATGGAGCACGAGGTCGATGCCACCTATCCCACCAGCCATATTACACGTGAGATGATTGAGCGTGTGCTGACGGATTTCGTGGGCGACATCCAGCAGGTGCCACCCTCTTACTCCGCCTGTAAGATTGGTGGTGACCGTGCCTACGCACTGAAGCGCAAGGGCCTCGAGGTTGAGCTAAAGCCCAAGACCATACATATCGATGCCCTGGAGCTGACGGACTTCAACCCAGAACTGATGCAGATGAGCATCCGCGTCCACTGCGGCAAGGGTACCTATATCCGCTCACTGGCCCGCGACATCGGGCGCGCCCTCAATAGCGGGGCCTACCTGACGGCTCTCTGTCGTACGCGGCTCGGCTCCGTGTCGCTTGGCGACTGCATCACGCTTGACGACTTTCCAGCGTGGCTGGAGGGAGTGAAGAATGAAGAATGAAGAATTAAATAGGAAATATATATATAGTATGAAGCTATCACAATTCAGATTCAAGCTGCCCGAAGAGCAGATTGCCTTGGAACCTCCCCACAAGGTGTTTAAGAACGACGACGGAACCGTCGACAAGGTTTACCGCCGTGACGAGTGTCGTATGATGGTAGTTCACCGCAAGAGCCAGACCATCGACATGTTCAAGACTGACGATGACGGCAAGCCTACCGACCAGCCGATTATCTTCCGCGACATCGTCAATTACTTCGGCGAGGGTGATGCCATGCTGCTCAACGACAGCAAGGTCTTTCCGGCACGCCTCTATGGTACTAAGGAGAAGACTGATGCCAAGATTGAGGTGTTCCTGCTTCGTGAGCTGAATTCGGAGCTCCGCCTGTGGGATGTACTGGTGGAGCCAGCCCGTAAAATCCGTATTGGCAACAAGCTGTTCTTCGAGGAGGACGGTCCTATGGTGGCTGAGGTCATTGACAATACCACCAGCCGCGGCCGTACGTTGCGCTTCCTCTATGACTGTCCGCACGACGAGTTCAAGCGCGAACTCTATGCCCTTGGTTCGGCGCCCATTCCGCACTATATCCTGGACCGCCGCGAACTGTCGCCTGACGATGCCGAAAATTTCCAGACCATCTTTGCCCGCAACGAGGGTGCTGTCATGGCTCCGGCCTCCGGCATGCACTTCAGCCGTGAACTGATGAAGCGCCTCGAGATTAATGGCATCAACTTCGGTTACATCACTGTTCACTGCAGTTTGGGCAGTTTTGACCCTATCGAGGTCGAGGACCTCACCAAGCATAAGATGAGCTCAGAGCAGATGGCCATTGATGCCGAGGCCTGCCGTGTGGTCAATACCGCCAAGAGCGAGGGCCACCATGTGTGTGTCGTCGGTGTCAGCACGATGCGTGCCGTCGAGTCGTCGGTAGGTACCGACAGCCTCTTGAAGCCCTTCAGCGGTTGGACTAACAAGTTCATCTTCCCGCCCTACGAATTCCAACTGGCCGATTCGATGGTGGCTAACTTCTACCACTCTGAGTCAACCATGCTCATGGAGACGGCAGCCTTTGGCGGCTACGAGCTCATCATGGAGGCTTACCAGAAAGCTGTCGACAATGGCTATCTCTTTGGCTGTTACGGCGACTGCATGCTGATTTTGGATGACTGATGAGAGTTGAGAGTTGATAGTTGAGAGTTGATAGTTGAGAGTTGACAGTTGAGAGTTGATAGTTGAGAGATGGACAGTCACAAGGTGTATTTAGGATTGGGCTCTAATCTGGGCGATGGCCGCGCGAATCTCGAGCGGGCCATCAGCCTGATTGACGAACGGGTAGGGCCGGTCACTCGCCGGTCGTCGTTCCTGACGTCGGAGCCTTGGGGCTTCCAGTCCTCCCACCTGTTCACCAATGCCGTTGTCCTTTGCGTGACGGAATGCTTACCACGTGAGGTCCTGCGGCTCACCCAGCAGATAGAGCGTGACATGGGACGTACCGAGAAAACTGTCAACTGTCAACTCTCAACTGTCAACTATCACGACCGCGTCATCGACATTGACATCCTGCTCTACGACGACATCAGCGTCAACGAACCCGACCTGAAGATTCCCCATCCGCTCATGCACCAGCGCGACTTCGTTATGACACCGCTTCGCGAAATCCTTTACTAAGAGACTTTTATACTCTCTGATAAAACTATAAAACAACAAATTTCAAACTACAAAAACGAACTGCGTATGAAAAAACTAATCACCCTGCTGCTGATGGCTGTCACGATGACGGCAACGGCACAAGTCAATCCCTACAAGAAGTACACCGAGAAGCTGCCTTTCCAGATGGCTGAGGTCAGCGCGCCCGTAATCCCTGACTACACCGTCAACCTCAAGAAGTTCGGTGCCGTGGGCGATGGTGTCACGCTGAACACCAAGGCTTTCGAGAAAGCCATTGCTGCCCTCACCAAGAAGGGCGGCGGTCATCTCGTGGTGCCCCAGGGCGTCTGGTTTACCGGTCCTATCGTACTCAAGTCTAACATCGACCTCCACCTCGAAGTGGGTGCCGTCATCCAGTTCTCAGGCGACGAGGCACTCTATCCCGTCATCAAGACCTCGTTCGAGGGACTTGATACGCGTCGCTGTCAGTCACCGCTCTCGGCCAACGGTGCAGAAAACATCTCCATCACGGGCCGTGGCGTCATTGACGGCAATGGCCAGTGCTGGCGTCCCGTCAAGCGCGGCAAGGTGACCGACGGCCAGTGGAAAGATGTGCTGGCTCGTCCTGGTGGCGTAGAGTCGAAGAAGGGCTATTGGGTGCCCAACCAGGCCTATGCCGACGCTGAGAAGAGTGCGAACATGAACGTTCCCAAGGCCTCTACCGACGAGGAGTGGAACCGCATCAAGCGCTTTCTGCGCCCTGTCATGGTGAGTCTGGTCAACTGCAAGAATGTGCTCCTTCAGGGTGTCATCTTCCAGAACTCTCCTGCCTGGAACCTCCATCCCCTCATGTGCGAGAACATCATCCTCGACGACGTGCTGGCCCGTAACCCCTCCTATGCACAGAATGGCGATGCACTCGACCTGGAGTCGTGCCGCAATGCGCTGATAGTCAATTCCAAGTTCGATGCCGGCGACGATGGTATCTGCATCAAGTCGGGTAAGGATAAGGACGGGCGTCTGCGTGGCCGCCCCTGCGAGAATGTCGTTGTCGATGGCTGTACGGTGTTTGCCGGTCATGGTGGCTTTGTCGTCGGTTCCGAGATGAGTGGTGGCGTGCGTAACATCCTGGTCAGCAACTGCCAGTTCCTGGGCACCGATGTCGGTCTGCGCTTCAAGTCGACACGCGGTCGTGGCGGCATTGTCGAGAACATCTTCATCGACGGCATTTCCATGACCGACATCAAGACCGATGCCATTACCTTTAATATGTATTATGGTGGCAAGTCCGTTGCCGAGATGTTGGCCGACGGCGATAAACCCGACAATGTCACCAAACAGCCCGTCACCGAGGAAACGCCCATCTTCCGCAATATCGACATCAAGAATGTCACCTGCAACGATGCCGGACGTGCCATGGAGTTCAACGGCCTGCCGGAGATGCCCATCAACGGCATCCGTCTGCAGAACATCCATATCCAGGCCAAGGCCGATGCCGTTTTCAACAACTGTCAGAACATCAAGCAGCGTAACGTGCACATCGCCGTACGATAACGACAGCGACAGTGAAACGCTGACGCTAAATGTCCATGAGGGTGTGTCAAGCTGGGCTTCTCTTCGACAGCGGCCAAGTATGACACACCCGCTTTTCGTATTGGTTGGCTACATCAGCAGGCGTTCGAGCATGGGGATGTGGATGCGGCCGCGATGGAGGGTGAGCAGGCCCTGGGACTGCATCTGGTTGAGGGCCCGGCTGATGTCGAGGCGGCTGTCGTTGAGTTCGGCGGCAAGCTGGTTCATGAGGATGTAAAAGGTCTTGGAACCGGCAGGGTAGAGACAGCGGGAGAAGAAGAAGCGAGTGATGCGGTCGGTAAGCGTGCGTGGCGCTGACCGCCAGGCCCGATGGTGCAGGCGTTGGGAGTCGGCGGCAAAGAGGTTGAGCATGTTGATGCGGAAGACGAGCTGGGTCTCGAGCAGCAAGAGTACTTCCTGCTTGTCGATGGTGATGAGGCTGCACGGCGTCAGGGCTTTGAAGGTGGACGTGTAGCGCTGGGTGAGACCGAAGAGTTGGACGGGCTGGATGGCGTAGGGGGCACTGACCACCTCGCAGACACGGCAGGCATGGTCGTCGCTGACGGTCTCGACAGAGAGTGAGCCGCTGACGACGAAGATGAGCTGGTTGCAGACGTCGCCATCCCTGACAATGCGCTGCCCCTCGGCAGTTTTCGAGAATCCGAGCTTGGTATGGCCTACCACCTCCATGAGGTCGGCATGGCTCATGCCTTGAAATAGCGTGAACTGCAAGAGCTTGTCGTAAATTTGCAGACCAGCATCCATATACGCTTAACAGGTTTTGCCGTTGGCACTCATAGGGGATCAGTCTTTGACAATCTTGTCCTTCAGCGAGGGGGAATACCAGACGGCCAGACGGCCCTTATGGTCGGTGTAGATGAGGTAGGCCATCAGGTCCTGGTGGCGGCTGAGTACATCCTTGGCCCCATCGATGCCCATCACCATGAATGCGGTGGCATAGGCGTCGGCTTTAGCGCAGCGGTCGGCCAGCACGGTGGCTGAGAGCAGGGTGTGCTGGACGGGATAGCCGGTCTTGGGGTCGATGGTGTGTGCGTATTTCTTGCCGCCTTTGACGTAGAAGTTGCGGTAGTTGCCGCTGGTGGCCATGGACTTGTCAGTGACGTTGAGGATGGTCTGCAGTTCGTTGCTCTCGCCGAGGGCGTCTTCGTTGGGCTTATTGACGCCAATCTTCCAGGGTACGCGCTGGGGATTGATGCCTCGTGTGGTGATTTCCCCACCAATCTCGACCATGTAGTTCTTGATGTCGTGACGCTCCAGGAGTCGGGATATGACGTCGACACCATAACCCTTGGCAATGGCTGCAAAGTCGAGTATCATGCCTGGTCGCTTCATGGAAAGTTTGCCGTCCTGGATGTAGACGTTGCGGAAGCCTGTAAGCTTGAGCAGGCTGTCAACCTGATGCTTGGAGGGCAACTGCTCGTTCTTGAAGCCGAATCCCCATGCGTTGACGAGTGGCCCCACGGTGATGTCGAAGGCTCCGTCGGTGTCATCGGATATCAGGCGTGCCAGCTTGAACACCTCGATGAAGTCGCTGGTCAGATCGGGCTGCTCGCCCTGATTGATGCGTGATACGATCGAGTGCTTGTTGAACATCGAGAATGTGCTGTCCATTCTGGCCAGTTCGGCTTCTATCTCCTGCTGCAGGTTGTCGGCGTACTGGTAAGTCAGGCTGTAGGTGGTGCCGAAGACGGTGCCGATGGTGTGCTGATAGGGAGTGGCATGTTGTTGGCGGATAATGAGTATGGTGCCCACAATGAGCATTGTGAGGAATGGCAGTTGCCAAAGTAGTCGTTTTTTGCGGTTGGTAGTCATGATGATGTAAGATGTATGATGTATGATGTAAGATGTATGATGTAGCGTTTTGGTAGTCTTTTGTCTCGTCTTCGTACTTATATGTCAATGATGACGTTGAAATTGGCAGCCAGATTGTCCTTGTCGTTGATGCCGAAGCCAGGTACGTACCACGTGTTGCCCAGCGTGCCATCGTTGTGGAAGAGTCGGCGCTTATAGCGGACGGTCCACCCCAGGTGTAGCGGTCCGAAGACCTTGGCATCGATGCCCAGGACAATCTCGGCCCAGTGCATATTGCAGGCCATATCCCTATAGCCAAAGCCCGTCTGCGAACTCCAGACAGGGTCGGGCAGTGCTTCGCGAATGCAGTCGACCTTATAGTTGGTGTATGCATAGCGGAATCCGGCATACATGCGGTTGGCCTGGTGCTTGCGTCGCAGGATGTTCCAGTCCATGCCCAGTCGGAAGTAGGGTGCCGTGGTCTTATAGGTCAGTCCGGTCACCTTATCGTTCTCGTGGTTGGCACGTCCCACTCCGAGTTCGACGATGGGAAACCACTGGTCGTGAAGATTGACACGCAGGGCACCTTCGTATTCGCCGTGGGTGCCCATCAGGAGCATGGCAGGCCCTACGAGGTCGAACGACACCGAGAAGCCACGGAACAGGGGTATGGAGTCTTTCTCCATCTTGAACAGCTTCTGGCCGCAGGCCGTCTGTGCTGCCATCAGCAGCATGAGCAGCAGACTACCGGCGAGGCTTGAGATAGAGCTTGAGGTGCGTGGTTTGAATGTCATAGTTCACGTTGGGATTGTTGATGACGATGGAATCAACGATGTCGTGCGTGGTGCTGACGTCGGTGATGGTATGGAAGTAGGCAGCCTGACAGTCGACGGACTCGAAGTGGGGTATGTTCTCCTTCTTGATGCGGATGGTGTCAAGATAGAATGCGCCGGCGGTATCGGTCACGGCCAGACAGAGCACGTCCTCTGGCTGGGTGTAGCTGATGGGCAGGTAGAAGCTTGTGGCCGACTCGCCGTACAGACTGTTCAGCAGCGTGTCGCGGCCGTTGCTCTTCTGAGTCCACACCCATAGCGTGTCGACGCCCAGGGTGTCGGGTGTGCCGTTGGCCTTCTGCAGGCTGTAGACGGTCAGTACCGTGTTCTGGACTGGGCAGTCGATGGACGTGCAGGCAGCGATGGCCACGGCTGTCAGCAGTAGGATGACTATTTTTCGCATCTTAACTTCTCTTCTATTTGATATTCGTTGCGCCCGGCACTGTTGCGGCTGATGAGGTCGCCCAGGAATCCGGCCAAGAACAGCTGGGTGCCAATCATCATCATGGTCAGTGCGATGTAGAAGTAGGGCGAGTCGGTGACCAGCCGCATGGGTATGCCGCGCCAGAGGGCCCAGGCTTTCTCAGCCCCCAGGTAGAAGGCTGAAAGGAAACCGATGATGAAGACGATGGTGCCCAGGAATCCGAAGACGTGCATGGGCTTCTTGCCGAAGGTGCCCAGAAACCAGAGCGTCATCAGGTCCAGGTAGCCGTTGACGAAGCGGTTCCACCCCATGAACTTCGACTTGCCGTACTGGCGTTTCTGGTGGTGGACAACCTTTTCGCCAATCTTGTCGAAACCGGCATTCTTGGCCAGATAGGGTATGAAGCGGTGCATCTCGCCAAACACCTCGATATTCTTGACCACGTCACGGCGGTAGGCTTTCAGGCCGCAGTTGAAGTCGTGGAGGTTGTGGATGCCGCTGACCTTGCGGGCGGTGGCATTGAAGAGCTTGGTGGGTATGGTCTTCGACAGGGGGTCGTGACGCTTTTGCTTGTAGCCGCTCACCAGGTCGTACTTCTCGGCTGTTATCATGCGGTAGAGTTCGGGAATCTCGTCGGGCGAGTCCTGCAGGTCGGCGTCCATGGTGATGACGACGTCGCCCTGAGCCTCCTTGAATCCGCAGTAGAGTGCCGGTGACTTGCCGTAGTTGCGGCGGAACTTGATGCCCTTGACGTGTTGGGAACGGGCGGCCAGGTCGGTGATGACCTGCCATGAGCGGTCGGTAGAACCGTCGTTGACGAAGATGACTTCGAACGAGAAGTTGTTGGCCGCCATGACGCGCTCTATCCAGTCGTAGAGTTCGGGCAGCGATTCGTCTTCATTGTAAAGGGGTATAACTACTGATATGTCCATTTTTCTTCATTCTTCATTTTTCATTCTTCATTTTTTCCCGGTCTGGCCGTCTGGCGCTGCATGATGGCTGCCGTGGGCACGCCCAGTATGAAGCCCGTGGTGATGATGACCGTCAACATGTTGAGGGCGTAGTCGATGGGGCGCATCTGTGCCAGTTCGGCCATTCCCTGCTTCATCTGGTCGGCCATGCCGTAGATTTTGACCATTTGCCGGCCCTCCTCGCTGTTGAGCATGTCGGAAAGTGTGCCCAGCAGGTAGCCATTGTCCATGAAGTGGAAGTAGAGGAAGACGGCCATAGCCATGAGCAGTCCGCCGTAGAAATAGGTGAAAACGGTGTAGCCGTAGGCGCGCATGAACGAGATGATGCCCTTGCGGGCCTCGTCACGGAAGTGGCGCAGACGGTTGGCGGCGTAGAATGGTGAGGCAATGATGAGCACGATGGCTATCATGGCCAGCATGGGGCTGGTGAGCCCCTGAATGTAGCACGCCATGGCACCGATCCACAGCAGCGAGAGCAGTGCTCCGTCCTGGCGGGCAAAAGCCTTGAGTTGTTTATATTCTTCTGGTGTCATAATCAGGGTGCAAAGTTAGTGCAAAAACGACAAAAAACCAAATATTTTCGCCGTTTTCTGCACTCACAGCCAGGAATGCCAGCCCGCTACTTGTCGGTAGGGAGCCGAAGCGCGGACAGCTTTTCACCGTAGCAGAGGTCGCCACAGTCGCCGAATCCGGGCACGATGTACTTATGCTCGTTCATGCCCTGGTCGATGGACGCGCACCAGATGGTGCCGTCGTCGGGCAGTGCCTGCCTGACGACCTCCAGGCCCTCAGGGGCGGCAATGATGCAGCAGACGTGAATCTTCTTGGGCTTGCCGGCCTCGAGCAGCGACTCGATGGCTGCGGCCAGGCTGCCACCGGTGGCCAGCATGGGGTCGACGATGAGCAGCGTGCGCCCCTTGACGCTGGGCGTAGCTATGTACTCCGTATGAATGCCCACCTCGGTATGTTCGCGGTTCAGGTACATACGGAAGGCGCTGACAAAGGCGTTGTCGGCTCCGTCGAAGATGTTGAGGAAGCCCTGGTGGAAGGGCAGTCCGGCGCGCAGCACGGTGGCCACGACGATGTCCTCCTGGCGGGTCAGCGGAATGTCGACGGTGCCCAGTGGCGTCTTGACGGTCTTGGGTTTGTATTCCAGTGTCTTCGACAGTTCGTAGGCCATGAGTTCGCCTATGCGCTCCACGTTGCGCCGGAACAGGAGCCGGTTTTTCTGATAACTCTTGTCGCGCAGCTCAGCCATGTAGTGGTTGATGATGCTGTTCTGTTCTGAGAAATTGATGATTTCCATAAAATATAAATAGGATGATACTATTGTTTTACTATGCAAAGGTAACAAGTATTTTCCATAAGCGTACGGTTCTGTCGGCTTTTTTATTTATTTTAGGGCCTTTTTTATGGAAAAACACCCTTTTCCTTTGTGTTTCGACCGAATTTCGCTACCTTTGCAGCCACAATTCACGACAAACAAACAAAACGATAACAATGGCAAAGCAACTTACACCGAAAGTCAGCTGGGTCGGCAAGGTCGACTGGGAACTGACACATTTTCATGGTGACGAGCTCTCGACACAGCGGGGCTCCAGTTATAACTCCTACCTCGTGCGCGACGAGAAGGTAGCACTCATCGACACCGTCTGGCAACCCTACGACAAAGAGTTCGTCAGCCGGCTGAAGCAGGAGATTGACCTGAAGCAGATAGACTACATCGTCATGAACCACAACGAGATAGACCACAGCGGCGCGCTGCCCGAACTGATGCGCGAGATACCTGACGTGCCCATCTACTGCACGAAGAAGGGCGAGGCCATCATCCGTGGCCACTACCACCAGGACTGGCACTTCGTCAACGTGAAGACGGGCGACATGCTGTCGTTGGGACAGCACACGCTGACCTTCGTTGAGATGACCATGATGCACTGGCCTGACTCGATGTTGACCTACTACGACGGTGACGGCGGCATCATGTTCTCGAACGATGCCTTCGGACAGCACTTCGCCACGGAGTCGCTCTACAACGACCGCGTCTGCGAGGCTGACCTGATGTACGAGGCCGAGAAGTACTATGCCAACATACTGAACCCCTTCAGCGCCATGGTGGCCAAGAAGCTGCCGCAGATAGCAGCCATGCAGCTGCCCGTCAAGCTGATATGTCCCAGCCACGGCGTCATCTGGAAGGACCGTCCGGAGCAGATCGTCGAGAAGTATGCCCAGTGGTGTGACGCCTATCAGGAAGACCAGGTTACCATCGTCTACGACACCATGTGGCAGTCGACGCGCAAGATGGCCGAGGCCATTGCCGACGGCATCCGTGAGGCGGCACCCGAGACGACGGTGAAACTCATGAACATCAACCGCGACGACAAGAACGACGCCCTCACCGAGATGTGGCGCTCGAAGGCCGTGCTCGTGGGTTCGCCCACCATCAACAACGGCCACTCCTTTGCCATTGCCGGACTGCTGGAGATGGCTGCCGGACTGAAACTCAAGGGCAAGAAAGCCGCCGCCTTCGGCTCCTACGGATGGGGTGGGGGAGCCGTCAAGCAGATCAGTGCCAAGCTGGAAGAGGCCGGCTTTGCGCTTATCAACGACGGATTGCAGAAACTGTGGGTGCCCGACGAGCAAGCCGTGGCCGACTGCGTGGCCTACGGGCGCCAGGTGGCTGAGGCTCTGTAGGGTCACGTTCCCACTTTCATAAACAGACGAACCCCTGTATGAAGAATCGCATAAGAACATCGGCAGGACAGAGCAGGCGAATGCTCTGTTTCCTGTCCCTTTTGCTGACCGTATGCTGCTCTACGGTCTTGGCCGCATGTACCCACGACGACAATCCGGCCGGCGGTAAGGTTGCCGAGATAGTTGAGCGGGGCACGCTGTTGGTGGGCACAACGGGCGACTACCGGCCACTGTCGTTCCGTGAGGCCGACGGAACCTATTGGGGCTTTGGCATCGAGGTAGCGGCTGAGATAGCCCGCCACCTGGGCGTAGGAACTGCGTTCGTCAAGACCTCGTGGCCCACGCTGACTGCCGACGTGCTGGCTGACCCCCAGGCGTTCGACATGGCCATAGGCGGCATCACCATCACCGATGCCAGACGCGAGACGATGCTCATGAGCGAGGGCTATCTGGCCAACGGCAAGACCATCCTGTGCCGTGCTGCTGAGGCCGGCCGTTACACCTGTCTGGCCGACATTGACCAGGAGGGGGTGCGCGTCATGGTCAATCCTGGCGGGCTGAACGAGAAGTTTGCCAACCAGAACCTCACGCGTGCCACCATCATCGTCCATCAGCAAAACGAGGAGATACCCGCACTCATCGCCCAGGGAGCGGCCGACGTGATGATTACCGAGATAACCGAGGCACCCTATTACGTCAAGACTGATGACAGACTGGCGGCACCGCTGCTGAACGAACCGTTCACCCACGGAGAGATAGGCGTATTGATGCGCAAGGGCCAGGAGGACTTGATGTCGGCCGTCAACGAGGCCATCCGCACCATGAAGTCGGACGGCACGTTACGCCGTCTGCACGACAAGTACGGGCTGGTTTATGCCTACTGATTGCTCATCGCTTATATATTTCTAATTGGGTGCAAAGTTACAACTTTTCTCTTGATTTTGGTGGTTTGAAAGGTAAAAGTTGGCTAAATAAAAAAATAATTGCTATCTTTGCCGCATGAAACGAATATTGCTACTTTTAGTCCTTGGCTGCATGGTATGTGCAGCCAAGGCCCAAGACTACCGGATTCCTGTCTCTGAGCAGCATGAGCAGATGCAGACAGGGCAGTATCAACCTACGTGGGAGAGCCTGAAGACCCACCAGACACCCGAGTGGTTCCGCAATGCGAAGTTCGGCATGTGGGCGCACTGGGGACCGCAGTGCGTGGAGGGCTCGGGCGACTGGATGGCGCGCTCGCTGTATATGGAAGGCACGCGCGAGTACAAATGGCACGTGGAGCACTACGGCCATCCGTCGGAGGTGGGCTTCAAGGACATCCTGCCGCTGTTCAAGGCCGAGGAGTGGAATCCCGACGAGCTGGTAGCCCGCTACAAGCGCTGCGGAGCGCAGTACTTCTTCGTGCTGGGCAACCACCACGACAACTACGACCTGTGGGACTCGAAGTATCAGCCGTGGAACTCGAAGAACATCGGTCCGAAGCGCGACGTGCTGGCTGAATGGGCCGCCGCAGCCAAGAAGGCCGGACTGCCGCTGGGCATCTCGTTCCATGCCGATCATGCGTGGACTTGGTACGAGCCGTCGCAGCGCTACGACCTGGAGGGTGAGAAGGCCGGCATCTACTACGACGGCAATCTGACCAAGGAGGACGGCAAAGGCAAGTGGTGGGAAGGCATGGACCCGCAGCAGCTCTACCAGCAGCGTCACCCCATGAGCCAGGGCTCGTGGGACAACGGCCGCATCCACAGCCAGTGGGACTGGAGCCATGGTGCCTGTCCGCCGACACAGGAGTTCGTCACCAACTTCTATGACCGCACGCTGGACGCCATCAACCGCTACAATCCCGACCTCATCTACTTCGACGTCACCGTGCTGCCCTTCTATCCGCTGAGCGACTGCGGACTGCGCATCGCCACTCATCTTTATAACAAGAACCCGCGTGCCGTGGTCTTCGGCAAGATCCTTGACGACGAACAGCGCAAGGCTCTCACATGGGACGTGGAACGAGGTGCTCCGAACGAGATCATCGACGAGCCCTGGCAGACGTGCAACTGCATCGGCGGATGGCACTACAACACCAGCATCTACGAGCGCAACGGCTATAAGAGTGCTGCCACGGTGGTCAAGCAGCTGGTCGACATCGTGTCGAAGAACGGCAATCTGCTGCTCTCCATACCGCTGCGTGCCGATGGCACTTACGACGAGAAGGAGTCGCAGATACTCGACGATCTGGAGGCATGGATGACGGTCAACGGCGAGAGCATCTTCGGCACACGTCCATGGGTGCGCTTCGGTGAGGGGCCCGTGGCCGAGGAGGACATCAAGATCAACAACCAGGGATTCAACGACAGTAAGTTTGGCGGCATGGACTGGCGCGACATCCGTTTCAATCAGACTGCTAAGTACCTCTACGTCACCGCCATGGGATGGCCTGAGAGCGGACAGCTCACCATCAAGTCGCTGGCCAAGGGCAACAAGGACCTGCGCAAAAAGATCAGCAGCGTCTATCTGCTGGGACACGGCAAGCTGAAGGCCCGCCAGACGGCTGAAGGCCTAGTCGTCACGCTTCCCAAGCCCTGCAATAAGATTGCGCCGGTGATGAGGATTAGTAAGTAAAAGAGGGGCATCCACCTAACCCCAGATATACATGCTTGATGCCTTCCTCGATAGCGATTTGCTTGGCTGCCTTTAGCGTCTGGACGGGAGTCGGAGGAACGTCCTGCATCTTGTAGCGAGGGAAGAACCGGCTGAAGTGCAGGGGATTGTCGGCGAGGCCGTTACTGGCTATCCATTGGCACATCTGGCGAATCATCTGCATATCATCGTTGATGCCAGGAATGACGAGGTTTGTCAGTTCTATCCACACGTCTGCATCGCGCATGGCGAGGATGGTGTCGAGCACCGGCTGCAGATGGCCTCCGCTGACCTGCATATAGATGTCGTCGGAGAATGATTTCAGGTCGATATTGGCAGCATCGAGATACGGTAGCAGGTCTTTGAGCGGCTGCTGACAGACATAGCCCGCCGTGACGAGGATGTTCCAGAGTCCTGCCTCGTGAGCCAGCCGAGCCGTGTCCGTGATGTATTCGAGGTAAGTCAGCGGCTCCGTATAGGTATAGGCAATACCTGGACAATGGTGTTCTATACAGAGTTCTATAATGGCTTCAGGCGAGAGATTATAATGCCCCACCTCCGATGGCGCAACCTGTGAAATCTCATGGTTCTGACAGTTCAGACAGCGGAAGTTGCAGCCCGTACAGGCGATGGAGAGGCACTTGGTGCCAGGATGGAAGTGGTAGAGCGGCTTCTTCTCGATAGGGTCAATGGCCAGCGAACAAGGCCGTCCATACACCTCGCTGAGCAGCACACCGCCCTCATTGCGTCGGCTACGGCAGATGCCTGTCCTGCCCTCGCTGATGTGGCAATGGTGTGGGCAGAGCAGACACTCCACCCTGCCGTCATCCATCTTCTGATAATATCTACATTCGTGCATCATCTACAGCGGTAGCAAATTCTTCATTCTTCATTCTTTACTCTTCATTTTAAAACACAATGGCTTCATAAACGTATAGTTCTGTCTCTGCATCCTTCCAGCCATCCCATCCGATGCCCGCTTTGTCCTGTGCGCAATGCGAAACGAACTCCTCCTTCGTCCAGTTCACCTCATCAGCCACCTGCGGCAGGTACGTCCCACTGCGATAGCCCTTGCGGATATAGATGCCGTGCCGATGCAACTCAAACTCATCCAGGCTCTGAATGCGGCGCATGGGCGTGAGCACCGAAATCTCAATATCAATGTCCGCGAGTTCATCAGCAGTGACAGGCATGAATCGCGGGTCTTCGAAAGCAGCCGCACGCGCCATCTCTGCCACAATCTCATGCAGGGGCACGTCCTCGCCAAAATGTCCGATACAGCCGCGAAGCCGTCCATGCTTATGCAGCGAGACAAATGCGCCGCACTTCTGTTTTAATGAAGAATGAAGAATGAAGAATGAAGAATCGGATTGCGCCGCCGAGTGTGCGGTAGCAAATTCTTCATTCTTCATTCTTAATTCTTCATTTCTCAGCGAGTCCTTGATGCTTGTCATCGCAATCTCCTTCAACATCCGCTTCTCTTCATCCGACAGAGAAAAGTCCTGCGATGACTTGCGCACGATGGCAAACGCATGATAGCCTACCACTCGGCTGTGATCCGACTCCTCGGCATCCCCAGAGTTCTGATACATCAGGTGCTTCACCTCATATGTGCTGTCTGTCATCATCAGCAGCGTCGCGATGGCCAGTTCTCCGCAGGCACTCGTAGCCAGACCAGGCACGCCACGCCGTGCATTCTCTTCCAGCGCAGCGATAAACTGCTCCACGTCGCCACTCTCCACGGCCTTGCCCGTCAGTGCATCCACCTTGCAGGCATCCTCGTACTTCGGATAGTGCGAGAAGTCGCTGCTGACGATGAA
>DFGF01000160.1 GCA_002371715.1 Prevotella sp. UBA3757
CGAACCCCCGGTGCCTCTCAGCACGACGGTTTTCAAGACCGTTGTAATCGACCACTCTACCATCTCTCCTGGGTTGGGGCGTTCGCTGACGGAAAAGTCGTGACGCGGCGTCGATGTTGCTCGAAAGCGGGTGCAAAGGTACAAAAAAAAGTGGGAAGTGAAGAACGAAGAACGGAAAATTTGCGTCCGTCAACTGATATTTAACATCTTTTATGTATTCTGGCTTTCATTTCTCATTTCTTGTTTCTCATTTCCCATTTTTATTTGTACCTTTGCAGCATGATTTATCCAAACAACTACGAACAGAAGATTGGTTTTGACGAGATTCGCCAGCTGCTGAAGGACCACTGCCAGAGTTCACTGGGGTGCGAGAAGGTGGACGAGATAACGTTCTCGGCCGACAGCGCGCAGGTGAACGAATGGCTGCAGCAGGTGAGGGAGTTCCGTCGGCTGATGCAGGCTACCGAGAAGCCTGAGATGAACTATTTCTTCGATGTGAGGGAGTCGGTGGCCCGCATCCGGCTCGAGAACACGCACCTGGAGGAGAACGAACTCTTTGACCTGCGACGGTCGCTGGAGACGATTGGTGTCATCGTGGACTTCCTGACGCGGAATGGTGATGACGAGGAGGGCGGCGACGTGCCGTACCCTGCGCTGTCGAGAATGGCCGACGGCGTGAAGTCTTTTCCGGCCATGATACGGCGCATAGACTCGATACTGGACAAGTTTGGACGAATCAAGGACTCGGCATCTATGACCCTGGCGGGTATCCGTCATGACATGGAGCAGACGGCGGGCAGCATCTCGCGTACCTTATATACAATATTGCATGCGGCTCAGAAGCAGGGACTGGTGGCTCAGGACGTGGCTCCCACGGTGCGCGACGGCCGACTGATGATACCCGTTGCGCCAGGCATGAAGCGCAGGATAAACGGTATTGTCCACGACGAGTCGGCTACGGGCAAGACGGTGTTCATAGAGCCCGCCGAGGTGGTCGAGGCTAATAACAGGGTGAGGGAGCTGGAGGCTGCCGAGCGCCGAGAGATTATACGCATACTGACCGTCTTCAGCGACGAACTGCGCCCGCAGGTGCCTGACGTGCTGGACTCGTGCCGGTTCCTGGCCGAGGTGGACCTGGTGAGGGCAAAGGCCGAGATGGCCGAGCAGATGCATGCCTACGAGCCGCAGCTGACGGCGGAGCCATCTCTGGATTGGATTCGTGCCGTCCACCCGCTCTTGCAGCGTTCGCTCCAGAAGCAGGACAAGAAGGTGGTGCCGCTGGACATCAGGTTGGAGAAGGCTCAACCTCAGCCACAGCCTGCGAAGGAGGGACAAAGGGGAGGGTCGTTGCTCATCATCTCCGGTCCCAATGCCGGCGGCAAGTCGGTATGCCTGAAGACGGTGGGGCTGTTGCAGTACATGGTGCAGTGCGGCCTGTCGATACCTATTGGTGACAGGAGCACGGTGGGCACCTTCGAGAGCATTATGATAGACATTGGTGACGAGCAGTCCATCATGGACGACCTGTCGACATACTCCAGCCACCTGCTGAACATGAAGAACATGATGAAGCAGGCTAACGCCCGTACCCTGCTGCTGATAGACGAGTTCGGAGGCGGCACGGAACCCACCATAGGCGGTGCGATAGCTGAGGCTGTGCTGAAGCAGTTTTGGAAGAAGCAAGCCTTTGGCGTCATCACCACCCACTACCAGAACCTGAAGCACTTTGCCGAGGGTCATCCAGGCGTGGTGAACGGTGCCATGCTCTACGACCGCCACCAGATGCAGGCGCTTTTCCAGCTCTCCATCGGTCAGCCAGGTAGCAGTTTTGCCATCGAGATTGCACGCAAGACGGGAATACCCGAGGAAGTCATCAGTGACGCGTCGGAGATAGTGGGTTCTGACTACATACAGAGCGACAAGTACCTGCAGGACATCGTGCGCGACAAGCGTTATTGGGAGGGCAAGCGCCAGACCATCCACCAGCACGAGAAGCGCCTGGCGGCCAGCGGCGAGCGGCTGGATGCCAGCATCGAGGAGATAGAACGCCAGCGCCGGCAGATACTAGATCGTGCCAAGGCTCAGGCTGAGGAACTGCTGGCCGAGGCGAACCGCAGGATAGAAAACGCCATCCGCGAAATCAAGGAGGCGCAGGCCGAGAAGGAGCACACTCGGCTGGTGCGCGAGGAGCTGCAGGAGTTTCGCGAACAGGTGCAGAACGATGATACGCGCGGCCTGATGAGCGAGGAGGACTTTGCCCGCAAGTTGCGTCAGATGGAGGAGCGTAAGGCCCGCAAGGCTCAGCGCAAGGCCGAGAAGGGCGAGGAGCAGAAGACCGTCAGTCAGAAGTTGGCAGCACGCGCCGCCCTGAACCTGAACGATGCTAACCGTCCGCTGGCTGTTGACGATAGCGTGCGCATCAAGGGCACCACCAGTGTGGGGCGCATAGAGCGCGTGCAGGGCAAGCAGGCAACGGTGGTCTTCGGCGACCTGCGCTCTAAAGTCAAGCTCGAGCAGCTGGAACGCGTGGACAAAGTAAAGGATTCCGACGGCGACAGGGCGCGAAATGCCATTGACAAGCATGCCCATCTGGCCGTTCAGACCTCGCACGTGACGCGCTCTACCATGGAGGACCGCCGTCAGAATTTCCATCAGGACCTGGACGTGCGAGGCATGCGTGGCGACGAGGCTGTCGATGCGGTCATGCACTTCATTGACGACGCCATACTCATTGGCCTCAGCCGTGTGCGCATTCTGCATGGTACGGGCAGCGGCATCCTGCGCCAGCTGATACGTCAGTACCTTGCCACCGTCCCCAATGTCAAGCGCGCCAAGGACGAGCACGTACAGTTTGGTGGTGCCGGCATCACCGTCGTCGACATAGATTGAACGTTGAACATTGAACGTTGAAGATTCAATAAAAGAAAATGAGAAATTAAGGTAGCACCCTAATCTCTCATTTTCTCAATTCCTCTATTCCCTTTGAGCCTCTTGTCGGATTCGAACCAACGACCCCGAGATTACAAATCACGTGCTCTGGCCAACTGAGCTAAAGAGGCGGGTGGGCAGCGATCTGTATCGCGCCGCTACAACCAAGTACCCTTGCTATGTTCCCATCCTGGGGGATTCCGAGGGAGCTGGCCGTGCAGGACTGCCCGTGTGTTTTCTGAAATCGGCTGCAAAGGTAGTCATTTTCGGCGAAGAAAACGGCATTTGCTTAAAATATCATGCCGATATTAAGATATTTTAACCGAAAACCTATAGTTTCACGCTCGATATGTCGACCAGTCCGTTGACGATGGCATAGATGGTCAGTCCGGCCGGTGAGTGGATTTGCAGTTTACGCGCAATGTTTCGACGGTGGGTAATGACGGTGTTGACCGATATGCACAGGTGGTCGGCTATCTCCTTGTTCTGCAGCCCCTGCACCACGCCGATGATGACGTCGCGCTCGCGGTCAGAGAGTGCGTCGGCATTGTCCTGACCGCCCTTGAAGACCATCGAGGTAATGTTTTTCGACACGTCCTCCTGGCGCGTCAGCCGCTCCAGTCGCTTGATGGCTGGCGTAAAGATGTGGTCCTCCACCTCGGCGTGTTGTCGCAGCCATTCCTCATTGTTGTATATGTCGTGAAGGGTAGCCGTCAGTTGGTTGTTGCGGTGGGCATCGGTCGGGAGGTATTTGATGATCATCAGCTTCAGCTCGTGCAGCTTCTTGTCGGTCTGTTCGTGGTGTTTTGAGAATGTTTCGACGGTGTAGTCGTTCGTCGGACGTCCCACCAGTAGTGACTCGACGTAAGGGAACAGCGTCTTCTCCTCGTACTTCATGTGGCGGCGTATTTCCTGGGCATATTCATCGTAGAACTTCATGATGAGCATGCCCAGGGCGTCGTCCTCGTTGATGCTTTCCTGTAGTTCGCGGCGAATGAACGGCAGCTGGAAGTCGAGGTAGTAGGCGTGGCTGGCCTTCAGGTAGTGCAGCAGGGTAGGGACGCTGATTTGCTCGTCGTTGGCAAATTCGCCGTAGCCGTTGATGGTGAAGTTGACCACAGCCAGGAATGTATAGGTGTCAACGTGGTTCATTTCGCACGTTTCGCTGACGGTCTTGTCGCCGAAACCCAGGTTAATGCCAAACGACCCTAGTGCCTGCAGTACGCTGCAGTCGTCCTTGATGAGGTTAATCATCCTGTCGCCGGCTTCATACATCTTCAGATTCTTCATCGCTATACGTATACCTTAATATATATAAGTTTTTTGACGCTGCAAAATTAATCATTTTCGGTAAACTGTGCAAGACCTTGCAGTAAATATCACCATTATTAGGTATTGCGTGTTTAGCCGATTCGGCGTACCTTTGCACCCGGTTTTTAATCACATAATTTGGAATAGATGAAACATAGTTTTTCTGTTTGTACACTGCTCATGGTTGCCGCACTCAGTGCCGAGGCCCAGACCTCGCGGCTGAGTGTGGGTGGCTATGGTGAGGCTAACTTCACACGTAATTACTACAGTGACCACGTGAGCCGCTACAGCCAGCCCGAGGCCCATCGCGACGACCCCAGCCACGGGCGTTTCGACATACCACACGCCGTAGTTCGTCTGGGTTACGATTTCGGCAAGGGATGGTCCATGGGTACCGAGATTGAGTTTGAACATGGCGGCAACGGCGTAGCCTACGAGAAGGAGGACGAGGAAGGCGGCGAGTGGGAACAGGAGACCGAGAAGGGCGGCGAGGTGGAACTGGAGCAGTTCTGGATTCAGAAGTCGTTCGCCCGCTGGGCCAATATCCGTGCCGGCCACATCGTGGTGCCTGTAGGACTGAACAATGCCCACCACGAGCCCTTACACTACTTTACCGTCTACCGTCCTGAGGGCGAAAATACGATTATGCCGTCAACGTGGCACCAGACGGGACTCTCGTTCTGGGGCCGCTATGGCGACTTCCGTTACGAGGCTCAACTGTTGGCTGGCCTGAACTCCGACCAGTTTACCAATACTGGCTGGATTCACAAGGGTCACAAGTCGCCTATGGAGTTTGACGTTGCCAACAAGTATGCCGTCGCACTGCGTCTTGACAACTATTCCGTGCCAGGGCTGCGCATCGGACTTAGCGGCTACTATGGCCACTCCATCGGCAACAGCTATCCCAACGATGCCAACGGGGTAGGCGCAACGTATAAGGGAAAGGTGCTTATCGGTGCCATCGACTTCACGTATCAGGCCCACAACTGGATAGTCCGCGGACAGGCCGACTACGGCTACCTGGGCGATGCCGAGCAGTTGAAGTATGTCTACAACCGACTGAACTCCAAGTCGCCCTACAAGCATTCTGCCTTCGTCAGCGGCAACGCCTATGCCGTGGGTATCGAGGCCGGTTACGACGTCTTCTCTCAGATTGCCAGCTTGCGCCAGGACGACCAGAAACTCTACGTCTTCGGACGCTTCGAGGCCTATAACCCTTATGCCAGTTCTACCAAGGGCACAGCCTACGACTATACGGAGGTGAAGCGCATGGCGTTCGGCGTCAACTATCATCCCGTCAAGCAGGTCGTCATCAAGGGCGAGTATTCTAAGCGTTTCCTCAAGTCGCTCTATAACGACGAACCCAGTGTGAGCATCGGCGTTGCCTACGAGGGAATGTTCCTTTGAACGTTGAACATTGAACGTTGAACATTGAACAGACAAAATTAACCACATAATTAAAATATAAAAAGATGAAAAAGATTTTTTATTCCATGGTAGCCCTGCTTGTGATGGGGCTGACGCTGACTGCTTGTGGCAGCGACGATGACAACAACACCACTACTACTGACGAAGCCAAGTATAAGGACCGTACGTATGGCAATGCAGCCATACAGTCGTGTATGGACGTCATTAGCAGTGTCGAGGATGCCAACAGCGCAATTGCCTCGGCCAGCCTGACTACAGAGCAGGAAAGTTCGCTGCGCAGCGTTCTGCAGTCGCTCGTGTCGAACGTCATCGTGCCCACTTACACCAAGCTGGCCGACGAAACCGAGAAGCTGGAGACCACGCTCAAGGGACTGACAGCCAGCAGCATCACCCAGCAGCAGATTAATTCGGCCTGTGAGGACTTCAAGCTGGCTCGCCAGTACTGGGAGCAGTCAGAGGCTTTCCTGGGTGGCGCCGCGTCCGATTTCGACATCGACCCCACCATCGACTCATGGCCGCTGAACCGTTCGCTGCTGCTGAGCTACTTCAACAACGGCATGAACGCCGAGATGCTGGCAGATGCTACCATTCTGGGCTTTCATGCTTTGGAATTCATCCTGTTCCGCAATGGTCAGCCGCGCAAGGTCGCTGAGTTCCAGGGGTACGATACTTACAAGAACTTCGAGCAAATCAGCGGTGCCAAGGAACTGTCCTATGCGCAGACCATCTGTACGCTCCTGAAACAGCGTTGCTTCCAGCTGCAGGTGGCTTGGGAGGGCAAGACCGCTGCCAACGCCAGCCGTGTGGCCGTAGTCGAGGCTGCCAAACTTGACTACACGACGGAGAACGGGCTGAGCTACGGCCAGAATATGACGACTGCCGGACTTGACGGCAGCAAGAGCACATTCTCAACGCTGAAGGCTGCTATTGCCCAGGTGCTGAGCGACGATGAGGGCTCGTGTGCCGCCATTGCCAACGAGGTGGGCACGGCCAAGATTGCCAATCCCTTCTTGGCCGGCGATGTCTCCTATGTCGAGTCGCCCTACAGCCAGAACTCCATTGCCGATTTCCAGGACAACATCCGCTCCATCCGCAACGTATGGTTGGGCAGCACCAACGGCTCAGTGGGCAGTAACAGCTTCCATAACTTCTTTGCCGGCGTTTCGGCTCAGAATATCAATACCACTGTCGAGAATGCCTACACTGATGCCATCACTAAAATTGGCAACATGCCCGCTCCCTTCGTCAAGTATTGCTGCTCCATCTGGGACATCGCCTTCGAGGATGACGAGGATTGGGAGTAAAGCGACTATAACCAAACATAATTGTCTATGATAAAACGAATTACGAGTAAAACTTTTATCGGGCTGTTGGCGTGCGCAAGCATGCTGACAGCCTGTTCTGACAGTGACGAGACCCAGAACAACAATCTGGGTCCGCTGAAACCAGCGACCAACAGCTTCGGCAAGGCTGTCGGAAATTTCACGGCCGAGGAGTGGTATCCTGGCGGCGAGTTGGGAACTACCGAGAAGGCCAGCTATTCGGCTATTACGCCTGCCGCCGAGCAGGCCGGTATGGAGGAAGACTTCAATACTGGTGAGGACTTCTTCGAGCATCTCTACACCTTCGATGTCGCCCCACGTAAGGGACTCGGCCCGGCCTGGGTGCGCAACGGCTGTATAGCCTGTCACCCCAGCTACGGTCACGGCAAGCGCCAGACGGAGTATCGTGCCAACCAGATTGGCAATGGCTACCTGCTGGTGGTCTACCACCCCGAGGAGGCATTTACCGAGGACGGTGTCCGCTACACCACCAGCAATTCACCCTACATCAGCGAGGTGACCGGCATGCCACAGACGCAGGCCATGTCGCCCTTCAAGGCTCCTATTGACGAGAACCAGATTAAGATTGAGTGGAAGGACGTCAAATCCATGCCCAGCGGACTGCCAATGACCTTCCCTGACGGCGAGCAGTATGCGCTCATCTATCCTGAGGTGACGATTCCTGCCACGGCGTTCAACACCAATCCCGTACCTACTAATTATGAGGTTCGCCTGGAGTCGACCATCGGTGTCTATGGCACGGGACTCATTGATGCCATCAGCGACGATGACATGCGTGAGCAGTATCGCAAGGAGGCTCCTTACGTCAACCTGAATCCTGCTATGTGGGACAAGGCCGCCAACGACTTTGCCGCCTCGGCCTACTATGCCGCACCTTATAACGACACCCGCCAGCACAATGGCGGCAAGGGCATCGTCAAGAAGTTCACCTACGCCATGACGCGCGGTTCGTTGCAGGACGGCGCAGGTGCCAATGCCATTTGGAACATCACCAACGTGACGCGTTCCGACCGCCACTGGCTCTATAGCACCACCGCATGGGCCAAGGCTCAGAGCGAGGATGCCCAGGTCATTGCCTACATCAAGCAGTATGGCCAGTCGCCGCTGAGCATCCTGCATCCCTACTATGCCGATGGTACTGACGAGGGCATACGTCAGCGTGTCTATGAGGTGCTCAACACGCCCAGCATAGCCTATAAGGACACGTTCGAGAAATATCTGCTGAACGACGAATACTATGGCGGTCAGGAGGAAATGTCCGACAAGCAGTACTACCAGTTCATGCTGTGGCACCGTGCGCTGGCCGTTCCTGCTGCCCGAAATCTGGACAATGCCCAGGTACAGCGCGGTAAGGAGCTGTTCACGCAGATGGGCTGTGCCCAGTGTCACCGTCCCTCGTGGAAGACGGGTGCCGACAATATGTGGGTCGATGCTTCGACAAAGACCTACGCCGCCAGCATCGGCAAGGATGCCTCGAAGATGCTGCCCCGCTATGCAAACCAGACCATCTGGCCCTATACCGACATGGTGCAGCACCGCCTGTTCATGGAGAACGATATTCGTACAGGCTGGTGTCGTACCACCCCGCTGTGGGGACGCGGCCTGAGCCGTCAGCTGACGGGTGCTGACGACCGTCTGCACGATTGCCGTGCGCGTACCGTCATCGAGGCCATCATGTGGCACGGCTACTCCAAGCAGTCCGATGCCTATCGGGCCACGGAGCAGTTCTACAACCTGCCCAAGGCTGACCGCGATGCCGTCGTGAAATTTATAGAGTCGATATAATAAAGCGGTATATCATCCCGTTATTATGTCAAAGAGACGTTATAATAAGTAATGAAGAGAATCGTAATTGTTCTGTATGTTGTGGTAGTTGCCGTGATGGCAACTGCCACAATTGTCGAAAAATACCAAGGCACCAGTTTCGTCTCTGAGCACATCTATGGTGCCTGGTGGTTTTCAGCCCTGTGGGCACTGCTCAGTGCTGTGGCAGTCTTCTATTTCCTGAAGCGACGTGTGCGCCGTCTGTCTGTGGTCGTGCTCCATGTGTCGTTTCTTGTCATCCTGGCCGGTGCATTGCTCACTCATCTGACGGCCCGTCAGGGCGTTGTGCACCTGCGTCAGGGGCACTCGGTCAACACATACGTGACGCCCGATATGCAGCAGCACGCCCTGCCCTTCACCATCAGCTTGCGGAAGTTCGAAGTGCGTTACCATGAGGGCACCGATGCGCCGCAGGACTATCTGTCGCACATCGTCATTGCTGCCGACGGCAAGTCGGATAGCGTAGCGGATGTCGTGTCCATGAATAATATCGTGTCCCACCGTGGGGTACGTCTCTATCAGAGCAGCTACGACGAAGACCTACAGGGCAGCATCCTCGCCCTGAACAGCGACCCGTGGGGCATACCCGTCACTTATCTTGGCTATGCCTTGCTCTTTGTCTCGCTTGTCTGGATGCTTATAGACCCTCGTGGCCAGTATCGGCAGTTGCTGCGCCGTGCGGCAGCTTGTGCCCTCCTGTGTTTGGCGTGTTGCCATACTATGGCAACAAACCCGACACCTGCTCCGCGCGTCCTCCCTCAGGAGACTGCCGAGCGCTTCAGCCAGCTGTTTGTGGTCTATAACGACCGTGTGTGCCCCATGCAGACCTATGCCCTCGACTTCACCAAAAAGCTCTACGGTAAGCGCTCCTATGGCGAATACAGTGCCGCCCAGGTGCTGACGGGCTTCATCTTCTACTACGACGACTGGACGCGCCAGCCCGTCATCCGCATCAAGGGCAGCGAGATGAAGCAGCGTCTCGGGTTGCCCGACTATGCCTCGTTCAACAGCTTCTTCAATCAGAACGGCTACCGTCTGGGTCCTTATCTTGGCAGTAAGGATATTGGCAAGATTGACGAGCGTATCATGCTCATCATGGAGCTCCATCAGGGCACGCCGCTCCAGATATTCCCTTACGCTGAACAGGGACGCACTACGTGGTATGCGCCCACCAGCAAGCTGCCTGCCACTATGGACGGCGAACACCAGAAATACATGCGTGAGGTGTTCACCCTGCTCAATGGCGAAATACAGGCAGGACGCTTCGATCGTGCCAACCAGTTTCTCGACAAGATGCTGCAGTATCAGCAGACCTTCGGTGCTTCGTCGCTGCCGGGAAACCTACGTGTTGGGGCAGAGCGCATCTACAATCGCGTACCCTTTGCCACCATTCTCTTCATGGTTTGCCTTACGTTAGGCATGCTTTGTTTCCTGTTGCTCATCTTCCGCCCTGTATGGTTCCAGCGGCGAGGCCAGCGCGTGGCATTGGTCTTGCTCGCCGTGTGTTTCCTTGCGCTGACGTTCTGTCTGGCATTGCGCTGGATGATTACCGGTCATGCTCCGATGGCTAATGGCTACGAAACCATGCTTTTCCTGGCTTGGGCCGTTATGTTGCTGGCTTTTCTGGGCTACAAGAGGTTCCCCATTCTGCTCACCTTCGGATTCCTGCTCTCTGGCTTCTTCCTGTTGGTCAGCCATATCTCGCAGATGGATCCGCAGATTACGCATCTCATGCCAGTTCTAAATTCGCCGCTGCTGACCCTCCACGTCAGCATTATCATGATGGCTTATGCCCTGCTGGCCATGACGTTCATCGCCTCGCTGACCGCCCTTTTCCTGAAACCTCAGCGTCACCAGCTCCACCTGCTGAGCCAGCTCATGCTTTTTCCTGCTTTGACGTGTCTGGGCTTCGGCATCTTTATCGGCGCCATCTGGGCCAACGTCTCGTGGGGCACCTACTGGTCGTGGGACCCTAAGGAGACTTGGGCCCTCATCACCTTCATGGTCTATGCTGCGCCAGCCCACAGTATGTTCTCGCCGCTGCGTCCTGACAACTCGCCGCTGCGCTATCATGTCTACATGACGCTGGCCTTCCTGACCATCCTCATGACTTACTACGGTGTCAACTACTTTCTGGGCGGTATGCACAGCTATGCCTGACACAGTCAAAAAGGATTAACAACATACATTTCATAACATCCAACGACAAAAATTAAATCAAGATGGATATCAAAGAATTACTGAATCGCAACGACCGCTTCGCCCGTGCGGCAGGTTGTCAGATAACTGAAGTCGACGAACGTCATGCCGTGGCCGAAATGGTGGTGACCGAGTCCCACCTGAATGGTGGCAATGTCTGTCAGGGCGGTGCCCTCTTCACGCTGGCCGACCTGGCCATAGCAGCCCTCATGAACAGCTCAGGCCAGCTGACCTTCGGCATCAGCAACAGCATCATTTTCGCAGCCAGTGCCCGTCAGGGTGACACGCTCCGTGCCGAAGCTGTCCACGTGGCCAATCACCACAAGATACCGTCCGTAGAGGTCACCGTCACCAACCAGTCAGGCACCGTCATCTGTCACGTCACCGGTTTGGGCTATCGTAAATCGGTACCCCTGCCTCAGTAGTTTTACGGAATTTCTTCGTTATGATACAATAATATGCTAATCGAAGCGTTATAAAAGAAAAAAGCGCTTTGAAAGTTTCAATCATAACTGTTGCATATAACAGCATCCATACCCTGGAAGATGCTATTAGGTCTGTACTGCAACAGACCTATATGGATATTGAATATGTTGTCATTGACGGTGCCTCAAACGACGGTACCGTAGATTTGATACGCCGCTACGAGCCTGAGTTTGAAGGCAGGTTGAAATGGGTGTCAGAGCAAGACGGTGGTATCTACGATGCCATGAACAAAGGCATTCGTATGGCCAGTGGCGATGTCGTTGGTATCCTGAATTCTGATGACTATTTCACCAGTAATGACGTGATAGCGCATGTAGCTTCTGCTTTCAGCGACAGTGCTATTGATGCCGTTTACGGCGACATTCATTTCATTCGCGACGGTCACCCTGAGAAGTGCATACGCTACTATAGTTCCAAGCCCTTCCGGCCGCTTTGGCTCCGCTTTGGCTTTATGCCGGCTCATCCTTCGTTCTATTGCCGCCGCCAGGTGTTCGACAAGGCAGGACTCTATAAGACTGACTATCAGATAGGGTCTGACTACGAGATGATGGTGCGCCTCTTTATGGTCCATCACATCAAGGCTCGCTATCTGCCCTTGGACTTTGTCACCATGCGCACTGGCGGTGCCAGTACGCGCAATGTGGGGAGCCGTCTACAGCTCATCAAGGACGACGTGCG
>DFGF01000146.1 GCA_002371715.1 Prevotella sp. UBA3757
AGATGATAGGCTTTTATCCCATCCACGTCACTACAAGCACCGATGACGACGGACGGAAGATTTTCGTGGAATGTACCCACAAGACCGACCGTCGCTTGACGGGTACCATCATTGACGAACAAGGCCATCCCATTGCCTACGCCAACGTGGCAATACTCAACCCAACCGACTCCACGCTGCTTAGTGGCGGTGTCTCAAACGAGAGCGGCTACTTCGCCATTCCATACGAGCAAGATAAAATCCTCGCCCGCATCTCCTATGTCGGCTACAAGACCATCTACAAGATTTGCAGCCAGCCCGAAGTGGGAACAATTCGTTTACAACCAGAGACTATCAGACTGAACGGCGTGCAGGTGAAGGGTGAGCGCATTATGTCGGGCACTGAGAACGGCCACCTCGTCTACAACATGCCCATGCTGCTGCAGCTCTATCCTGCCGACAATGCCTACGACGCACTCGTCAGCATTCCTGGTGTAAGCGAAATGGGCGGCACCATCATGTTCTCAGGTCAGGCCGTGACGCTCATCATCAACGGTAAACCCACCACGCTGAGTGCCGACAAAGTGGTGGAGCGGCTGCGCCAGATGCCTGCCGCCATGCTGGCCAAAGCCGAGGTGATGCCATCAGCTCCTGCGAAATATCATGTGAGGGGCATGGCTATCAACATCGTCACCAAGGATTTTGCAGGAACGAACCAGTTCTCCGGCCAGCTGATGGGAGGTTGGAATCAGAGCAAGTACGGTGAAGGATATGCGGGCGGCAGCGTCATTTATAATCACGGAAAACTGGGCATCGACGCTTCGTACCGGTTTACTCATGGCACAGGCTACGGTCAGGTGGAGCATGAGGCCAACCATCCGCTTAACGGCCAGCGCGTGCCGTACAACGACAAGACCCGCAACCGCAGCGACGGCACCGACCATGACTACCGCATCGGTATGGACTATGCCATCAGCGACAACCACCGACTGAGTTTGGCCTATACGGGACAGTGGAACAGCACACGCTCTACCAACACCACGACAGGCACGGCGCAGTCCACGCAAAACTCCCGTCAGCATACCTATCTGCACAATGTGGATGCCAGTTATTCAGCACCCTTCGGCCTGCAAATCGGCGTATCCTACACCAACTACCAGGAGCCGCGCACACAGCATCTTGAAGGAAGGCTGAATGACATCAGCCGCGATCTCGATGTAGACAGCCGCCAGAAGGTGAGTAAATGGCTCTTCACTGCCGACCAGACCCATGCGCTGCCAAAAGGTTGGGAACTGAACTACGGCGGCAAGGTGCAGTTTACCACCAACAACAGTTATCAGACCACCCTCGACACCAGCGGCCAGCCTCTGCCTGATGCTACCTCGAACGTAAACTACGACGAGCGCATCATGAACGGCTACGTAGGCCTGAGCAAACAGATTGGTCAATCGCTAAGCCTCGAGGCCTCTGTGACGGCAGAGCAATATCACGCCACCCAGTGGAACGAGTGGCGCGTCTATCCGCAGTTCAATGCGATGTGGAATATCAACGAAAAAAATATGCTCAACCTCTCCTTCAGTAGCGAGGCCGTCTACCCCTCCTACTGGAGCACCATGAGCAGCATCTATTATGCCTCAGCCTACAGCGAGATATGGGGCAACCCTGACCTGAAGCCCATGTCGAAATACGACATCAACCTGATGTGGCAACTCAACCGCAAATACACCTTCACCGCCTTCGCCATGCTGGAGCCCGACTACTTCGTACAGATGGCCTATCAGCCCACAGACCGCATGGCCGTCATCATGAAGGAAACCAACTTCGACTATTCCAACTATTTCGGACTGCAGGCCTCGGCGCAGTTCCGCGTCGGCAGTTGGCTCAACGGCAACATCATGGTCACCGCTCTCTACCGCCACGACAAGACCCAATTCTTCGACCTGCCCATCGACCGCACCCGTCTCTCAGGTATCCTCGGCGGCATGGCTGTGGTCAAGTTCTCTCAGCGGCACAACATCCAGTTCATCCTCAATCCCTTCTTCCAGACGAAGGCTATCCAAGGTGTCTATGACATCGACCCCTTCCTGCAACTCAATGCTACGCTCCGCTACACCTCGAAGAACGGCAAGTGGAGCCTCGTGGCCAAGAGTGAGAACATCCTGAATACACACTTGAGCACCAGCTCCACCATAGCCAATCAAGACTACACCATGCGCGTCTGGAGGCCCTACACTAACTATTCCCTCACCGCCATCTACCGCATCGGCAACTTCAAGGAGAAGCAGAAGAAGCAGGTTGACACCTCGCGAATGGGCTATTAGGGCCCGACAATAAAAACACTCTCTCGTTCCGAAGGGCAGCCTTCGACTCCATGCCGACGATGCCTTTCCCGTGTTTAGGAATATTTAACGCTCGACGATGCAAGATTTACTGCCTTTCAGTATTTAATTAAGTAGAACAATATCATCAATAAAATAACGAAAATGAAAACAATGAAGATTTGGAGAAACGTTTTTATGATGCTTGCTGCTTTCTCCCTCGCTTCTTGCAGCAACGACGATGACGGCAACGATGTTTACGAAGTAGCAGAACTTGGTGGCACATGGCAAAAAGTGTATGACGAAGGCGTTGCTGACGCAGGTTTAGTGGAATACACATTCCACCCGCAGTCAGCCAACAGCGGCATCGTTGACATCTTCTCTTCCGACTGGGCAACGGGCGACACCACCGTTTATCGTATCTACACAGTTTCTAACGCTGGGCATCTGCATATTTCTCCCAAGCCCGATGACCATTCTAAAGCTCTCACCATTGATTGCGACATCCGTTGTCTAACCAGCACACAGATGATTTGGAACAAACCAGGTACTAATGAAGAAATATCAAGGTTTAAGAAAGTAAAGTGAAGAAAAAAAGCGATTATATATTACGAGCCAGCCAATATTTCTGTTGCCTGGCTCGTTTTATATTAAGTCTACATGTGGAATCCACGACTTCTGCTCTGCTGCTTCTCTTCCTTCATGTCCTGAACGATATAGGAGAGTTGACCCTTCACACGCTCACATTCGTCCACTTTCAGAAAGGGGAGTGAGGCATTGTAGACAGTACCTGCGGCTTCCTCCTTATCGGAGTGGCCTTCATATAGCGTTTGATGTCGTCCTCCTGACGATCTTTGACAATTTGCCTGACTTTCTCTGCAAGTTATATCTGCAGACTGTTCAAGATAAGTCAATGAGTTTCTTTAAATGAATATCTCGCTTTATCACCATCGCTGTTTACTTTTTCTGCGTAAATACGCATTTTTCGTCAA
>DFGF01000167.1:0-1229 GCA_002371715.1 Prevotella sp. UBA3757
TGGCGCTTTTAGTCACTGGATTATAGCACACAAAGAAAGTAACTGATACAGCAAAACGATAAGAAGAGAATGGAACAGAACAAAGAGTTACGCACAGCCTGGGACTTCGTGGAGAACACCGGGCGCAGCATATTCCTGACCGGTAAGGCCGGAACGGGAAAGACAACTTTTCTTAAAACCGTCGTGGAGCGTTCGCGCAAGCGTCCCATCGTGGTGGCACCGACGGGTGTGGCGGCCATCAATGCCGGTGGCGTGACCATCCACTCCTTCTTTCAGCTGCCCTTCTCACCCTACGTCCCCGGCGCCAAGGTCGAGAGCAAGTACGACTTCGGCCGCGAGAAGCGCAAAATCATTGCCTCCATCGACCTGCTCATCATCGACGAGATTTCCATGGTCAGGGCCGACCTGCTCGACGCCATCGATGCCGTGTTGCGCCGTTACCGCGACCGCTACCAGCCCTTTGGTGGTGTCCAGCTGCTCATGATGGGCGACCTGGCCCAGCTGACACCCGTCGTGACGCCTGAAGACGAACAGATGCTGAAGCCCTACTACCAGACGCCCTACTTCTTCGGTTCCAAGGCCCTGCAACAGGTTGACTACGTGACCATACAGCTGGAGCACGTCTACCGCCAACAGGATATGTCGTTCGTTGAAATCCTGAACCAGGTTCGCTCCGGCCATCCCTCTCAGGCGGCCTTAGACAAGTTGAACACCAGGGTGGTACCAAACTCTCACCTGTCACCTGTCAACTCTCAACTGTCAACTGTCAACTCTCAACTGTCACCTGTCAACTCTCAACTGTCCAACGCCATCCGCCTGACCACCCACAACAACCTGGCCAATTTCTACAACGAGTCCGAACTGCAGAAGCTGCCCGGCCGGCAGTTCCTGTTCCGGGCCGAGGTGAAGGGCACGTTTCCTGACTACGCCTATCCCACGGCCGAGACGCTGGTGTTGAAGCAGGGTGCACAGGTCATGTTCATCAAGAACGACCCCTCGGTCGACCACCGCTTCTATAACGGGCGTATAGGCCGCATCACGGCCATCAGCGACAAGTCCGTCGCCGTGCTTTGTGAGGGCGACGACGAGGCCATCGGCGTGGAACCCATGGAGTGGGAGAACACACACTACGCACTGAACGAACAGACGCGCGAGATCGAGGCTCAGGTGCAGGGCACGTTCCGTCAGTTGCCGCTGCGCCTGGCATGGGCCATCACCATTCATAAGAG
>DFGF01000167.1:1324-2148 GCA_002371715.1 Prevotella sp. UBA3757
GCCAACCAGTCGTTTGCGCCCGGCCAGGTCTATGTGGCCCTGAGCCGTTGTCGCACGCTGGAGGGGCTGCAACTGGCATCGCCCCTGCAGCAGCGGGCCATCATCAACGATCAGGAGGTGGACGACTACATTGCCCGCCAGGAGTCGGATGCCCGGCGCAGCATCCAGCAGCTGCCCCAGCTGAAGCAGGACTATGAGCGCTACCTGCTGGTCCAGCTCTTCGACTTCCGGCCCTTGCTCTACCAGCAGGAGACGATGGTGCGCATCTTCTCAGAGTTTTTCTACCACAGCCAGGCCTCGCTCAAACAGCTGCACGACCAGGCCCTGCTGGACCTCCGCGCACGGGTCATTGACGTGGCCCAGAAGTGGCAACAGCAAATCCAGCAGATGCCCATCGACGGGTTGCGCAGTGCGGACTTCCTGGAGCGCGTCAAGCGCAGTGCCGCCTACTTTGCCGACGCGCTGAACGACATACTGGCCAAGCCGCTGGAACTCACGGCCCGTGTCGAGACTAACAATAAGCAGGCCGCCCGACGGCTCAGCAATGCACTGCCCGACGAGCGCCAAACGTGGCTCTCGCGGCGCTACCTGCTCATCAAGATTTCGGAACAGGGCTTCACCGTCAGTAATTATCTGAAGGAGAAGCAGATGTCGATGCTCGACGCGCTGGATCACGGCAAGGGCAAGTCGCGGCGCGAGCGTAAGCCCAAGGAGAAAAAGGAACCCAAGCCCAAGACTTGGGAGGTCACCCTGGCCCTCTACCGCCAGGGCATGTCGCCCGACGACATTGCCCGTGAGCGCTCGCTGACCCGTGGCACCATCAT
>DFGF01000167.1:2266-2533 GCA_002371715.1 Prevotella sp. UBA3757
GACGACCAGCGTGCCATAGCCGCCGTCATCCAGCGCATAGGCACTGCTGACGGCACGACGGCCATCAAGAACCTCTGTCCACCCCATATTACCTACGACGAGATACGGCTGATGCTGTCGCTGTAGGGCGTAGGGGTGGGGGAGGCAGGCATGAGCACCACGCTGTGTTTACCGCCGGAGCTGACAATCTTGCCGTCTTCGTAGCGCAGCACGGGCAGGCCGGGCCACTTGTCCTCCTCGTCGGCATACTTGCCATGGGTGAGAGTG
>DFGF01000138.1 GCA_002371715.1 Prevotella sp. UBA3757
GCCGCTGCCGCCAAGGCCGACACTGCGGTCAGCGGTTCAGCCGCTGACACCACCGCTCTCTTCTACAACGCCCTCAGCGGCACGTCGCAACCCGTAGTGCTGAAGAACAGCAAACTGCTGCTGACGCTCGACACCAAGGGCGGCGTCATCCGTAAGGCCGTCATCAAGGATTTCAAGAGCATTGACGGTTCTAACGACGTGACACTCTTCGACGCCCAGGACCAGAACCTCAACTTCATGCTGGCCGGCAAGCAGGAGAACATCGTCACCGCCGACCTCTTCTTTACGCCCTCCGAACAGACCGATACCACCGTCACCATGACGGCCAAGGCACAGAACGGCGGCGAAATAGCACTTCGCTACCGCCTGGGCCAGGACTACCTGCTGGGCCTGACGCTTGAGACCAAAGGGCTGGCCAACTTCTTCGCACCTTCCTATAAGGAGGTGGAGATAGAATGGACGGACCACTGCCGACAGCAGGAGAAGGGCTACTCGTTCGAAAACCGCTATACCTCTATATATTATAAGGAGACTACGGGCGGCACTGACAAACTCTCGGAGACTGGCGACAACCAGGAGCAGACCGAGGAACCCACGGACTGGGTGGCCTTCCGCAACCAGTTCTTCAGCGTGGCACTCATCTCGAAGGACAACTTTGCCGCAGGCTCGCAGCTGGCCAACAAGATGGACGAGAAGGGTTCCGGCTACCTGAAGTATTTCGATGCACGGCTGAAGACGGCCTTCGACCCCACGGGCCGCACGCCGTCGGAATTTGAGATGTATTTCGGTCCCAACGACTTCCGACTCATCAAGGACGTCGAGGAGCAGAGCCGCTTCGGCAAGGACCTCGACCTGGAACAGCTGGTCGACCTGGGCTGGTGGCTGCTGCGATGGATTAACCGCTGGTTTACGCTCTACGTCTTCGACTGGCTGACGGGCTTCGGTTTCAACATGGGTATCGTGCTGATTCTCATCACCATCCTGCTGAAGGTCATCACCTTCCCGATGGTCAAGAAGAGCTACATGTCCAGTGCCAAGATGCGCGTACTGAAGCCTAAGTTCGAAGAGGCCACCAAGCAGTACGACAAGCCTGAGGACCAGATGAAGAAGCAGCAGGAGATGATGAACCTCTACTCGAAGTATGGCGTCAGCCCGCTCAGCGGCTGTCTGCCCATGCTTATCCAGATGCCAATCTGGCTGGCCATGTTCTTCTTCGTGCCTAACGCCATCCAGCTGCGCGGACAGTCGTTCCTCTGGATGGACGACCTTTCGACCTACGACCCCATCGTGGAATGGGGCACCAACATCTGGGGCATCGGCGACCACCTGTCGCTGACCTGCATCCTGTTCTGCGCCGCCCAGCTCATCTACACCTGGATTTCCATGCGCCAGCAGAAGGACCAGATGGTGGGCCAGCAGGCCGAGCAGATGAAGATGATGCAGTGGATGATGTATATCATGCCGCTCATGTTCTTCTTCATCTTCAACGACTACTCGTCAGGTCTTAACTTCTACTACTTCATCTCGCTGTTCATGTCGGCTGCCATCATGTGGACCCTCCGCAAGACTACCGACGACGAGAAGTTGCTGGCCATTCTTGAGGCTAACTATCAGGCCAACAAGAACAATCCCAAGAAGCAGACCGGACTGGCTGCCCGACTGGAAGCCATGCAGAAACAGGCCGACATGATGAGAAATGAAAGATTAAAGATGAAAAAATAAAGATTAAAATGGAAGGATTATAAGATGGAAGAACGTTATAATAAGATTCTAGATATCAGTTTTACCTTTGGTGTCAGGATCGTTAAACTGTTCCAATATCTTATTGACAACAAAGTCAATCCTGCCATACCGACTCAGGTTCTTAGAAGTGGTACCAGTATAGGTGCAAATGTGAACGAAAGCGTTTATGCCCAAAGCAAAAAGGACTTTATCACCAAAATGCATATTGCATTAAAGGAAGCAAATGAAACAAAATATTGGCTAAGAATTCTTCATGCATCTGGGTACATTAACGATAGAGAATTTGATTCCTTGCTTTCAGATAATAAAAACATCATAGGAACATTAGTAAATATTCTAAAAGCTGCGAAATCATAATATTTTCATTTTACCATCTTAATATTTCATTTTTAATATTTAATATTTAATTTCTTCATGAAGATTGGATTTGACAACGAGAAATATCTGAAAATACAGTCAGAGCATATCCGCGAGCGCATCGCAAAGTTCGACGGCAAGCTCTATATGGAACTGGGCGGCAAGCTCTTCGACGACCACCATGCCTCGCGCGTGCTGCCAGGCTTTAAGCCCGACTCCAAGCTGCGCATGCTGGCCCAGCTGCGCGACTCGATAGAGATTGTCATCGTCGTGTCGGCTGAGGACATCGAGAAAAACAAGGTTCGCGCCGACCTGGGCATCACCTACGACGAGGACGTGCTCCGACTGCGCGACGAGTTCCAGAGCCGCAACTTCATGGTGGGCTCGGTGGTCATCACCCACTACAACGGACAGCACACCGCCGACCTCTTCCGCCACCGACTGGAGCGAATGGGCATCAAGTCGTACGTCCACTACCTCATCGACGGCTATCCGCACAACGTCGAGCTGATAGCCTCGGACGAGGGCTTCGGCAAGAACGACTACGTAGAGACTTCACGCGAACTGGTCATCGTCACCGCTCCTGGCCCTGGTTCCGGCAAGATGGCTGTCTGCCTCTCGCAACTCTACAACGAAAACAAGCGCGGCATCCGTGCCGGCTATGCCAAGTTCGAGACCTTCCCCGTCTGGAACCTGCCGCTGAAGCATCCCGTCAACATTGCCTACGAGGCTGCCACCGCCGACCTGAACGATGTCAACATGATTGACCCATTTCACCTGGAGGCCTATGACAAGATTGCCGTCAACTACAACCGCGACATCGAGATATTCCCCGTGCTGAACGCACTCTTCGAGGGCATCTATGGTGAGAATCCTTACGAGAGTCCCACGGACATGGGCGTCAACATGGTGGGCTTCTGCATCTGCGACGACGAGGTGTGTTGCAATGCCTCGCGCGAGGAAATCATACGCCGCTACTACGATGCCACCAACAAAATGGCCGACGGCGCCGACAACGAAGCCGAGGTAAACAAGATACTGCTCCTGTTCAACCAGGCTAAGATTACCACCGCCTACCGACGCGTCACCGTGGCTGCTCAGGCCAAGCAGGAGCTGTCAGGACACACCGCATCGGCCATCGAACTGGAGGACG
>DFGF01000115.1:0-527 GCA_002371715.1 Prevotella sp. UBA3757
GGCTAAGCCCGTGCTGATGGAGCCCATCATGAAGCTCGAGGTGGTGACGCCCGAGGAGAACATGGGTGACGTCATCGGCGACCTCAACAAGCGTCGTGGCCAGGTCGAGGGTATGGAGGAGGCTCGCTCCGGTGCCCGTGTCATCAAGGCTAAGGTGCCCCTGTCCGAGATGTTCGGCTATGTCACCGCTCTGCGTACCATCACCTCTGGTCGTGCTACCAGCTCCATGGAGTACAGTCACCACGCTCCTCTGTCGTCAGCACTGGCTAAGGCCGTGCTCGAGGAGGTCAAGGGTCGTGCCGACCTGGTGTAATGCACAATTTCACTATTTCACAATTTGATAATTGGACTCCGCCCAATCTTAAGTTGTGAAATAGTGAAAATATAGGAAACGCCGTTGAGCAAATGACTCTTTAGCGGCGTAAACAGTAAAATTGTCAAATAGTTAAATTGTAAAATCAAACGATGAGTCAGAAAATTCGTATCAAGCTGAAGAGCTACGACCACAAACTCGTAGACAAGTCAGC
>DFGF01000115.1:635-11003 GCA_002371715.1 Prevotella sp. UBA3757
CAGCCGAGAAGATTGTGAAGGCTGTCAAGGCCACTGGTGCCATCATCAGCGGTCCTATCCCCCTTCCCACCCACAAGCGTATCTACACCGTCAACCGCTCTACCTTCGTCAACAAGAAGGCCCGCGAGCAGTTCCAGCTGTCAGACTACAAGCGTCTGATTGACATCTACAGCTCGACCGCCAAGACCGTCGACGCTCTGATGAAGCTCGAACTCCCCAGTGGTGTTGAGGTAGAGATTAAGGTATAGTTTTCCGCCCGGCATCAGGGGCGTAAATTTGGTACAAATAGCACAGTTCGTAAGGGCTGTGCTATTTTTTTGCGGGTAAAAGGTAAAAAAATCGTTACTTTTGTGTCGTTTTGCTACTTTTTTGTTAACTTTGCAGCCGAATTGTTATTATTTCGCAGATTGTTTAGTGATATTGTTATGAAAAGACTATTTTTGCTTGGCGTATTATCATGGATCTTCCTGGGTGTCATCCATGCCCAACTGCCCTCCGTCACGCTGAAGACGATGGACGGCAAGTCGGTGAACACTGCTACGCTGTCGAACGACGGCAAACCGTTTATCATTGATTTCTTTGCCACCTGGTGCAAGCCGTGCAACCGTGAGCTGGACGCCATAGCCGAGGTGTATGAGGACTGGCAGAAAGAAACGGGCGTAAAAATCTATGCCGTCAGCATTGACCAGGCCCAGAACATCAACAAGGTGAAGCCGCTGGTGGAGAACCACGGGTGGGAATACGACGTGCTGCTGGACCCGAACAGCGACTTCAAGCGTGCGTTGGGTGTGCAGATGATTCCCTACGTGCTGATAGTCGACGGTCAGGGTAATATCGTCTATAAGCATAACGGCTATACCGACGGTGCCGAGACGGAACTCATAGCTAAAGTGCGTGAACTCTTGAAGAAATGAGAAATTCTTTTTTACTGTTTTCCCTTTTTACCTTTTTACCTTTCCAGGCCTTTGGTCAGGAGGAGCAGAAAGGTGTGACGCTCTCGGGTAGTGTGCAGAGCGATATGCTCATACCTCAGAGCGACAAGGATATCGGTGCCACGAAGACCGACGATTTCGTGACCAACACATACGTCGACCTGCTGCTGCAGAGCAAGCATGTCGATGCCGGTGCCCGTCTGGAGTATCTGGAGCACCCGCTGCCGGGTTTCGAGAACGACTTCAAGGGTTGGGGTGTGCCACACTTTTGGGTGAAGGGCAAGTTAGGCTGTGCCGAGCTGACGGCCGGTACCTTCTACGAGCAGTTCGGCTCCGGCTTTGTGCTGCGCACCTATGAGGAACGCTCGCTGGGCATCGACAACTCGCTGTTAGGCGGGCGCCTGGTGCTGAAGCCCATGAAGGGCATGACGCTGAAGGTGCTCAGCGGCAAGCAGCGTCGCTACTGGAGCTGGAACGGCGGACTGGTGTCGGGTGCCGATGCAGAGGTGAGTCTTGACGAGTGGATACCGTCCATGCAGCAGCACGACACGCGGCTGAGCCTTGGTGCGTCGTGGGTGAACAAGTATGAGAAGGACGAAGACATCTTTGCCGACCCCACCCATCGCTATAACCTGCCCAGGTATGTCAATGTCTGGGACGTGCGTGCCAACCTGAACAAGGGTCCCGTGAGCGTGCTGGCAGAGTATGCCCAGAAGACCCAGGACCCCTCGTTCGACAATGGCTTCTCGTATGCCAACGGTCATGTGGCCATGCTCTCCACCTCCTATTCCGACCGTGGGCTGAGTGTGCTGCTGCAGGCCAAGCGTTCCGAGAACATGTCGTTCCGCAGTCAGCGTAACATCCACGGTACGTCGGCATTCATCAACCATCTGCCGGCATTTACCCTCGACCATACCTATGCGCTGGCAGCACTCTATCCCTATGCCACCCAGCTGGCTTCGGGCGAGTGGGCCTATCAGGCCGAGGTGGGTTACAACTTCAAGCGCCGTTCGGCCGTCGGTGGCAAGTACGGCATGAATGTGAAGCTGAACTATTCCTATGTCCGCGCCATCCAGGATGCTTGGTTCAAGTGGGGTAGTGACACCTATTACCAGGACCTTAACATCCAGCTGTCACGAAAGTTCACGAAGGTGTTCAAGCTGAACCTGATGTATATGAACCAGCGCTACAACAAGGGCGTCGTCGAGGGCGAGGGCGGTATGATCCATTCCAACATCTTCGTGGCCGACGGCATGTTCCAGCTGGCATCGAAGAGCCGGCTGCGCTGTGAGTTGCAGTATCTGCAGACCAAGCAGGACCAGGGTGACTGGGTCTACGGACTCCTGGAGCTCTCGCTGGCTCCGCACTGGATGTTTACCCTGAGCGACATGTGGAACTGCGGTGACAGCGATGCTGAGTACTATGCCGAGAATACCCACTACCATTACTATCAGGGTCTGGTGACGTTTAATTACGGGTCGCACCGCGTGCAGGCCGGTTATGGCCGTACCCGTGCGGGCTACAACTGCGCGGGTGGTGTCTGCCGCTACGTGCCGGCCACCAAGGGCTTTACGATTTCGTATAACTACAACTTCTAAGAAGATGAAAAAGTTACTGTTGTTTTTTACTTTTTTACCTTTATTCGCTGCCTGCGACCATATTGCCGAGGGCGACCGCCTGATAGAGGTGGCCGGTCCGGCACCCACGGAGACTTCGAAAACGGTGTTGCTGGAGGACTTCACCGGTCAGCGCTGTTCCAACTGCCCGACTGGTACTGAGGTCATCGAGCAGTTGCAGGCGGTCTATGGCGACCGTCTGGTGGCGGTAGGCATTCATAGCGGGCCGTTGGGTTTCAAGGGTACCGCAACCGTCAAGGGTCTGGCCACGGACGTTGGCGACGAGTACTACAGCCACTGGAACTTGGAATACCAGCCCGTGGGACTGATTTGCCGTCAGGGGGCTGTCAACTATACAGACTGGGCAAAAGCCGTGCTCGAGGAGATGGCTAAGACATCGACCGTCAAAATGCAGGTGGAGGCCCGCTTGAACGGCAACCAGATTGACATCACCGTCAACGAAGAGGCATACGCTGACTATAGCGGCAATTTGCAGGTGTGGGTCCTGGAGGACAGTATCACCGCCTTGCAGACCATGCCCGACGGCAAGAACAACCGCGAATACGTTCACAACCACGTGCTGCGTACACCCGTCAACGGCACCTGGGGCGAACCTGTCACCATGACGAAAGGTGCCAAACTCCAGCAGACCATGACGCAGCCGCTTGGCGACGACTGGAACCCGGCCAACCTCAGCATCGTAGCCTTTGTCTATGACGACAAGGGCGTGGAGCAGTGCGTACGAGGGAACGTTGAACATTGAACATTGAACGTTGAACATTGAACGTTGAACATTGAACGTTGAAGATTGATAATTGAAGATTAAGATAAATTGCTTATGAAGAAGATTTTTACGCTATTAACGTTTTTGACGTGCGTTGCCGCAGCCTTTGCTGCAGACAACTATGTGTTTGTCGACAAGCAGGGCAACACGATTCCTGCCGGAACGACCATTACCTGCTCAACGGCCGAGGTTGACGACTTCGGCGGTGTGATAGTCCATTCGGGACTGTTGCTGAAGAATGTCGATGCACCCAGCAACTATCAGGTGACCGTCGATGCCAAGATAACCCGCATCGATAATGGTGCCGTGCAGTTGTGTTTCCCCACCAACTGCTTTTCGTATAGCAGCGTAGGAACGCACGGCAGCGGACAGAAAGGCACCATCAGCCAGGGACAGAGCAAGAACATCCAGACCGAGTGGCTTCCTGTGGCCTACGGCGAGTGCATCGTTGAGTACACCGCCACCTACTACCAGAGCGTCTTCAAGAAAGGCGACTACACCATCACCGTACACTATAAGTATGCCGACCCGACGGCCATCCATACTGCCGCCGGTGCTGCCCGCGTCCAGCCCGTCCAGTGCTACGATATGCAGGGCCGCCAGCAGTCGGCTGCCCAGCGCGGCCTCTCCGTGGTGCGCATGAGCGACGGCAGCGTCCGGAAGGTCTTTTCTTCCAAGTAACAGGTTTTTGCCACGACAACAGATTACATTATTTATTAATACAACACGCTTATGAAGAAATTTACACTCTTCGCGGTAGCGGCACTCATGGTGGCCGTTTCCGCATTGGCACAGCCCAAGGGTAAGCTGCAGACACGGGCCAACCACGTGTCGAAGGCCGCCCAGGCCAAGGCTCCGGAACGTCCGGTGCTGAAAGTGACAGAAATCGCACAGTCTGAGGTGGGCAAGGTCCACCAGTTGGCCAGGGCCAACAAGCAGGCCAGCCGGCTCATGCAGTCGAACGGCCAGCGGAAGCCTGCCACACTCACCATGCAGCAGCGCCAGCGCAAGGCTGCCAAGCCCGCCCTGCGTCGTGCCGCCGGCATCATCATCGACCAGCCCGAGGGCACCTATCACTGCATGAAGTATGCCTCCAGCTATTTCGGCAACTCGCTGTTCGGACAGTATAACGGCGTCTACGACGAAGCCCTTGGCGAGGTCGTGGAGGGCACCGACGGCTGTCTGTACATCCACAACCTGCTGACCGAGTTCAGTACCGAGGAAGGCTACTGGGTGAAGGCCGAGAAGGTAGAGGGTGTTGCCGACACTTACGTCATCCACGAGCAGCCCATCTACGTCGAGGACTACTATGGCACGCTGTACACCTACTATATCATGAAGGTGGTCTACAACAGTGCGCAGTCGGCCATGCTGCCCGCCACCAATACCGACATCACCTTCACGTGGAAGAATGGTGTGCTGCGTACCGCCAAGGAGTTCAATAATGCCCAGTTTACCACGGCCATCAGTGCCTATGACGACAGTAACTACTGGTCAGGTGCCATGAACTGGAACATCACCATGACGGCTCAGACCGCCAAGGCCATCACCGAACTGCCTGACGGTGCCGTCGCCGAGAAGATGGTGGGTAAGTATGTCTCCAAAGTTGACGAGGAAGGCACGCCGACCTATACCTCGTTCCAGGCATGGGTAGCCGTCAGTGGCTCCGACATGTATCTGCAGTTTATCGATGCTGCCGACGGTTGGGTCAAGGGTACCATCAATGGCGACAAGGTGACGTTCGCCTCCGGCCAGTATATGGGTCCCAGCACGGCATACGGCCAGCACCTCTACTTCCTGGCAGCCACGGAGGACGAGGAAGGCAACTTCATGCTACACGACAATGCCGTGTTCGAATACGATGCTGCCACCCAGACGCTGAAGAACAGCGGTGTCGAGATCATCATCAATGCCGGTATGTCCCGTGTCTACTATGTTGCGCGGTACGATAATCCTGAAATCTTCAAGTTCGTGGACCTGGCTCGCACGCCGCAGGCTCCTACCGATAACTATGCCATGAACTACAACCCGACCTATGGTTATGGCTACTACGACTTCACGATTCCTGAGTTCGATGCCGAGGGCAACTACCTCGATGCCAACCAGATGTACTATAAAGTATATGTAGGCGACGACGAGAGCAACACCGTCTTCACCTTCACGCCCGACGAGTATGCCGAACTGACCGAGGCCATGACTGAGGTGCCCGCTACGCTGAGCGGTGGCAATTTCTGGACGTCCGGTTCCAGCCACGAGTTCGCGCTCTATTGCAACATGAGCAAGAACTTCGGTGTGCAGGCCATCTATAAGGGCGGTGGCGAGACCCATGCCTCCGAGATTTCGTGGTACGGTCTCAACAACGGTGCTGCCGGTTACGAGAGCGTCTTCCCCAGTGTCAAGGATCCCGAGGTCAACAGTCCGCTTGCCGAAGGCCAGATGGCCGTTAACCTGGGTGAACCATCATACAGCTATGGCACGTCCGCTACCACTACCGAGCACTATGACGTCGCCATGAAGGTCGATGACTTCTACAGCGGTGCCAAGATTTCCGGCAAGAAGGTTGTCGGTGTCAGCGTACCCTTCCTCTCCACTACCGGCATCAGCGACTGCAAGGTATGGCTTTCGACGAGCATCGCCCTGAACGCTGACGGTACGTTTACGCCTGACGGCCCCGTCAAGGAGTTCACACCGCTCGATGGCGGTTACACCACCGTCATGTTTGACGAGCCGTTCGAGATTCCTGCCTACGACGAGGCTACCGACAAGGGTGGACTCTTCATCGGCTACAGCTTCACGCAGGCCTACGACCCCGAGGCTACTGAGTCGGCTCAGCCCGTTGTGCTGACGGGCTATACCAACATTGGCGGTTTCATGATCTACAGCGACAAGGTGTTCCGCTACGGCTGGGCCAGCATGGAGGGTGTCGAGGGTGACCTGGCCCTGGAGGCCATCATCACCGGTTGCGATGCCAATGCCGCCGAAATTTCCGGCATTCGTGACGCCTACCTGAAGACTGGTGAACAGGGCATGACGCAGATGACCGTCTGCAACTACGGTTACAAGGGCCTGAGCTCTGTCGGCTTCGACTACCGGATTTTTGGTGAAGAAGCTGAGGTGAAAGGCTTTGTCAGCCTGGCCAATCTCAACCTGAAGCCCGTCTTCGGTGCCTATACCACTGTTTCTTCTATCATTCCTTCCGTTTCTCCCAGCGACGACTATATCTACTATACCGACGTGACCAAGGCCAATGGCGAGGATAACGCCATTCAGGACATCGAGGCCCAGTGCAATGTCTTCGTCAAGGATTTCCTGCCAACGAAGCGTCCGTTGCTTGAGGAGTACACCGGCACCTGGTGCGGCTACTGCCCACGTGGCTATGTCGCCCTTGAGAAGATGGCTGAGTTCTATCCCGATGACTTCATCGCCCTGTCTTACCACAACGATGACCCAATGGAGATTACCACAGACTATCCCTCTGAGGTCACTGGGTTCCCTGCAGCCTGGATGGACCGCTCGATGGAGGTTGACGCCTACCATGGCGCTACCAACGATGACTTCGGTATTGAGCAGACCTGGAAGGAGCGCTGCAACGATTATGGCGTGGCCGACATCGATGTCGAGGCCAGCTGGTCGGACGACATGAAGACCATCAACGTCAAGTCTACCACCACCTTCGCTGGCAATGAGGAGTACGCCTCGTACACCATCGGCTATGCCGTGGTGGCCGACGGACTTACCGGCACGGGCAGCGACTGGGCCCAGTCCAACTACTACGCTGACCAGTCCATGGGTACGCCGAAGTACATGGAGCAGTTCTATAACGGCGAGTCTCACGTCAGCGGCCTCGTCTTCAACGATGTCATCGTGGCCAGCGCACCCTACGAGGGCGTGGAGGGCAGCCTGCCTGAGACCATCGTAGCCGGTACGCCTTATACCCACACCTATTCGTTCGATGCCTCTCAGATTGTGAACACCGCCGGTGAGCCCATCATCCAGGACAAGAACAAGGTGAAGGTCGTAGCCATGCTGCTCGACTGGGGTGCTGTCAAGAATGCCAACAAGTGCAAGGTCACGACCGTTGCCGACGGTATCAGCGAACTGAGCGGTGCCGCCCAGAAGTCGGTCAAGACCGAGTACTTCGACCTCTCGGGCCGTCGCGTCCTGATTCCGTCGAACGGTGTCTATGTGAAGAGCGTCCAGTATAAGGACGGACGTACTGCTACGCAGAAGGTGGTTGTCAAGTAAACGTACCCTTTCCTTTTGTTAGCATGTATAGGACTATTGTCAGCCTGTTGGCTGTAATCATATCTCTAAGTGTGCGGGGCCAGATGATGGACCCCGTACACTTTTCCTCACAGTTGAAGATGCTGGAGGGCGGCGAGGCCGAGATTGTCTTCAGTGCCACCATCGATGACGGCTGGCACGTCTACTCTACTGACCTGGGCAGCGACGGTCCTATCGCAGCTACGTTCAACGTGGTGAAGATGGACGGTGCCGAGACCGTAGGGAAGCTAAAGCCCCGTGGCAACGTGGTGAAGCAGTTCGACAAGATGTTCGACATGGAGCTGCGCTTCTTTGAACATCGGGCCACCTTCGTCCAGAAAATCCGGTTCACCAAGGCTAAGTACGACATCGACTGCTATCTGGAGTACGGCGCCTGCAACGACGAGATGTGCATGCCACCCTCGCAGGTGGAGCTGAAGAAGCGGGGTGACAGCCCGGTGGTGAGCGACGGGAAAAAGCCTGAAGAGCAGCCTGCCGAACAGCCGTCGGCTGTAGCCGCCGACACGGTGGTGACTGCCGCCCCTGCCGACACGTCTCTTATCTCTAACCTCTCACCTCTGACTTCTGATACCGATTCCGCGCTCTGGGCGCCCGTCATCAGCGAACTGCAAAGCATGGGTGGTGCCGACGACGTGGCCAACCACTCGTTGCTCTACATCCTGCTGATGGGTTTCGTCGGCGGACTGCTGGCTGTCTGCATGCCGTGCATCTGGCCCATCATACCGATGACGGTGTCGTTTTTCCTGAAGCGTGCCAAGGACAACCGCCAGCGCGGCATCCGCGATGCGCTGACCTACGGCATCAGCATCATCGTCATCTATCTGGGTCTGGGCCTGGTGGTGACGGCCCTGTTCGGCTCCGACACGCTCAACGCCATGTCGACCAGTGCCGTCTTCAACGTGTTCCTGTTCCTGCTCCTGGTGGTCTTTGCCCTGTCGTTCTTCGGCTGGTTTGAAATCAGACTGCCCGAATCGTGGGCCACGAAGGTCGACCAGAAGAGTGACGAGCTGGCTTCCCGTGCGGTGGCCAACTCTCAACTGTCGACTGTCAACTCTCAACTCTCCATCCTGTTGATGGCCTTCACGCTGGTGCTGGTCAGCTTCTCGTGTACGGCACCCATCGTCGGACTGCTGCTCGTCGAGACCACAACCAGCGGCAACTGGCTTGCACCGGCCTTGGGCATGTTCGGCTTCGCCCTGGCGCTGGCCCTGCCGTTCACGCTGTTTGCCCTCTTCCCCTCGTGGCTGAAGCAGGCCCCCAAGTCCGGCTCGTGGATGACCACGCTGAAGGTGGTGCTGGGTTTCATTGAGCTGGCCTTTGCCCTGAAGTTCCTGTCGGTGGCCGACCTGGCCCACGGCTGGCACATCCTGGACCGCGAGGTGTTCCTGTCCCTGTGGATTGTCATCTTCGCTCTGCTCGGCGCCTACCTGTGTGGCTGGCTGAAGTTCCAGGAGGACATGATTGGCAGCGAACTGTCACCTGTCAACTCTCACCTGTCAACTCCCAAGCCCATGCCCGTCATCTGCATCATGGGTGGTCTGGTGTCGCTGGCCTTTGCGGTCTATATGGTGCCGGGCCTGTGGGGTGCGCCCTGCAAGGCTGTCAGCGCCTTTGCACCGCCCATGAATACCCAGGACTTCAACCTGAACACCAAGGTCGTCGAGGCCCGCTTCACCGACTACGAGCAGGGCCTGGCCGCTGCCCGTCAGGAGGGCAAGCCCGTCATGATTGACTTCACCGGTTTTGGCTGTGTCAACTGTCGCAAGATGGAGGCCGCCGTATGGACGGACCCGCGCGTGGCCGACCGCCTGACGCGTGACTACGTGCTCATCTCGCTCTATGTCGACGACAAGACACCGCTGCCCGAACCCATCGAGGTGACCGATGCCCAGGGCCAGCGGAGGACGCTGCGCACCGTCGGTGCCAAGTGGAGCTACCTGCAGAGCCATAAGTTCGGGGCCAACGCCCAGCCCTTCTATGTGCTCCTCGACCCCGTCACCGCCCGTCCGCTGGCCGGTAGCCGGGCCTACGACGAGGATGTCCAGGCCTACCTCGACTTCCTCAGCAAGGGACTCAAAAGATAGCATTCGTCACGTTCAACAATTATTGCAAGGACTACAGGACTAAGGGACTTACATAGCATTGTGTGTGTAAAGAGAGAGCCCTTCAGTCCTGTAGTCTTTTAAATATAGTATTCCAACTGGCCTTTCAGGCTAATCTTTAACCAACTGATGCCTCGTTTTATCCTAACACCTAACACAACTCTATTATAATATACTGGCTACCAGTAGCTTATGACTAAAGCGAGGCTCCTGACACCTAACATAAGAGGTAACAAAGAGGTAACATGAGAGGTAACATCTGGCGGCGATGCCATTTAACTCTGGGATTTACTCTCATATTACCTCTTTGTTACCTCTTTGTTACCTCTTTGTTACCTCTCATGTTACCTCTTGACAGCCTCAAACCATGCCGAAACACCCTTCTACAGGCTGTTTTCAGAACTCCGATGTTAGGTCTCGTGGCAATTATACTGCTTTATGACACGCAAACCCTAACCTTTGATGTCCTGTTTTTTATTCCCAGTTAGGGAATGCTACGTTCCCAGTAAGGGAATGCTACATTCCCAGTTAGGGAATGCTACGTTCCCAGTTAGGGAATCTTCACCGGGCTGCCTTGGCTCCGGCAGGTCGTTCTACTGCCCCTCCTCGTAGTGAGTAGCAGGGGGGAGAATCCTTTTTCATCAATTTTT
>DFGF01000115.1:11119-15317 GCA_002371715.1 Prevotella sp. UBA3757
ATGCTTATCTTTGCACCGAAATTTACGCCATTAGTGCGCATTTTCGCCCTGTCCGCGCGTGGGCAGGCGCATTAAAAACATCGATGGAACGAGACCCAGGGCAGTTGTAAGCCCAGTCTCAAAAGGACGTTTTCGAACGTTACTGTCTGTAAGATCAAACTTCGCAACTTTGAATCTATGTGCAGCGGTGATGCAACAGAGAGCGTCTACGTAGGTTGATTTTATATCTCCCTGCGGCTTTATATCCTATTATAATATATATAAGGTGTACTCCCAGCAATAGGTGTACTCTCTTATCATGTATGGTGTATGGGATTGCCAAGCCGTAGTGTGTCTTATCTAATCACTTGGCGTGGGCTGTTTTCGCGTTGCTTATCCTCACATAGGGGCAATGCGAAGGCCTGATCTTAAGGATAAGTGCGTGAGAGACATTACTCCCACGTCTTTTTTGTTTCCATAATTTTGTAGGAGTGCCAGAGAGCGGAACGAAGTATTTTTCTTAATTCTTAACTCTTAACTCTTAACTAGTTTGAGTTTGACCAACGGGGAGTGTTGGCCAGCACCTTTGTGTGCCCCTGTGTGTGAGTTAAACGAAACATTAAACAACATTATTTTTATTATTAACATTTTTAAATTAAAACAAAATTATGGACAAGAAAGAACTGAAATTCTATGATGTTCCCACCTGCGAGGTGGTTGAGCTGAAGATCCAGGGTATGCTCTGTGTGAGTGCCGGCACAACAGGCGGTACTGATGATATCGACCCTGAGGATGTTACTCCGGGCTTCGGCAGCTAACACTCTTTAATTCTTAGTTTAACGAATCATTTATTTAATTTCAACAAAATTTATTATTATGAAAGTAAACAAAATTTTTATGGCACTTGCTACAATGGCTATGGTTGGCTGTAGCAGTGAAGATGTTATGGATTTCACAGGAAACCAGGCTGCTGAGGACTCGCGCCTTATTCAGCTGAATCCTGACTTTGCGCTTGCCGGTGTTGGTGCAGATGACAACACCACCCGTACTCACTTTGAGGTGCTTTCTGATTGGACAGTCGTTAACAAGTTCCTGCCAATCTATAATGGTTCGGCATCCGCTGGTACGACATTGGATAAAGCCGCTCAGCTTGAAAAAGAGGCTGTTGGTCTTTGCTGGTTGGGTGAGGGAACAACTGGAGAAAAGGTTTACACTAACTATCAGTTCTACCACTTTGGTTGGCTTAACAACGGTGCTAAAGAGGCTAAGTTTGAATGTAATAAGTTGACGACTGGTGCTCTGTATACCGAGCTTGAGTTGGCTGCTGCCGGCACTGCAGATAAAGAAGCTGAGGCAACCAATTTCAAGTACACCTCTCTATCTGGGAAAACTGGTACTCCTTCGTCTGACCTGAATATCAATTCGGGTATCTATAAGACAGACAATAAGGCTATCTTCGGTGGTAAGTATATTGTCTACTACCCATTCAATGAGGAGTTCAAGGAAGTTGGTACAATCCCTGCAAAAGCTAAAACAGTATTTGATAATGTTTCTACCAATGTGAACGATCCGGCATTTGGTAATGCAACATTCCGCTATTCTTCCCCCGTTACCATTGAGGGTGGAAGTCAGGCAGCAGGCTTTGGTCTCACCAACCTCTCCACATTGGTTCAGCTGAAAATAAGAACTTCTGAAACTAATCTTGGAACTATTGATCAGATTGTTCTTTATAGTAAGAAGGGGCAGCTTCTCAAGCAGGCTAACCTTGCCGCAGACAAGATTGTAGCAGGCAAAAAAGGAACTGAACTTTATGCTTCGAGTGAGGGTACTAAGACTATCGTCGCTAACTTCGAAACCCCCGCTACTTTGGGTTCTGGTTCTCCTGTCAATGCATTTATCACCCTTCTTCCTACAACAGTTGAAGACCTTGTAGTTCTCATTCATAACAAAAAAGAGGAGAAGTGGGCAAAAGTTGATATTGCTAAGGAGAATGCCGTGTTCGAAGCAGGAAAAGCTCTGATTTTAGGTGGAAAAAATGGTATTAGTGTATCTCCAAGTTCCTTCGAAACTAGCTACATCGCTGTTGACGAAAAATCACTCACTACTGCACTTGGTGAAGCTCGTACAGCTGGTGGTAAGAAGACAATTGAGGTCATCGGCGATATCACACTTTCAACCACTCCTTACGACATAAATCAAACAAATGATGCAAACATCACTATTAAAGGTGACGACATCATCGTTCCTGAGAATGTAACCCTCAAGACCAAGGCCCAGATGCAGTCTAAGATCCGTGTTCTTGGTAAGACTTGCTGCAGCAGCGCAACCACTGGTGGTCGTCTTGAAATTTATGAAGGCGGACTGCTGAGTGATGTCACAATGGAGAAGGCCGACGAGAAAGCAACGGGCGAGTATGCTGATATCAACCCGAAGGTAACTTACGAAGGTGCTGCTACAGTTGATGCTGACAAGACGTTCGATGCTAAGGCTGGTACGATTATCGTAAATGCACCTGTTAAGCACAAGGCCAGTATTAATATCGCCGAAGGTGTCACGGTCACCGTCAACGGTACTGGCGGTCTCAACTTCATGGGTGGTACCGTTGATAACAGTGGTACAATCGAGGTGATGAAGAACGGTAAGTTCGATATGACGGACAAGGATGGTAACGCTTCCGCTGCTGACGGTAAGCGCATGACCAACAATAAAACTGGTAAGTTCATCCACAATATTGATGCTGCTGTAGGTACTTCTGTTCAGAGCATGAACCAGAATGGTGAATACCGCTGTAAGGTTGACCAGCAGATTAAGCTCGACGATGCATACCAGCAGTGGCTTGCATGTAGCGTCATCGAAATGGTTAATGCCGATGAGCAAAAATATGACCTTGGTTCTGCCGCTCCGAACATTGCTTATAAGCATAACGGTAAGTATATTGATATTGAGGTTAATGCTACCGCAAAGACTACTTTCGTTAATCCGGATCTTGGTAGTGGTAACGGTGATTCGAAAGACATTCAGATTGGTAACCTTACATCTAAGAATGGTGCTTTCATAATTGACTTTGTCAAAGGTGAAGGTAAGCGTACATTGACTGTAAATGGTGACATGGCTGTTTCTGCTAAGACCGCTATTGTAACTTCTAAGAAGGTTAGCATCACTGGAAATCTTACTATTACTAAGGAATACCTGAGATTTGCTGGAAAGAGGGTAAATGAAGAGGGCCTTGCTGTGACAAAGGACATCACAGTTAGCGGAGCTGGAGTTGCGTTTGATGCGTCGGCTGTAGATGCTCTTAACATCACATGTGCTAACTTCAAACTCAGTAATAAAGCTACCGCTACATTCGGTAACCGTACAGATGGTGTTTCCGTGAACATGGCAGTTAGCGGAACAATTGAAAATCCCGCTGAATGTACATTTGAAGAGAAAGCTGCTAATCAGGAACCTGGCTCTGTACTTGCAAGGATTACATGTAAGAAACTGATTGTTGGTGGTGCCTTCCCCGGCGGCCAGCCACTGACTATTGAGTAATTCATCGGAAATCGATACTTAAAAAGAGGAGGTGCACCTTCGCACCTTCTCTTTCTCACAGAGAAATATAATTTGAATCATTCATGCGTCATTCCAGATTACTCATTCTCGCAATGCTTGGCATTCAGCTCGGCCTTTTCCTCGCTTGCTCGAGCAAGAGTCCGACGGAGCCGCGCATTGTCTTTAATGACACCATCTGCCATCTCGCGATGAACAGGGACACCCCTCGCGACTCGTTCGACTTTGTCTATAGCAATGCTGGCGACAAGAAGCTTGTGATTATCTCCGTCGCTCCCTCCTGCGAGTGCGTTACCGCGAAATTCGAGCAGAAGGAACTTGCCAAAGGCGAGTCGTCATACATCCGCATCTACTTTGATGCAACTAACGTGCATGAAGAGAACTTCTGGCGCACGATCGATGTCTATACAAACGCACGAAAAGAACCCTACACCCTTGACATCGAAGGAACGATTGAATGATGGAAGATGTATGATGGCTGAAGGCTGAAGGCTGATGGCTGATGTAAGATGTAAGATGGATGATGGATGATGTAAAACGCAAGCAGTACAAAGAGGTGGGTACTCGTTGAGGTTCGACTCCTCGCTTTGCGACCATTTAAGATTAATTGAATTTGTTTTTTAAGTTTAAGATTAAATTGTTAATAAGGGTGGCAACCATCTGTGAA
>DFGF01000115.1:15491-16497 GCA_002371715.1 Prevotella sp. UBA3757
TCCGTGAGGATGGGTGGCAGTAATTGTAGACCCACCCCCTGCCCCTCCCTGTGAGGGAGGGGAGTAGATAGTTTTTCAGCGTGTCACGATAATGGCGCAAACTTTTTTCGTATGCCAAGTTTGCATGACGTGCCTGATAGACTGGCTAACCCTCTTGGACGAATCTTTCCAGTTTTTGAAGCTCAGGAGCCTGAGAAAAATACTGCCTTATACTGTCTGTCATTACTATTCAGCTTTTAATAGCGTTTCTACTTCGTTGATTGAAAGGTCTGTGTACTTAGCTATCAATTCTAATGGCATGCCGTCTGCTTTCATCCTACGAGCATTTTCTTTTAGAGTTTCTAAACGCCCTTCTGCACGCCCTTTCTGTTCTGCACCTGTCATGGCATTCATCGTGTCTCGGTAGCGCTTGAGGGCATGGTCGTACTCCAAACGTTCTTCTTTGTTCAGCTTGCTTACTTCGGCTATATCTGCCAGCCGCTGGAATACCGCATTCTGGGCAGCCCACGGCATTCTATCCAATATCTCCATATTCTTCAGTATATATATCCAACGTTCAAAATGATTGTCACACTCTTCTCTATCTTTTGTGAAACAGGGCATCTGCAGGCATATCATGCGCATCTTGTCTGTAAAGACATTACCCTGTTGGAGGTCTGTCAGTCCAACGTCTATGCGAAGCCGATTCTCAAAGCCGTTCAACGTAAAGTTGGTGAAGGCGATCATATAGACGGCCTTGATGTCGTATGTCCACACGCTTCCCATCTCGCCCTGACGCGTGATAGCTTCTGATGCATAATAGAGCATTCGCTCCTTGAAGTTCGGATGCTCGCGGTTCTGCATCTCAACGATGATTTTCTCGCCACCATCCGTCTCGCAGAGGATGTCATAGATGGGCGAGCGATCGCCGTCGTAGATGGCCGTCTGCTCCTTGTCGAGGAATGTCAGGTCAGTTATATTACGCTCATTTTCCAACGATGTGTTCAGGAAGTCCAACAACTGTGGC
>DFGF01000120.1 GCA_002371715.1 Prevotella sp. UBA3757
GCCCAGGCGGCTACCAAGTCCGGGCTGGCATTGGTCTGGATGAGTCCAACCTGCTTGCTGCCGGCATCTACGAGTTTATAGTTGAAGTCCTTGCCTTTCCCGCCGAAGGCAGTACCCTTGAACTGACCTTTTACGGCCTTGCCGACCATCTTTCCATGACGGTTCTTGACTACGCCATTCTGCACTGACCCGTATTTGACGCCCCAACGGTCGTAGAGTACGCCACCCGAGAAGGTGCCAAGTCGGTTGTAGTCACGGTCAAGCAGGTGGTTGTTCTCAGGATTCCAGCCACACACCCTCACGTTGTCAAGCATCACCCAGTGGCAGCCGCGATTCAGGTTGTTCGTTTGGTTGTAGATATAGTAGTCGCGTTCGTCCATGCGGGCACTCATGCCGTTCTTTTCCACATTCTCCCTGACGGCCATGCGGGTCACACGTGCGCTGAATTCAGCAAACTCCTGATGGTTGGCCAACTCGACTTCGGTGTCCTTGACAGCCTGTTCGCGCTTGGCGGCCAGGGCCAGCAGTTCCTCGTTCGAATACTGAAGTCCGAACAGCAGGAAGGCGTAGGCGCGCTGGTCTATCGGGCCGGCCTGGGCATAGAGGTCGGTGCCGAACATGCAACGCCCGTCCTTGGTGACCTGTGCAATATCCTTACCGCCCACGATGATATGGATGGCGCTCTCAGTTTCCTGAAGGTTCAGGATTTCAGCGTTAGCGGTCACAATACGGTTCTTCTGGACAGCGCCCTTCAGGTTGCCGTCTTTGTCGAACACCTTGCCTGCTTGGTCTATCGTAAAGATGTAGTCGCCGGCAACCATTTTCCGCTCGTTGGGATACCATTTGCCAAAAATCTTCGATTGCCCGTAGTGGCGGGTTCCAAAGCCGGATGACTGCCAGATCCAGTAACTGCCGTCACTCCGCTGTTCAAAGTCGCCCAGGTTTGCATCGTCATGCTGCGTCTGCAGCTGGTTGATGTAGTTCTGCGTGGCCTGGTCGGTCTGGCCGGGCTGTCCCTGTGCTTGCTGCACCTGTCCGTTGGCGGCACCCTGTGCCTGCTGCTTGGCGCTGCTCTTGGCGTCGTCCACTTTCTCCTTGACGGCCTGTTTGGCCTTCTTCAGCAGTCCGCCGAACTGGGCCTGGGCGGGTGTCTGCATGCCAAAGGCGATGGCCACTGCGGCCAGCGTCTTCACGATTGTCTGTCGTTGTCTCATCATTGCTTTTGTCTTTTTTAATTGTTCTTTATAATGTTACCTATCACGTATTCTGTCACTTTGGGGAAAACGGAACCGCCGCAACCTCCTTGTCGGAAGTTGCGGCGGAAAAATCTTCGTAGTGTTCTTGTGTACTGTTATCGGAATGCCTTATGCTGGGCAATTACCTCGCTGGCAGGAATACGCACGATGTTGTTGTCGTTGTCGCACACTACGATACTCTCGCCATGCAAGGCTTTTTCCTGCAGCATCTTCTTTTCGGCCAAAAGCAGGCCTCTTCTCAGTTTTTCAGAGAAATCTTGTACTTCTTTATTTGACATATGCAAGCATTTCTTCTATGCGCTGGAGCATCAGCCGGTCCGCCTCGATAGCTACGCTTTCAGGATTGAACGGTGACAGACCACGGGCTATCTCATCGGCATTCACGAACTCTCGGCAGTCAAGCACTTCTGGCAGCACCGTAAACGATGCTGTCGTCTTGCCAGCTCCATTGCAGCCACTGATAATATATAGGTCCTTATCCTTCACAGCTGCAAAGTTACGACTATTATCCGACATCTCCAAACATTTCGAAGTTTTTCCGTTTCCCAATATGTCAAAGAGCACTTTCGTGTATCTCTTGTCCTTACTCCGTGCGTGATTCCTTCTTCTGGTCTTCTTTCAGCTCCCTGAACTTCTCTTCGACCATTTTGCTGAGTTTCTTCTCTACGTTATGGCCTACGATGTCCTCCATCTTGAGCAGTCGCTCCAGATAGTCCTCGGCATATTTCACGGCCGCGTCTTGATATTTCGTCTTTGCCATTTAATGGGTAAGTTTTTCTGTTGGCAAAGTTACGACAAATGGGACGAAACGTTGTTATCATTTCGTCAAGTAATCTTATCATTTCGTTTAATCTACCCCTTCCTGTCGAGATATTGCGTGGGTGTCAGGCCAAAAGTCTTCTTGAAAGCACGGGTAAAGTTGGGCGTGTCGTTATAGGCGCAGAGTGTTGCAATTTCCGAGATGTTCAGCTCGGGATGGTTGTCCAGCAGGTGGCGGGCGCGCTTCATGCGGATGTTCTGGATAAAAGCCTGTGGCGTTTCGTCGGTCAGTGCCGTCAGCCGCTGACGGAACTGGAAGAGGCTCATGCCCAGGCACTCGGCCACGTGGCTGGCATCAATCTGTCCGGAGAGTATCAGCTCGTTGATGGTATTGATGGCTTTTTCAATGAAGTCGCGGTCGGTGGCATTCAGTTCGTCTTTGTCGTCATGGTTGTTGGTGTTCAGTGCGTTGCCGTAGTGCTCGTTCAGCATGTCATACTTCTCACGCAGTTCCTGGATATGCTCCTTGAGCTGGGCGTTGATTTGGGCTTGGCGTTGCTGGCGGCGGCGCATCAGCAGCCACACGGCTACGGCCACAACGGCCAGAATGACGGCAACGACGATGGCCCATAGCTTGGCATGGCGCTGGGCATGATTCTCAAGTTGCAGCCAGTCGTTGCCAAACTCGGCATTGTATCGGGCCAGAGTCTCGGCCGACGTTTTGCTGTAGATGGAGTCTTTCAGGTCGTTGAAGCGGTCCAGCTCCTGCTTGGCTGCTTCGGGGTCGCTCCGCCAGAGAGCTTCGTAGAGTCCCCTACGCGCGTGTACCTCATTATATATGTCGCCCATTTCCGAAAGGATGCCAGCAGCCTCGCGGTAGTAGGGGAGGGCTTCGGCCTCCCGTTGCTGCGAGAGCAGGGCCATGCCCATCTTGTTGCAGGCTATGGCCAGCGAGTGGCGGTCGTCGGCCTTGCGCAGGGCGGGTATCACCTCGGCCAGTACCTTTTCGGCCTGCCGGTAGTCGTGCAGTCCGATGAGGATGGAGGCCTTCTGGGCCAGTCGTACCGTGGCGCGCGGCTCGTTACCCGTCTGCTTGTCAATCTCGTAGGCCCGCTCGATGTAGGGCAGCGCTTTCTGGTCGTCGCCCAGGGCGTGGTACACCTCTGAGGCCATGGCCTGCAGGATGGCCATCCGGCTGGGGTTGTTGGCTTGCCGGGCCTTCTCGATGCCCTTCAGCACATACTGCTCGGCCTCCTTGGGCTGGTTGGCGCCCATATAGATGGCAGCCAGCGTGTTCAGGCTCGACGACATGATGTCGGGGTCGCCCGTCTTCTCGTCCAGTGCATAGCAGTCCTTGGCATAGCGGGCGGCCTCCTGGTAGTCAGACAGCCGGATGTTGATGATGGCCAGCAGGTTCAGACAGTCGGCCTCGCCCTCCGTGCCCTTCGTCAGTGGCAGGGCCTCGCGAGCCGTGGCCAAGGCCTCTTTATATTGTTGGGCGGCATACAGGCTGTCGGCCTGTCCTAATAATTGCGCTCCCCTTGTGGACTTTGCCATGAGCAAACCCGTTGTCATCAGCATGACCCAGAGGAGGATGTATCGTAAGTTGTGTCTGTTTTGTAGCATAAATTTCGTAATATGGGTGCAAAAATACGAAAATAAACTGAAAGAAAGAAGCCGGGCAGCAGTTTTTTCGCTTTTATCACTTCACTTTACCCTTTAATTCGTACCTTTGCACCATGATTCTGACTGTAGTCCTTCTGTACTTTGCGCTGCTCTTTGCCGTCAGCAGGCTGACGAGCCGGCGCGCCAGCAACGATACGTTTTTCCGTGCCGACCGCCGTTCGCCGTGGCTCATGGTGGCCTTTGGCATGGTGGGGGCCTCGATATCCGGCGTGACGTTCGTCTCGGTACCGGGCATGGTGATGCACTCGCAGATGACGTATCTGCAGACCTGTATGGGCTTCATTGCCGGCTATGTGGTGGTGGCCTTTGTGCTGCTGCCGCTCTACTACCGGCTGAGTCTGACCAGCATCTATGCCTATCTGGGACAGCGCCTGGGGCCGCGGTCGCACCAGACGGGGTCTTGGTTTTTCCTGTTGTCGAAGATGGCGGGGGCAGCCGTCAAGTTCTATGTTGTCTGCATCATCCTGCAGCGCTTTGCCTTCGAGCCGCTCGGCGTACCTTTCGTCGTGACGGCTGTGGGACTGGTGGCTCTCATCTGGCTCTATACGCGGCGTGGCGGCATCAAGACGCTGGTGTGGACTGACACGCTGCAGACGCTCTGTCTCTATGTTGCCCTGCTTATTATTATATATAAGGTAATAGGCGACTTGGGCTTGTCGCCGTCAGAGGCCATCCGGGCCGTGGCTGACAGTGAACTGTCGCGTGTCTTCGTGATGGATGACTGGGTGTCTAAGCAGCATTTCGTCAAGCAATTCGTGAGCGGCATCTTTATCGTCATCGTCATGACGGGACTCGACCAGGACATGATGCAGAAGAACCTGACCTGCCGGACGCTGCGGGCTGCCCAGAAGGATATGTGTACGTATGGTGTGCTGTTCCTGCCTGTCAATGCGCTGTTTCTGGCGCTTGGCGTGTTGTTGACCATGTGGTATCAGCAGCAAGGCATAGCCGTCCCTGCCATGGGCGACACCCTCCTGCCGCAGTACATTACGTCAGCAGCCCATTCGGTACAAAGTGCAGCGGTAGCAAATTCTTCATTCTTCATTCTTCATTCTTCATTTATAGAAGTGTTCTTCGTTCTTGGCATCGTGGCGGCATCGTTCTCCAGTGCTGATTCGGCGTTGACCTCGCTGACCACCATTTATTGTGTGGACATCAGGCAGCGCAATGACGACGAACGGTTGCGCAAACGGACGCATCTGGTCATGTGTGCCGTCTTCGTGCTGTTTATCCTTCTGTTCAGGGTGCTCAACTCCACCAGTTTGATTGATGCCATTTACGTGATTGTCAGCTACACTTATGGGCCGTTGCTGGGCTTGTTTGCTTTCGGACTGCTGACCAGGCGGACGGTCAACGACCGCTGGGTGCCGTTCATCGCCATTGCTTCGCCCTTGTTGTGCTTTGCCATCGACTATGGGGTGGGGCAGCTTACTGGCTACCGCTTCGGCTACGAATTGCTGATGCTCAACGGCCTCCTGACGTTCATAGGACTATGGTCAACAGGCAGGCATATATGACTGCTTGCCGTCCCCTATCATATCATACCTCTCAATTCTCAGTTCTCACCTCTCAATTCTCACCTCTCAGTTCTCACCTCTCAGTTCCGCAAAGTACTCCTTGGGCTGTTTGCCCATGATGCGCTTGAAGGCCGTGGCAAAGTATTTGGCATCGCGGAAGCCCACACGGTAGGCAATGTCGCTGACGCGGGCATTAGGCTCAGCCTTGGCAATGCGGCAGGCCTCCTGTATGCGAATGTCGCGGATGAAGTTGATCATGCTCTTGCCCGTCAGCTCTCGTAACCTGGTATATAGTGTGCTGACGCTGGTTCCCATATCGGATGCAAATGTCTCGCGGTCGTAGTCGGAATCGCTGATATGGTTGTAGACGCATTGTGTGGCACGTTCCAGAAATTCCCTGTCGTCAGTGCTCATCGTGTCTTCGACCTGCTGTTCTGCCGGTTGTGCCTCGGGACGGATGCGCTGGCGGTTGGCCACCAGATTGTCAATGCGCAGCTGCAGGTCGCGGATTTTGAAAGGCTTGGTGATGTAGCCGTCGGCGCCTGACAGTAGGGCCTTCTGTTGGTCTTCCTCGGTCGTCTTGGCCGTCAGAAGGATGATGGGCAGATAGCTGTACATCTCGTTTTGCTTGATATGTGCCGTTAACTCGTAGCCGTCCATTTCGGGCATCATCACGTCCGAGACCACGATGTCGAGCCTCTCGGTTTCGATAACGTTCAGTGCCTCGCGCCCGTTGCTGGCAGTTAAGACGTGGTAGGTAGGCTGCAGCAGGCGCTTCATCAGTCGGAGCAGTTCGCTGTTGTCCTCGACAATCAGCACGCGCGAGGCATTTGGGCCGGCTTCGGGAGCTGTTTCTTCGGTGAGCATTTCCGCCTGTGGCAGGTCGGCAATGTTTTGTTCGGGCAGGTGCGTCCAGGTCTGGGTGCGTTCGTCAATCTGCTCTGGTCTGAAGGCTTCCTTGCTGATGGGTATCTCAAGGGTAAAGGTGGTGCCGTGGCCTTCGGTGCTGTCGCAGCTGATGTGGCCCCCGTGTAGTAATATAAGATCGCGCGTGAGGGCCAGGCCCAGTCCCGTACCGATGGTCCTGTTCTTGCGGTAGTCGCCATCGTAAAATCGCGTGAACAGGTGTTTCATCTTCTCTTTGGGAATGCCGACACCGGTATCTATGACCTGGATGACGACGCGGTCGAACCGCATATTGGTCACGACGTTCAGGGTGACGGAACCTCCCTCGGGCGTATATTTGGCAGAATTGGACAAGAGGTTGAAGATGATTTTGTCCATTTTGTCGGTGTCGAGCCAACCCATCATGCTTTCCGGCTTGCAGTTGATGCTAAAGTTCAGGTGTTTGCGCATCATCAGGGGTTCCAGACTGAGCGCCGTTTCCTTAATATATTGCATGACATCGCCCTGGCTTACCAGGATTTTCAGTTCGCCGGCTTGCAGTTTGCTGGTCTCTAATATCTGTTGCAGCAGTCGTACGCTGCGCTGGATGTTCAGGTCCATCAGGTCCAGGTCGTGACGGCTGTCGGGGTGTTCTTCGCGCAGTTTCTCTGCGGAGGCAGAAATGATGGTCAGTGGGGTCAGTAGTTCGTGGGTGATGTTGTTGAATATGTAGTTCATCTGTAGCTGACTGCGAATGCGCGTATTGCGGGCATAGAGCCATCTGATGAGGGCTATAATCGCTATCAGAACGACTGCTGCTACGACGATGATGAGGTTTAAATTCTGCATGCTCGAAGATTTTTGATGGTGCGAAATTACGAATTTTACTCCAAAAAACGATAAAAACGTCTGCCAAAAAGTCTTAAAAGGGCGCTTTTTGGTTTGAAAAACGATAAATAAGGTTTGAAAAACGTATAATTGTCGTTTTTCAAACCCATTTTAAGCGTATGCGAACCTTGTTTTCATTAAAAAGCTATATCTTTGCAACGTCTTAAAGAAATGAGCGCATTTCTGATTCTTTCATAAGGGCTCTGCCCTTTTCATTGGCTTTGAAGATTTTTAATGGTTAAGGTTTATGGTTGATTAATTTAGTTTTTATTTGAAAAAGCCTCGCTGGGAAGCGAGGCTTTTTTATGATTTTCCGATTTTCCGAGTTCCTGATTTTCTGATTACTCTGATTTTCTGATTACTCTGATTACTCTGATTACTCTGAGTATTCTGATTACTCCGAGTATTCCGATTACTCCGACTTCCCGGTTTTAGCCCAAAAGGAAGCGTTCGGCTTCGATGGCTGCCTGGCAGCCCGATCCGGCGGCACTGATGGCTTGACGGTAGACGGGGTCGGCGCAGTCTCCGGCAACGAAGATGCCTGGCAGCTTGGTGCGTGGCGTGCCGTCAATCTTCTTGAAATAGCCAATATCGTCAGTGTCGAGCCACTCCTTGAAGATGTCGGTATTGGGCTTGTGGCCGATGGCCAGGAAGAACCCGTCAATCTGGATGTCTACCAGCTGCTCGTCGGCTTCGCCCTTGCGCTTCACCAGGTGGGCACCTTCTACGCCGTCCGTGCCAAACAGCCCGAGGGTGTTGTGCTCGAAGAGGATTTCGATGTTCTCACGTTCCATGACGCGCTGCTGCATGACCTTCGAGGCACGCAGGAAGGGCTTGCGCACAATCATATAGACCTTCTTGGCCAGCCCACTCAGGTAGAGAGCATCCTCGCAGGCAGTGTCGCCGCCGCCCACAACGGCTACGGTCTTCTTGCGATAGAAGAAACCATCGCACGTAGCACAGGCCGAGACACCCATGCCGTTGTATTTGCGTTCGTCGTCCAGTCCTAAGTACTTGGCTGAGGCGCCGGTGGCAATGATGACGGTGTCGGCCTCTATTTCGCGACCGGCGTCGTCCCAGGCTTTATAGGGACGCTGTGAGAAGTCGACGCGCACTATCTCGCCGTCACGGATGTCGGCACCGAAGCGCTCGGCCTGTTCGCGGATGTCCATCATCATCTGGTTGCCGTCTACTCCCTGCGGGTAACCGGGGAAATTTTCGACTTCGGTGGTCTGCGTCAGCTGGCCGCCAGGTTGCATACCGCAGTATTCGATGGGACTGAGGTTAGCTCTTGAAGCGTAAATGGCAGCGGTATACCCTGCGGGTCCGCTGCCTATAATCAAGCATTTTGTTTGTTCCATACTTGTTATGATTTAGGCACGGATTACACTGTTCCCTTTTAGGAAAACGCGGCTAATGAATATCCGTGAATTCCGTGTAATCCGTGCCTTATGATTATTTGTTGAGTTCTTCCTTGATTTGTTCTTCGATAACCTCGACCTTCGTCGTAGGTTCGAAGCGTGCTACGACCTGGCCCTTCTTGTTGATGAGGAATTTCGTGAAGTTCCACTTGATGTCGGGCTTCTGCTTGTAGTCGGGGTCAGCCTTGCTGAGCATGTCCTCCAGGATGTGAGCGATGGGGTGCTCCATGTCCCAGCCGGCAAAGCCTTTCTGCTCCTGCAGGAACTTATAGAGCGGGTCGGCATCTTCGCCATTGACTTTAATCTTCTTGAAGCGGGGGAATTCTGTGCCGAAGTTCAGCTTGCAGAACTCATGAATCGACTCGTCGGTGCCGGGAGCCTGCTGTCCGAACTGGTTGCAGGGGAAATCGAGAATCTCGAAGCCCTGACCGTGATACTTCTTGTAGAGAGCTTCCAGCTCGTCGTACTGTGGTGTGAAACCGCACTTGGTGGCAGTATTGACTATCAGCAGTACCTCGTTGGCATACTCTTTCAACGATACATCCTTACCTTTTCTGTCCTTGACAGAGAAATCATAAACTGTCTTCATTACTTTTTAGCTATGTGTTTGAATAAAATTAAATAATCGTATCTTTACTTGTCAGCAAAGATACGAATTAATAATCAGATATGCAAATAAAAAGCACGTTAATTATGTTTTTTTATTAACCTCAGTCCATTAGTTGACGCTCCAGTATGTCTTGTCTACCGTACGTTCCACCTCGTTCTCGGTGTCGTCAGGCAGGTTGCAGAAGAAGTCCAGACCCGTCTTCGCTTCCAGTTCGTCGATGGTGATGATGCAGCTCTTGACCGTCCGGCTGGGTTCGTCGTGGTTGGCCCAGAAGGCTATGCCCTTGTAGCTGTTGCCGGCCTGGCAGACCGTTGCCATGAAGAAATACTGGGGAACCAACAGTCGTCCGACATACTCCTTGACCTGGTCGTCGCGGATGGTGCCACCCTTGACGACGTAAAGCACGTCGCGGAAACTGCGCTTGTTCCAGTAGCCGCGCAAAAAATTCTCCATCTCGCCCCATACGCCTGGTGCGCCGTTGAAGGCGTAGGCCTGCGGGTGCATGTTCGAGAGGTAGAAGGTCTGTTCGTTGGCCTCCTTGGAGTTCAGACGGTCGGCCGAGGGGATGATATGACCGCGCGTGTAGCCCGAGCCGCGATAGTCGGAGAGTTCGGTGCGCACGTCGGCAGGCAGGTCGGGGTCGGGCTGGAAGGGGTCGCCGCCCCATTCTGTTGACATCCAGTTATTGCGGTTCCAGGCCGTGCCGCTGTTGCCGTCGTACATCTGGTAGGCCGTCCAGCGCTGGGCGCGCTTCTTATTGTCCCACTCGATGATGTAGTTGATGCCGTAGTTCTGGACGCTGCGTATCAGGAAGGTGGTATTGGCGCTAATGGTGGTGGCAGGCACCTCGAGGCGCGAGTCCAGCAGGTCGTTGCCCGTGGTGTTCTTGTTATGGTTGACACCACCGCTTTGGCTGGTATCGGATTTGCTGGGCAGCTTGTCGTTGTCGTCAGCTTCGCAGGCTGCAAGAAGCGTGAGAGCCATCAGAAGCCTGAATGCGAGTTTCAGTTGTTTCATAGTTACAGTTTCTGGAAGTTTTTGGGTAGGAAAAAGGCGCGACCAACAGGCATATGCAACTACCTTTGGACGCGCCTTAGATGTCTTGTTCTCTGGCGTGAAATTATTTATTTCTTCGCAGCCTTACCGTAGCGGCTCATGAACTTGTCGACGCGACCGGCGGTGTCGACGAGCTTGCTCTTACCGGTATAGAACGGGTGAGAAGTGCTCGAAATTTCAA
>DFGF01000074.1:0-177 GCA_002371715.1 Prevotella sp. UBA3757
AATAACAAGTGAACTTCGAAGTACAACATACCGATGCATACAGCAGCGCGCGTGCGGGCCTGATAACCACTGACCACGGCACAATCAGGACACCCATCTTTATGCCCGTCGGCACAGTGGGCAGCGTCAAAGGTGTCCATTTCACCGAACTCCGCGAACAGGTGAAGGCCCAGATTA
>DFGF01000074.1:241-9280 GCA_002371715.1 Prevotella sp. UBA3757
GGCAACACCTACCACCTCTACCTCCGGCCTGGTCTTGACATTCTGCGCAAGGCGGGAGGCTTGCACCGGTTCAACACATGGGACCGGCCCATACTGACGGACTCGGGCGGTTTTCAGGTATTCTCGCTCACCGGCATTCGCAAATTGCGCGAGGAGGGTTGCGAGTTCCGCAGCCACATTGACGGCTCGAAGCACTTTTTCACTCCCGAAAACGTCATGGACACGCAGCGCGTCATCGGAGCCGACATCATGATGGCCTTCGACGAGTGTCCTCCCGGTCAGAGCGACCATCAGTATGCCACTAACAGTCTGCGACTTACGCAGCGCTGGTTAGAGCGTTGCGTGAAGCGGTTCAACGAGACCGAACCCCTCTATGGCCACCGGCAGACGCTGTTTCCCATCGTTCAGGGATGCACCTATAAAGAACTGCGTCAGGACGCTGCCAAGCATGTGGTCGACATACTCGGACAACTGAACGACGGTGGTGGTGCCAGCATCGGCGGACTGGCCGTTGGAGAACCTACTGAGGTCATGTACGACATGATTGAGGTGGTCAATGACATTCTGCCCAAGGACCGCCCGCGTTACCTGATGGGTGTAGGCACGCCCCAGAACCTGCTGGAGGCTATCGAGCGTGGCGTGGATATGTTCGACTGCGTCATGCCGACACGAAACGGGCGCAATGGCATGCTGTTCACATACGAGGGCACTATCAATATGCGCAACCAGAAGTGGCAGGACGATTTCTCGCCCATTGACCCCGACGGATGCGAGATAGACCGCATCCACTCGAAAGCCTACCTGCACCATTTGTTCAAGGCGCAGGAGCTGTTGGCGCTGCAGATTGCGTCCATCCACAACCTTGCCTTCTATTTGCGGCTGGTGACCGATGCCCGCCAGCACATAGAGCAGGGCGACTTTACACAGTGGAAGCGCTCGGTCATTGACAATTTAGGGCGCAGGAGATGAACAATAACTTAGGATCGAGACGATGAACAAACGACTTCCCAAACATATCGCCTGGAAACTCCGCCACCTGTGGCGGAGACTGCTTACACTACTGATGCCGGTCATCCTGTGGCTGCGCCGCTTGCCATGGCATAGGCTTGCGCTGCTCAAGATGCTCAATCCGCTGCGCTACGTCAAGCGCATGGACCGCTACATCATCTACAAGTTCATTGGAACCTATTTTTATTCCATCCTGCTGATTATCAGTATATCCATCGTCTTCGACGTCAACGAGAACTTGGCTAAGTTCACCAACTACCACGCTCCGTTGCGTGCCATCGTCTTCGACTACTACGCTAACTTTGTGCCCTACTTTGCCAACCTGTTCTCGCCGTTGTTCGTATTCATTGCCGTCATTTTCTTCACGTCAAAACTGGCTGGTAACTCCGAGATTATTGCCATGCTGGCCTGTGGCATGAGCTTCAAGCGACTGCTGCGCCCCTACATCATCTCGGCAGCCCTCATTGCATTGCTCAACTTCTATCTCGGTGCCTACGTCATACCGAAAGGTACCGTCGTGCGCCACGACTTTGAGTCACTTTACAAGAACAACAAGAAGAACACCTCGGCATCTAACATCCAGCTGATGGTCGACAAGGGTGTTGTAGCCTACCTGTCGCAATACGACGACATCCGCAAGACGGGCTACGGCTTTGCACTCTATCAGTTTGAAAACAAAAAGATGGTGAGCCAGATGAATGCCAACGTCATCCAGTATGACACCATTGCTGAGGAACGCTACCACTGGAAGGCCCGCAACTACAAGATCAGGACGATGAAGGGCATGCGCGAGGAAATCACGTCGGGCAGCGAGATTGACACGCTGATACAGATGGAACCCATGGACCTGGTGTTCTCGTCCGGCCAGCAGGAGACCTTCACCTCGCCCGAACTGTTGCGCTACATATCCAAACAGCAACAGCGCGGGTCGTCGAACGTCGTGCAGTACGAAGTGGAATACCACAAGCGCATAGCCTCCAGCTTCGCATCGTTCATCCTGACCATCATCGGCGTGTCGCTGTCGTCACGAAAGCGTAAGGGCGGCATGGGTCTCTATCTGGGCATCGGACTGGGACTGTCGTTCACTTACATCCTCCTGCAGACGGTCAGCGCCACTTTTGCCATTAATGCAGGTACGCCACCCATTGTGGCCGCCTGGATTCCCAACATCCTCTATGCGCTCATTGCATACTTCTGCTATAGACAAGCACCCAATTAAGAATTAAAAGAAAAGAGACAAAAAGTGACTTTCGAAGAAACATATCTGAACGATAACATACTCGATGCGCTCTACGACATGCACTTCGAGGAGATGACACCCATTCAGGAGCAGTGCATCCCAAAGATACTGGACGGCCGCGACATCATCGGCGTGGCCCAGACAGGTACGGGCAAGACGGCAGCCTACCTGCTGCCCATCCTCTCAATGCTTGACGACGGCGGCTATCCCAAGGATGCCGTCAACTGCATCGTCATGTCACCTACGCGCGAACTGGCCCAGCAAATAGACCAGGCCATGCAAGGCTTCGGCTACTACTTGGACGGCATATCGTCGGTAGCCGTCTATGGCGGCAACGACGGCAACCGCTTCGACGTAGAAACCAGAGGCCTCAAGATGGGTGCCGACGTGGTAATAGCCACTCCAGGCCGTCTGCTCTCGCATATCCGCATGGGTCATCTCGACCTGAACCGCCTCTCCTTCTTCGTGCTCGACGAGGCTGACCGTATGCTTGACATGGGTTTTTCTGACGACATCCTCCAGATTGCCAAGCTGTTGCCTGCCGACCACCAGACCATCATGTTCTCAGCTACCATGCCGCAGAAGATTCAGCAGCTTGCGCGTACATTATTGAATAATCCTGTCGAGGTTAAGATAGCAGTATCGAAGCCCGCAGAGAAGATACAGCAGTCGGCCTACCTCTGCTATGAACCCCAGAAGCTGGGCATCATACGCCATCTGTTCAAGGCTGGGGAACTGGAGCGCGTCATCATCTTCTCAGGCAAGAAGGATAAAGTGAAGGACATCACGCGCGAACTGACGCGCATCAATATCAACTGTGCCCCGATGCATTCCGACCTGACGCAGGCCGAGCGTGACGACGTGATGTACCGCTTCAAGTCAGGCCAGGTTTCGGTGCTGGTAGCTACGGACATCGTGGCACGCGGCATAGACATTGACGACATCCTGATGGTCATCAACTACGACGTCCCCCACGATGCCGAGGACTATGTTCACCGCATCGGTCGCACGGCGCGTGCGCAACGCGACGGCGTGGCCATTACGTTTGTGTCGGACAAGGACATGCGCAGTTTTTCAGAGATAGAACGCTTCCTGGAGCGGGATATTCCCAAGAACCCGCTGCCCGAAGGTTTAGGCGAGGCTCCAGAATACCAGAAGTCGTCACCTCACAAAAGCAGTCGCGGACGTGGAGGACACAGTCGTAGTGGAAAGCCCCGGCACAGGAGTCAGGCTAAGGGCAAACCACAGGATAAGCCGCAGGATGGCACTCAGTCCAAGAAACCGCATAGGCATAAGAAAAGGAAACCGAAGGAAAAACGGGAGAATTAATATTTTTTAATAAAAAAAATAGTTGTTGGGAGAACAACGAATCGAAATTTTTCGTAACTTTGCACCGCTTTTAAAGGTATTAATAATACACACGCTTGAAATTCAAGCAGTTAGGACGTAATTATAAAGGATAAAGATGAGACAGTTAAAGATTCAGAAGAGTATTACAAACCGTTCGAGTGAGGCACTGGATAAGTATCTTGTGGAAATTGGTCGTGCACCGCTTATCAGTATTGATGAGGAAATCGAACTGGCCCAAAAGATACGAAAAGGCGGTCCTGAAGGCGAGCGCGCCAAGGACAAATTGGTTACGGCAAACCTGCGATTTGTAGTCTCCGTCGCCAAGCAGTATCAGCATCAAGGGCTGACACTGACCGACTTGATAGACGAGGGTAACATTGGCCTGATTAAGGCCGCACAGAAGTTTGATGAGACACGCGGTTTCAAATTCATTTCCTATGCCGTTTGGTGGATTCGCCAGAGCATTCTGCAGGCCATTGCTGAGCAGAGCCGTATTGTGCGTCTGCCGCTCAATCAGGTAGGTTCACTCAATAAAATCAGTCACGAAATCAATCGTTTCGAGCAGGAGTTCCAGCGTCACCCCTCTGTAGCAGAGCTGAGCGATGCTACCAACATGGACGAGGAGAAGATTGCGCAGTCCATGCAAGCCGACAGCCACCATGTCTCGATTGATGCACCCTTCCAGGATGGCGAGGACAACTGCATGCTCGACGTGATGGCATCGGGCGACGACTCCCGTACCGACCGCCATGTAGACCACGAGTCGATGGCTCTCGAACTGAACAACGTGCTGCAAAAGGTATTGAAGGACCGTGAGATTACGATTATCCGCGAGTGCTTCGGCATTGGATGCCACGAGAAGGGTCTTGAGGAAATCGGCGACCAGTTGGGACTGACTCGCGAGCGCGTTCGCCAGATTCGCGAGAAGAGCATTGCCAAGCTTCGCGATTCGGGTAATGCAAGAATTCTGATGAAATATTTGGGCTAAAGTTTTGTGACCTCAAAAATTATTTGTAATTTTGGGGTCGTGAAATCGAAGTTACGCATTATAGTAAGCATACTGATGCTGGACGTGATGATTTTCATGCCCAGCATTTGTTTTGCTACCAGGACGGACGACTCGCTGTTAATCAACCGGATATGGGATTTCAGCCGCAACTACTCAGAACCTGTCAACGGTGTTGAGGAGAACCTGTACTTGCGCTACACCTTTGAACTGCAACGGCGCAACCCTACCCTATATCTCGTACCCACGATGTACACCATAGCCAAAGGCGAGCGCGACTATATCGGCGAGTCGTACTGTCGCATCCGCTATACCACGCCCAGTGACTACGACCTGCACCGTCAGGTGGTCTGTGGCACCATTCCGCGCAATCGGTTTACCATGTCGGCCATGGTTCACTACATCACCCCCAACATTTACGGCATATCCATCTACCCTGAGAGTATACTGTCGCCATTCCACCGTTCCAATCGCTATTACTATAAGTATCGCGTCATGAAGGGTTCGAACGGCCAGGCCGTTGTGCGTTTCCGTCCGCGCGTCAACAACACACAGCTCATCAGGGGCAGTGCCGTTGTCAACGCCCAGACCGGCCAGGTGCTATCCGTTTCGTACGACGGCGAATTTGACATGCTATCGTTCAAGGTGGTGACGGTCATGAATCAGAGAATAGGCCACCAGATGTTGCCTGAACGGAGCAGCATCGAGGCAAAGTTTTACTTTCTCGGAAACAAAGTAGTTTCCAGATTTTCAGCTGTTTATAATTGTCCTGTCACACTACCTGACTCGCTTGACGAGCAGGACAGCCGCGAGATGATGGACACGCTGCGCCCCATTCCCCTGCGCCAAATGGAGAAACAGCTCTACCTGCACTACGACAGCCTGCGCTATCAGGCCGATACCGCTACCGTCGACACCACTGCCATTCACGAAGGCAACAAGATGAAGGAGATTCTCTGGGACGTCATCGGCGACAATCTCGTCAATCGCATCCATGCCAATGCCGGTGCCTTTGCCATGACCATTTCGCCCATTCTCAACCCCCTGTATTTCGGCTATAGCGGCAGTCGCGGTTTCAGCTACCGACTGAACTTCGGTCTGCAGTATACGTGGAACAGCCACCGCTACCTGACCTTCAATCCGGGCTTCGGCTACAACTTCAAGCAGCGCCAGTTCTATTACGAAGCCCCGTTGCGCATGAACTACAACCCGAAGCGCAACGGCTACGCACAAATCTGCTGGGCCAACGGCAACCGCATCAATAGCGGCACGCTGATTGAGGACATCCAGCAGCACATGGGCCCCGACTTCGAGGTGCCGGAGTTCAAGGACGAATACGTCGAGATTGTCAACAATGTCCAAGCCTACGACTGGCTGGAGATTAAGAGCGGCCTTGTCTACCACCACCGCCACTCGACCAACAAGGGACTGCTGCGCAGCCTACAGCTGCCCGAGGAGTACCGCAGTTTTGCTCCGTCGCTGACCCTGCGCTTCACGCCGTGGCGCCATGGACCCGTGCTGACGGCTAACTACGAGCACAGTTTCCCCCACGTGCTGAAATCCAACCTGAGCTATGACCGCTGGGAAGTCGATGCAGCCCAGAAAATCAAGCTGGGCAGCCTTCGTCTGCTCAACTGGCGTGCCGGCTTCGGCCTGTATACCAATCGCAACAGCGACTATTTTGTTGACTATGCCAATTTCCGCGACAACAACCTGCCGTCAGGATGGGAGGACGAGTGGACGGGACAGTTCCAACTGCTCAACAGCGAGTGGTACAACCAGTCGGACTACTACCTGCGCAGTCACCTTTCGCTGGAGTCACCGCTGCTGGCTCTTGGCTGGACACCGCTTGTGGGCCATTTCGTAGAGACGGAGATGATCTACGCCAGCCTGCTCAGCATTCAGCATACCCGGCTCTACAGCGAGGTGGGCTACGGTTTCACCAACCGCTATTTCTCTACCGGCATTTTTGCCAGTTTCCTCAATGCGAAATTCCAGAATTTCGGCTGTAAGTTCACTATAGAAATTTTCAGAAGATGGTAAAACCACTCGTCGTCTACAAGGCCAGTGCCGGTTCCGGCAAGACATTCACCCTGGCCACCGAATACATCAAGCTGCTGGTCGAGAATCCGCAGAGCTACCGCACCATCCTGGCCGTTACTTTCACCAATAAGGCTACGGAAGAAATGAAGATGCGCATCATCAGCCAACTCTACGGCATCAGCCGCCTGTTGCCCGACTCAGACAACTACCTTCAGCACATTGTCCGGCTGACGGGTCTGTCCGAGGCACTCGTCAGCCGTCGTGCCGGCGAGGCCCTCTACCTGCTGCTCCACAACTACAACTACTTCCGCATTGAGACCATCGACACGTTTTTCCAGAGCGTGCTGCGCAACCTGGCCCGCGAACTGGACCTGACGGCCAACCTGCGCATCGGGCTGAACGACATACAGGTTGAGGAGCAGGCCGTCGACCGCCTGATTGACAACCTCACCCACACCGATGTCATGCTGCAGTGGATTCTGAAGTACATCATGGAAAACATCAGCGACAACCAGTCGTGGAACATCATTGGAAAGGTGAAGCAGTTCGGGCGCACCATCTTCCGCGACTTCTACAAGGAGCGGAGCGCCACACTGCAGGCCAAGATGGACGACAAGCACTTCTTCGAGGCTTACAACCGACAGCTGCGCGCCATCCGTCAGGACGCCCTGGAGCGCATGAAGGACCTGGGCAACGAGTTTTTCGACACCCTGGGCGCCGAGGGATTCAGCATTGACGACCTTGCCAACGGGCGGTCAGGCGTGGCCGGTTTCTTCCTGAAACTGCAGGCCGGCACGTTCGACGAGAGCATCGTCGGCAAGCGCGTGGCCGACTGTGCCGAGAGCCCCGAGAAGTGGAGCAACAAGACCCACCCACGCCGCGACGCCATCATCATGCTGGCTGAATCGGTACTGCAGCCACTGTTGCGCCGCGCCATCGAGGAGCGCACCCATCAGTGGCGCCTGTTCAAGTCGGCCGACCTGACCCTGCGCCACCTGAACCAGCTGCGCCTGCTGGGCAGCATTGAGCAGAAGGTGCGCCAGCTGAACGACGAGTCCAACCGCTTTCTGCTCAGCGACACCCAGCAACTGCTGCACGCGCTCATCGACGAGAGCGACTCGCCCTTCATCTTCGAGAAAATCGGTACCCGGCTGGAGCACATCATGATTGACGAGTTCCAGGACACGTCGACCGTCCAGTGGCAGAACTTTAAGGTCCTGCTCGAGGAGTGCATGAGCCACGCAGACACCGAAAACCTCATTGTGGGCGACGTCAAGCAGAGCATTTACCGATGGCGCTCCGGCGACTGGCGCCTGCTGAATGCCATCGATTGCGAGTTTCCCAATGCCGACCAGCGCCTGGTGAAGCGCAGCCTGACCACGAACTACCGCTCGGAGCGCAACATCATCACGTTCAACAACGCTTTCTTCACCGAGGCTGCCCGCCAGGAGTATGAGTCGCAGCGCGAGGAATACCCCGACGGGGCCGAACAGCTGCGCCAGGCCTATGCCGACGTCTGTCAGCAGGTGCCGGACGGCAAGCCCGCACGGGGCATGGTGGCCGTCAGCCTACTGCCGCGCGACAACTACCAGCAGGAGGTGCTGACAGAGGTGGCCGCGACGGTCGGCATGCTCATGCAGCACGGTGTGGCCCCGCGGTGCATGGCCATCCTGGTGCGCAGCAACCGCATGATTCCGACCATTGCCGACTACCTGTCGGCACAATTGCCCGGCGTGCGCATTGTCAGCGACGAGGCGTTCCGGCTGGACTCATCGTCAGCCTGTACGCTCATCGTGCTGTCACTCCGCCTGCTCACCCACCCCGACGACATGCTGACCCAGGCAGCCATCGCCAAGCTCTACCACCGTGCCGTGCTCCGCGAAACGCTGACCGACGACCGTCTCTTCGGCAGCGGCCAGCCACTGGCCGGACTGTTGCCGGAAGCGTACAGCCAGCACACTGGCGAGCTGTTGCAAATGCCCCTCTACGAGCTCTCCGAGCGGTTGTTCACCATCTTCCGGCTCCACACGTTGACCGAGGAGAGCGGTTACGTCTGCGCCTTCTTCGACCAGCTGTCACAGTTCTGCCAGGACACGTCGACCGACATCGACGCCTTCCTGCGCGAGTGGGACGAGGTCATCGGTGCCAAGACCATCCAGAGTACCGAAACGGACGGCATCCGCATACTGACCATCCACAAGAGCAAGGGCCTGGAGTTCGACAACGTCATCCTGCCCTATGCCGACTGGCGCCTGGAAATGCCCGACATGCTGTGGTGCCAGCCACATGAAGCGCCTTTCAACGCCCTGCCGTTAGCACCAGTTGACTACAGCGAGAAACAGATGCGCGGCACCATCTACGAGCACGACTACCTGGTTGAGCACCTCCAGAA
>DFGF01000074.1:9392-14139 GCA_002371715.1 Prevotella sp. UBA3757
CCTCTTCGTCATCGGGCGGCGTGGAGCCAAGCGTACGCGGGCAGAGCTTATAGAGCGCGTACTGCCCGCACTGAGGCTGGAGGACGCCCAGCTGGAGGGTACTGCCGACGAGGCTGAGGTCCTCCGGTTCCGTTACGGCTCGCTCTCCCCGGCGACGGCCGACCGTGAAGCAGCGACCGCCCGTCAGCACCAGCCGTCGCAGAACGTCTTCCTGCAGTCTGTCCAGCCGCTTCCCGTCACCATTGCCAGCTATTCGGCACCCGTGGAGTTCCGTCAGAGCAATCGCAGTCGCGACTTCCTTGAGGGTGACGACGAGCAGGGTCATGAGCTCAGCTACATCAAGCTGGGCAGCGTGCTCCATGAGGTGTTCAGCCACATCCGCACGACGGACGACATCCGTCAGGTCCTGGACGACCTACAGCGTGAGGGCATCCTCTACGACGATGACGCGCTCTCGCGGGAACGCATCGTCCGGATGCTGCGCCAGCGGCTGGAGTCGCCCCGCATAGCCGACTGGTTTTCGCCGCGCTGGCAACTGTTCAACGAGTGCAGCATCCTGCGCGTCGATGCCGACGGTCACTATGCCGAGCGCCGTCCCGACCGCGTCATGACCGACGGGAGGGAGACCCACGTCGTCGACTTCAAATTTGGTAGAGCCAATGCGGCCTACGTCGCTCAGGTTCAAGAGTATATGCAACTGCTTATTGCTATGGGCATGCCGCATGTGCAGGGGTGGTTGTGGTATGTTTATTCCAACAAGATTGAGGAAGTAAAGCTATGAAGAGTTTCTTAGAATATGTTGCCGAGGACATCCTCGAAAAGTATGGCACCAACCTCTCGCAGGTGGTCGTCGTCTTCCCGAACAAGCGCGCCTCGCTGTTTCTGAACGAGCAGTTGGCACGACTGGCCGGGCAGCCCGTCTGGAGTCCGTCGTACATTACCATCAGCGACCTCTTCCGACGGCAGAGCAGCCTGCAAGTGGCCGACCCCATAGAATCCGTCTGCCTGCTGCACCGTTCGTTCTGTGCCGTCACCGGCTCTCAGGAGCCGCTCGACAAGTTCTACGGGTGGGGACAACTGTTGCTGGCCGACTTCGACGACATTGACAAGAACATGGCCGATGCCGACCGGGTGCTGGCCAACCTGCGCGACCTGCACGAACTGGACGACCTGTCGTATCTCACTGACGAACAGCTGGAAATGCTGAAACGCTTCTTCAGTAACTTTAACGACGACCACCCCACGCAGCTCAAGGAACGATTCCTGCACCTGTGGAGCCGTATGGCCGACATCTACCACGACTTCCGGCAACGGCTGGAGGGTCAGGGGCTGGCCTACGAGGGTATGCTCTACCGCAGCGTGGTGGAGCAGTGTGCGGCGACAGGGGTGTCGGCCACGGCATTCCCCAACGCCCACTACCTCTTTGTCGGCTTCAACCTCCTGCAACAGGTGGAGCAGCGGCTGTTTGCCATGCTGCAGCGCGAGGGGAAGGCCCGCTTCTACTGGGACTTCGACCGCTACTACCTGGCCGCGCCAAGTGCCGTAGGCACGCCGCACGCCCACGAGGCAGGCCAGTTCATCAGCCGCTACCTCAGGGCATTTCCCAACGAGCTCGACACGACGCGCGCCGACATCTACGACTGCCTGGGCCGCGCCAAGTCCATCAGATACGTATCGGCACCGACCGAGAACATCCAGGCGCGCTACGTCAGCGAGTGGCTCCAGGCCGAGGGGCGCATGGAGGCTGGCCGCCGGACGGCCATCGTCATGTGCAACGAGTCGCTGCTGCCCACCGTCATTCACAGCCTGCCGTCGGGCGTCAAGAAGGTCAACGTCACCACGGGCTACCCACTCGCACAGACGGCCGTGGCATCCTTCATCCAGCTGTGGTTCGACCTGCTGGTGCAGGGATCCACGCCCCGGCTGATGCGCACCCTGCGCCGCCACCCCTTTGCCCGCCACCTGGGCACGACGGACGACGTTGCGCCGCCACAGGCCGCCGCCACTTCGGCACCCGCACCGCTGGCCGCGCTGCTGGCCGTGCTGCGCCGCGTGGCCAGTGCTGCCGCCCCGACAGCCGCCGCCGACCCGTTGCTGCAGGAGTCACTCTTCCGGGGCTACATGCTCGTCAACCGGCTCAACGACCTGCAACAGCAGGGTGTGCTGACCGTCGCCATACCCACCGTGCAGCACCTGGTCAGCCAGTTGGTCCAGCAGACCACCATCCCCTTCCACGGCGAACCCGCCGAGGGACTGCAGGTCATGGGCGTGCTCGAAACCCGCAACCTCGACTTCGACCACGTGCTGCTGCTCTCCTGCGGCGAGGGCATGATGCCGCGCGGCGTCAACGACAGCTCGTTCATACCCCACAGCATCCGGCAGGCCTACGAACTAACCACTGTCGAGAACAAGGTGAGCATCTATTCCTACTACTTCCACCGCCTGTTGCAGCGTGCCACGGACGTCACCATCCTCTACAACAGCTCCACCGAGGGTGGGCAGCGCGGCGAGATGAGCCGCTTCATGCTGCAGCTCATGGTGGAGTGGCCCCACGCCATCCGTCACTACTCGCTGGCCTGCGGTCAGCAGTCCGTGCGCTGGCAACCGCAACCCATTGCCAAGCCGGCCGCCTCCAAACTGTCAACTCTCAACTGTCAACTGTCAACTGTCAACTCTCAACTCTCAACTTTCAACTGTCAACTGTCAACTGTCATCTCCCCGACGGCCATCAACACCTGGCTGCGCTGTGGGCTCATGTACTTCTACCGCTACGTGGCGGGTCTGCGCGAACCCGAAATACCTGACGACGAGCTGGAGCTGGACAACCGCATCTTCGGCAACGTGTTCCACCGTGCCGCTGAACTGCTCTACCGCACCCTGCCCCAGTATGTTGACAAGGTCGTCCTTCAGGCATTGCTGCGCGGACAGCAGCTGGAGCGCGCCGTCGGCGAGGCCTTCCACCAGGAGATGCCCTACCTCCCGCAGAGCGGCCTCTACATCATCCAGCGCGAGGTCATCGTCCAGTACCTCCGTCAACTCGTGGCCCTCGACATCCGGCAGGCACCCTTCCGCATCCTGGGACTCGAGACCGACGCCATCCGTGAACTGCCGCTGCCTGCCACGGCGGGTGTCGGCGGGCGCATCACCGTCGGCGGACGCATAGACCGACTGGACTTCGTAGACGAGGGTACCGCGCGCGAGCGCATCCGTGTTGTCGACTACAAGACGGGGTCGCGCCAGCTGAAGGCCATGGCCGACGTCGACGCCATCTTCCAGCCCCAGAACATCCACGACCATTCGGACTACTACCTGCAGACGCTGCTCTATGCCGACAATGTGCGCAGCCTGCAACTGGGCACGTGCTACGGACTGGCGGCCGACACTGCCGTCTCGCCCGCCCTGCTGTTCATCCAGCATGCCGCGGCCGACGACTACGACCCCACCCTCTGTTTCGGGCGCACGCCCATCCTCGACATAGCGCCCCACAGCCAGCGGTTCCGTGAACTGCTGACTCAGACCGTCAGCGACATCCTGTCTCCCGACGTCGACTATCGGCCCACCACCGACCAGCAGGTCTGTGCCACCTGCCCGTATCATGTCATCTGCCAACGGTAGGTACAATGCGGTCTGCAATTACTATTTGGGGGGACTGCAACGGCAAAAAAAAGGAACGAGGGCGCGCTACGTGCACGTCCTCGTCGAAAGCAAGAATGCAAGATTGCAAGAATGCAAGATTGCAAGATTTCCACCGCCCAGCGCTGCAGTCTCCCCGGCAACACGAAAGGAGCGAGCTCTGGTGATAAGTTCCTATATGGAAATGAGCTGCGAATACTTAGTCTATCACTCTGATGCCGCCCTTGTCGGCACTCGAGACGCTCTGGGCGTAGGCGCGCAGGGCCTTCGACACCTGACGGATGCGCTTGAGCGGCTGTTGCGGACGCTGGGCCAGTTCCTCGTCAGTGAGCTTGACAGACAGCTGGCGGCTCGGTATGTCGATGACGATGATGTCGCCATCCTTGATCTTGCCGATGTTACCGCCGTTGGCTGCTTCGGGCGAGATGTGGCCGATGGACAGGCCGCTGGTGCCACCGGAGAAGCGTCCATCGGTAATCAGGGCGCACTCCTTGCCCAGGTGCATAGACTTGATGTAGCTGGTGGGATAGAGCATCTCCTGCATGCCGGGGCCACCCTTGGGTCCCTCATGGGTGATGACGACGCAGTCGCCGCTCTTGACGCGACCGCCGAGGATGCCCTCGCAGGCGTCCTCCTGCGAGTCGAACACAACGGCAGGCCCCTCGAAGTGCCAGAGCGATTCGTCGACACCGGCAGTCTTGACGACACAGCCGTCCTGGGCAATGTTGCCGAAGAGCACGGCCAGACCGCCATCCTTGGTGTAGGCATGTGCCAAGTCGCGGATACAACCCTCCTGACGGTCGGTGTCGAGCGTCCCCCACTCTGCCGACTGGCTGCCCATGCGTGTCGAGAAGCGGTTGCCGGGAGCCGACTGGTAGATGCGGTTGGCCTCGGCATCCACCGGTCCGTCGACGATGCTGTACTTGCGCATGGCCTCGGCCAGCGTCATGCCGTCGACGCGGCGCGCTGTGCCGTCAATGAGTCCGCCCTTGCTGAGTTCGTTGAGTATGCCGAGTATGCCGCCGGCACGTCCGCACTCCTGCACGGAGTACTTCTGCGTGTTGGGTGCCAGCTTGCAGAGGCACGGCACGCGGCGCGACAGTTCGTCAATGTC
>DFGF01000013.1 GCA_002371715.1 Prevotella sp. UBA3757
AAAAGTTATTTTTAATGCTTGCTGCAGCTACTTTTGCAGCTAATGTTAGTGCTCAGGGCACTGCCATTACTTCTAACAAGTTTGGCGACAACTGGTACATTGGTATCAATGGTGGTGTTGCTACTCCAATGCAGAAGTACAACATTTTAGGTGATGATTACGGTTTCATGAAGGGTATTGCTCCCAATGTGGGTATTCGTGTTGGCAAGAACTTAACAACCGTATTCGGTCTGGCTGCTGAGGGTCAGGCTTATTTCCTGTCTAAGAGCGATTCTAAGTCTTTGATGGGCAATAAGACGTTTATCAATGCTACTAATGTCAGTTTGCTGGGTACTTTCAATCTGAGCAACCTTTTCGCAGGTTACAATGGTGAACCCCGTGCTTTCGAGGTGATTGCCCTTGGTGGTTTTGGTTGGGAGCACACTTTCGGTGGTATCTCTAAGGCTAATGGCTTGACTTCTAAGGCAGCTATTGATTTTGCCTTCAACTTGGGTGCCGCTAAGGCTTGGCAACTCTATATTGAGCCAGCTGTTGTCTTCGGTTTGGATGAGTATAATAACGGTATGAATAATGCCCTTTCTGCTGGTTTCGATTACAGCAATGCAAATGCTATGAAGTACGACAGCCGTAACGGTCTGTTCCAGCTGAACGTTGGTTTGAACTACAAGTTCGGTAACAGCAACGGTACTCACAACTTCGCTAAGGCTCAGCTCCGCGATCAGGGTGAGATTGACCAGCTGAACGCTAAGATCAACGAGCTCCGTGCTGACAACAGCGCCAAGGACGGCAAGATTTCTTCTGCTAACCGCACCATCGCTGACCTGCAGGCTCAGCTGACCGCTTGCCAGAACAAGCCCGCTCCCACAGCTAAGGTTGTTGTTAAGGACAACACTCAGCTCCAGCCCATCGTTATCTTCCGCGTCGGTAAGAGCACTCTGGACAACGCTGGTTATGCAAGCTGCGAGATGGTTGCTAAGTATCTGAAGAACCACAAGGACACCAAGATCATCGTTAAGGGTTATGCTTCTCCCGAGGGTAACGCTGAGAAGAACCAGAAGCTGTCTGAGGCTCGTGCTAACGCCGTTAAGACTGCTCTCGTAAAGCGCTACAAGATTGCTGCTGACCGCATCGAGGCTCAGGGCGCCGGTGCTACTTCAGAGCTCTCTGAGGAGAACGACTTCAACCGCGTTGCAATGTTCTTCACGAAGTAAGCCGATTCTTCACGAAGTTAAGAATTTCTTAAAGTAAAATAATAAATGTCCCCGTAGATTTGGTTCTACGGGGATTTTTTTGTACCTTTGAAGCCGTAAAACTATAATTGTTAGTAATGAAACCAAATCTATTATTTGCAGCATTGTTATTCAGCCAGCTCTCGCTGGCACAAGTTCGTCAGGAAATTAATCTGAAGGCATGGCAGTTCTCGCGCGACGGCCAGGCGTGGACAACGGTCGACGTGCCGCACGACTGGGCCATTGCCGGTCCGTTCGACAAGAAATGGGACCTTCAGAAAGTGGCCATCACGCAGAACGGTGAGACCGAGGCTACCGAGAAGTCGGGGCGTTCCGGTGCACTGCCCTGGATAGGTCAGGGCCACTATAAGCGCACCTTTACTATCCCGTCCGGATTTAAAGGCCATGCAGAATTGTTGTTCGACGGCGCCATGGCCGAACCCACCGTCTATGTCAATGGCCAGAAGGCAGGCTACTGGCCCTACGGCTATAATTCGTTCCGCGTGGATGCCACACCATATATTAAGGAAGGTGACAACCAGCTGACCGTAGACCTCCAGAACCTGGAGGAGAGCTCGCGGTGGTATCCTGGAGCCGGCATCTACCGCCCCGTGACGCTTATCCTCACGCCCACGAAGAGCTATATCGACGACTGGAGCATTTTTGTACGCCCGGAGGACAGCAAGAAGGTGAAGGAGGGTGGCAACGTCCTCATGCGACTTGATGCTGACTTTGCCCACGCCGCCGAGGGCCAACAATACGAAGTGAACATATTCGACGCCAATGGTAACCAGGTGGCCAAGGGCCAGCGACAGGCTATCGATGCCGCTACGGGCCACGTCAATTTCCAGTTTGCCGTTCCCGGCGCCCGTCTCTGGTCGCCCGAGACACCATACCTTTATAAGGCACTGGTGACCCTCTACGCCGATGGACAAAAGATTGACGAGAAGACGCAGCGCTTCGGCATCCGTACCGTGGCGGTGTCGCAGAAGGGCGGCTTTCAGCTGAACGGCCAGACGCGCAAGATTAAAGGCGTCTGCCTGCACCACGACCTCGGCCCACTTGGTGCCGCCGTCAACAAGACGGCCCTGATTCGCCAGATCCGGATTCTGAAGGACATGGGGTGCGACGCCATCCGTACGGCTCACAACATGCCGAGCCAGATGCAGATGGACGTGTGCGACTCGCTGGGCATGATGGTTATGGCCGAATCGTTCGACATGTGGGTCTACCCGAAGTGCAAGAACGGCTATGCACGCTTCTTCCGGGAGTGGGCCGACCGCGACATCACCAATCTTGTGCTGGCCCACCGCAACCATCCCTCCATTGTGATGTGGTCCATCGGCAACGAGATTCCCGAGCAGGGCATGCAAGGCGGCCGCGAGATGGCCATGCACCTGCAGGACCTCTGTCACCAGTTGGACCCCACACGCCCCGTCACGCAGGGCATGGACCGTGCGGAGAATGCACTGAGCACCGGCTTTGCCCAGACCATGGACGTGCCAGGCTTCAACTATCGCGTGCATAAGTACCAGAACAATATCAAGCAGTTGTGGCAGGGCTTCCTCCTGGGTTCCGAGACGGCTTCAACGGTCTCGTCACGTGGCGTCTATAAATTTCCAGTAAAGGCTACGGATAATTCCCAATACGCCTCATGGTCAAAGAGTTACGACCCGAAGGCCATTCAGAATGCTGACGGCCAGTGCTCCAGCTATGACGTGGAGTACTGTTCATGGTCGAACCTGCCCGACGACGACTGGCGCTGGCAGGACGACTACCCCTGGGTGATAGGCGAGTTTGTGTGGACGGGCTTCGACTATCTGGGCGAGCCGACACCGTTCGACGAATACTGGCCTTCGCGCTCCAGCTATTTCGGCATCTGCGACCTGGCCGGACTACCCAAGGACCGCTACTACCTCTACCGTAGCAAGTGGAACCGCGAGGCGCATACCGTCCACCTGTTGCCCCACTGGACATGGCCCGAGCGCCGGGGGCAGGTGACGCCCGTCTACTGCTATACCGACGGCGTGGAGGGCGAACTCTTCGTCAACGGCAAGAGCCAGGGTCGCGTCAGGAAACAGCAGGACGGTACGACCGGCAAGTCGAACGCTGAAGGCCGGCTGGACCGCTACCGTCTGCGCTGGAATGACGTGAAGTACGAGCCGGGCGAAATCCGCGTCGTGGCCTACGACGAGCAGGGCAACAAGATTGGCGAGGACGTGCGGCGCACGGCAGGCAAGGCCGTCCGGCTGGTGGCCCAGGCCGAAACCGACAGTCACAAGGCCGACGGTGAAGACCTGATATACGTCCGTGTGAGCGTCTGCGACAAGCAAGGTACATTAGTGCCTACATGTCAGGAACAGCTGACGTTCAGCGTCGGCGGCGAGGCAAGGTTCGAGGCCGTCTGCAACGGCGATGCCACCTCGCTGGAATCGTTCCGTCAGCCCCGCATGAAGCTCTTTAATGGCGAGTTGGTAGTTGTGCTGCGCCCCACGACGAAAGGCGGCAAGGTGACGCTGACCGTCAAGGATGTACGTGGCAAGCTGAAGCCGGCCGTGCTGAACATGACTACTACGACAACAAACACCTAAAAGGTTATTCGCGCGAAAGCTAAAAAATCAAGGCGTTTTCTTGGATATGTCAAGGAATATTCGTACCTTTGCCGCGTTTTAGAAGTAACAATTTGAGGATATGAGAACCCCGTTCGATAAGTTGCTGAATTGGTATTTTACCAAAAATTCGTTGCCGTATTGGTGTATCTTCTTGATAGACTGTGCATTGCTCATACTGAGCGGCTTTATTGTCTATTCGTTGTTTCGCAGCATAGACGTATTGCTGCTGAATGCTGTCCGACTGATGAATACCATGCTGATATTCACCGCGGTCAGCATTGTCGGCTTCCGGCTGTTCCACACCTATTCCGGCTTTATGCGCTATGCGTCGTTCGTCGACCTGATGCGCGTGACGTATGGCAACATTGTCAACCTGGCTTTGGCCTTGGTTGCCGACGTGTTCATCGACACGCTGCCCATCCGGCTGTTCGTCCACTTCAACACCACGCGTATCTTCCTCATCTACGTTGTTGCCACGCTGCTCATGTGGTGGCTGCGCGTCTTTGTCAAGACGCTCTACGACGTGGCATTTTCCAATTCCCGTGCCATCCGCGTGCTGATATATGGCACCATGACCGGCGGTGTGGGCTTGGCCAAGATGATTCAGAACCAGCGTCCGCGGCACTACGTGGTCAAGGGGTTCATCACGCACTACAAGAACACGCGCAACCATGAAATCCTGGGCGAGCCCGTGTACTCCGTCGAAGAGGACATCGCCAAGATTATCAAGGACCGTGACATTGAGGCCGTCATTGTCTCGCCCTATCGCGTTGCAGACTTCCGCAACAACCAGGCCATTCAGGACGTCATTCTGGGTGCCGGTGCCAAGATAATGATGGCCGAGTCGGCCCGCGAGATGACGCCCGACGACGAGATGAGCCAGGAGGAGTTCAACACGATGCAGATGCGCGAGGTGAGCGTCGAGGAACTGTTGCCGCGCGACGAGATTCGCGTCGACCTGAAGAGCGTCGAAGAACTGCTCAGCGGTCAGCGCGTGCTGATTACCGGTTCGGCCGGTTCCATCGGCAGCGAGATTGTGCGCCAGGTGGCCACGTTCCATCCTGCCGCCATGATGCTTATCGACCAGGCCGAGACCCCGCAGCACGACATCCGGCTGATGATGAGCAACACGTTCCCCGACATCAAGGCCGAGACCGTCGTCACCAGCATTACCAACCAGACGCGCATGGAGGAGATATTCCGCGATTTCCGCCCCGACTACGTGTTCCATGCCGCTGCCTACAAGCACGTGCCGATGATGGAGGACAACCCCTCGGAGGCCGTCATTAATAATATATATGGTACGCGCGTCATAGCCGACCTCAGCGTCAAGTACGGCGTCCGTAAGTTTGTAATGATTTCCACCGACAAGGCCGTCAACCCCACCAATGTCATGGGCTGTTCGAAGCGCATCTGCGAGATATACGTCCAGAGCCTTGACCAGGCAGTCAAGGAGCGGCGCGTGGCCAGCCACATTCAGAGCCTGGGCAACAAGGAGAGCTTCGTCACCGTGTCGCAGATGGGCAGTGCCTCGGTGCGCACGCAGTTCGTGACCACCCGGTTTGGCAATGTGCTGGGTTCCAACGGCTCCGTCATCCCCCTGTTCCGCGAACAGATTAAGAGGGGTGGTCCGGTGACCGTCACCGACGAGCGCATTGTCCGCTTCTTCATGCTCATACCTGAGGCCTGCAAGCTGGTGCTTGAGGCCGGCACCAAGGGCAACGGCGGCGAGATATTCGTCTTCGACATGGGTCAGCCCGTCAAGATTGCCGACCTGGCCAAGCGCATGATCAAGCTGTCGGGTGCCAAAAATGTTAAGATAGAGTACACCGGCCTGCGCCCTGGCGAGAAGCTCTACGAGGAAGTGCTCAACGAACTGGAGGGCACGAAGCCCACGTTCCACGAGAAAATCCGCATTGCCGAGGTGCGCGAGTACGACTACACCGAAGTCTGCAAGGACATTGACGAACTGATAGAGATTTCAAAGCATTATGACGATATGAAGACTGTCGGGAAGATGAAGCAGATAGTGCCCGAATACAAGAGCAACAACTCCATCTACGAACAGTTGGACCACGCATAATGACATAGACAAATACGCTTACACACACACATCATCACGGTTATGAAACATCAACTGAGAAGCAGTGTCTGCACAGAAGGCAGACGAATGGCCGGTGCCCGTGCACTATGGGTTGCTACTGGCATGAAACATGAGCAGTTCGGCAAGCCCATTATTGCCGTCGTCAACTCTTTCACGCAGTTTGTGCCGGGTCATACCCACCTGCACGAGATTGGCCAGATAGTCCGCGAGGAAATCGAGCGGATGGGCTGCTATGCTGCCGAGTTCAACACGATAGCCATTGACGACGGCATAGCCATGGGCCACGACGGCATGCTCTACTCCCTGCCTTCGCGCGACATTATTGCTGACTCGGTAGAGTATATGGTCAACGCCCACAAGGCCGACGCCATGATCTGCATCTCCAACTGCGACAAGGTGACGCCGGGCATGCTGATGGCCGCCATGCGGCTGAACATCCCCACCGTCTTCTGCAGCGGCGGCCCCATGGAGGCCGGACGCTGGCGTGGCGAGAATGCCGACCTGATAACCGCCATGGTGAAGGGGGCCGACCCGACGGTCAGCGATGCCGACATCCAGGAGATAGAACAGTGCGCCTGCCCCGGCTGCGGTTCCTGCTCGGGCATGTTCACCGCCAACTCCATGAACTCGCTGACCGAGGCCATCGGACTCTCACTGCCAGGCAACGGCACCATCCTGGCCACTCACACGAACCGCGTCGAACTGTTCCGTCAGGCTGCCCGTCAGGTGGTCAAGAATGCCTTAGCCTACTATGAGGACGGCGACGAGACGGTGCTGCCCCGCAACATTGCCACGCGCCAAGCATTCCTTAACGCCATGTCGCTCGACATCGCCATGGGCGGCTCGACCAATACCGTGCTCCACCTGCTGGCTGTTGCCCAGGAGGCAGGCACCGACTTCACGATGAAAGACATTGACGAACTGTCGCGCCGCG
>DFGF01000019.1:0-4842 GCA_002371715.1 Prevotella sp. UBA3757
CTTGATGCTCTCCTCGTACATGTCGTTGGGCACGGTATTGTTGATGTCGAGCAGCGTCACGGCATCCTGGCTGATGCAGGTTCCGATGAACTCGGACAGGGTGCCATAGATGTCAACCTCGCAGCTGACGGGGATGCCACGGCTGGTCAGGCGGCTGTTGACGTAACAGGGCACGAAGCCGAACATGGTCTGGAAGGCGGGCCAGCACTTCGTGGTCAGCGTGACGAACTGGCGGCTGCCCTTGTGGGCCTCAATCCAGTCGCAGAGCGTCAGCTCATACTGGGCCAGCTTGGGCAGCACCTGGGGAATCTTGTTGCCATGACCGAGTTCAGCAGCCATATCCTTGACGATGTCGTCAATGCGCGGGTCGCCCTGGTGCTTCTGGAACGACTCCAGGAGGTCGAGTTCTGAGTTCTCCTCTATCTCGACGTCGAGGTCATAGAGTGCACGGATGGGAGCATTGCAAGCCAGGAAGTTGTTGGGACGCGGACCGAAGGAGATAATCTTCAGGTTCTGCAGACCTACGATGGCGCGGGCGATGGGCAGGAACTCGTGAATCATCTCGGCGCACTGGTCGGCAGTGCCTACAGGCTCCTCGGGAATATAGGCACGGGTCTTGCGCAGGCTGAGGGCATGGCTGGCGTTCAGCATGCCGCAGTAAGCGTCGCCACGACCGTCGATGAGGTCGGCCTGGGTTTCCTCGGCAGCGGCACAGAACATGGCGGGACCGTTGAAGTACTTGGCCAGCATGGTCTCGGAAATCTCAGGACCGAAGTTGCCAAGATATACGCAAAGGGCGTTACAACCAGCCTTCTGGATGTCCTCCAGGGCCTGGCACATGTGGATTTCACTCTCTACGATGCAGATGGGGCACTCGTAGATACCAGCCTTGCCAAACTTCTTCTCGTAGGCGGCAACGACAGCCTTGCGGCGGTTGACAGCCAAGGATTCAGGGAAGCAGTCGCGGCTGACGGCGACAATACCAATCTTAATTTCAGGTACGTTGTTCATAAATCTAATCTTTTATTAATAAAGTAATGTTTAGTCTGAATTGCCTGCAAAGGTACGAAAAATAAACCAAAGCCCCACACAGATAGGGCCTAAAAAGTTTTGCAGGAGTTACAAAAAGTTTATTTTTGCAGCGTCACGGCCATTAATCCGATGACGACATCGTTACTCAGGGTGCGCAACGTGAGCGAGGTGACCTTTTTGCGGGGGTCGAGCGTCAGGCACAGCATCTGGGCAGCACCACCGGCTATCTCGCCGCCGTCGGCACCCTTCGGTCCCAGCTCGCCGCCCTGGGCGGTAGCACGAGGCAGATGGAGGGCCTCCGTCAGGTTGCGGCTCACCGTACCCGATGCCAGCGCAATGCGGTAGGGGCGTGGCGAGGTGGTACAGAAGGCCTTGCCGTCGACGAAATAGTCGCGCTCGATGGGACACCAGTTGTCTGGATTCACCAGCGTGAGCGTGTCGCTCGTGCCGTCCTTGTACTGTGCCACGACCAGGCCGTTGGCTATCCGGCTCTGCATGTGGTTGGTCGAACCGGCCATCAGGAGCCACGCTTTCGATGCCTTGTCGTTGACGGGGATGGTGACGGCGTCGGGATAGTTGTCCCACAGCGAGGTGTAGATGATGTTCCGTCCGGCGGCAGGTGTGCGGAAGGGGACACCGGCAATGGTCAGCTCACTGTTGACGATGCGCGTGCGCAGCACGGAGTCGTTGATGTCGGGGCGGGTCTGCGGGTGGCACCACTCTCCTACCCCCTGCAGCGGTATCTGCAGCGTCGTATAGGGCGGACGCGGCGAGCGGTATTCGTTTCGGAAGATGTCTGCCACATTGGCATTCAGCAGCTTGTCGACTGACAGTTTCGTGTAGCGGACACCGGCCTCGGGTTCGTCGAGTCCGTAGTCAGACTCCCGGACAGACCGGTTGCAGGCCAAAGTCGACTCGACCTCCGGCAACCTGACGGGTGCTGTTACACGCAGTACCTGATGGCCGTCGGCATTGCCTTCGACATCCAGGAAGCGGCCCTGCCCCATGTTCAGGCGTACCACAATCTTCAGCGGCTGTGCAAAACGCTGGGTGACGTCGAATACCAGCTGGTCACCCTGCCGATGGAAACGATAGTCGAGATAAGGCGTGCGGACGGAGGCGGAATCCCACGACTCTGGGAAACCGGGTTGCAGGATGCAGTGGCCGTAGAGAGCACTGGGCCGGATGCCAAAGAGCCCCTGGATGAGTGTACGTGCCGAGATGCCGATGCAGTCGCCGAAGTCACGGTAGCACTCGCCACGTGCTGCATCGTAGGTGCTGACCTGTCCGAAATTGCCGGGTGAGCGCCCGTAGTACATCTGGTCCAGGATATTGGCCTTCATCAGCCGGAAGCCATCTTCCGAGCGTCCTGCTTCGAAGTAGGCCAGTGCGGTGTGCATCACCTCGGCCGCGGCCACATTGTTGATGCTCCAGGAGTATGGCAGCCAGTTGGAGGTGGAAATCGTGCTGTAGCCCGTATCGGCCACCGGGATGTGCGGAATGGCCCTGTCGACGTATCTGGTAGCCTGGTAGGCCTGCTCCGGCGAACAGGCGCCACAGTCGATGGGTGTATAGATGCTCCATACGGCAGCACTCTCATGGACGCGCTTCAGGCCCAGCAGGTCCTGATACTCAGCCCAGTGGCCGCGGTCGGCCAGCCAGAGCCGCCGGTTCATGGCCTGCAGGATGGCGTCGGCCTCCGCTTGATAGGGCTGCGGGTCTTCACCGATGAGCTGAGCTATGCGCGCCGCCAGTCGATTGCCACGATAGTTGTAGGCCGACGAGTGGGTGACGGCACCGCCGCTGTAGTAGAGTGCGTCACTGGCCCAGATGCAGCAGTAGGCATCGTAGAGGTGGTCGCCGTCGGGGTCGAAATTGCGTTTCTCCCATGCCAGGTGGCTCTTCAGCACTGGCCACATCTTGCGCAGGTAGGCCGCGTCGGCATCGTACTGGAAATGCCACAGCAACTCGTCAATGTAGTTCAGGTTCATGTCGTAGTGGTGCATCTGGTCGTTGCGGTTGGGATTACGGCAGATGTAGCCATTGGAGTACATCTGCGTGTGCCATCGTTTCTCGGAGCGTGCCATCTGCTGCTTGGGGTCCTGGGTCGGATGGGGTATGTCGGGCGACACGTTCCTGACCTGACTGTTGGCATAGGCGTCGAAATGCCTGACGGCACGGTCCGGCCATCCCAGCACGTCGCCCAGGTAGCCGGCACGCCAGCCTGCCAGCGGCATGCGCCAGCCTATGCAGCCGTGCAGCCACGTCTCGCCGTCCCAGTCGCCGTCGGCAGCAACCACCAGTGCGCCGCCCAGCGTATTGATATAGGCGTCGGGGGTACGGAACGCTATGCGCCCAGCCAACTGCTGCATGGCAGTCTCGTCAGCATGAAAGAGCCGCTCGCCCTCGTCGGCAGCCATCACGCTCAGCGTCTGGCCGTCGGCACAGAGGTAAGTGACGCCGGCCAACCGTGCACTGAGCACCTGCACGGGCGTTTTGCCGTCGGCCTCGAAGGCATCAGCAGCATCCACGCCGATGTCGCCATTGCGGTGCAGCCGGGGCACCCGGATGTTGCTCACCACCACCTGCAGGCGGGCCTCGCCCTTAAACCCTACGGTCTGGAGGCGCCAGATGGCACGCTCAGCGGTCTGCGAGGCTACTACCTTCACACGGACCACAGCCTCCCTGCCCCACCGTTCGTCGCGCACCGTGTAGCTGCGCATGCCGGCCTCGTAACTGGCGTCGCAGTGGCTGGTGGAGTCAAGGGCAACCTCGTTGACGCGCAACTGGATGTTTCGGTTGTCGCGCTTCTTGTAGAGTGCAAACACGGGGCGGTCGCTGGTTTCGACGCGCCAGTCCGTATGGCTGCCGTATAGCGCACGGGTATAGCGGTTCTGACCGTTCGTACACACGAAAGCCTGGCCCTCGGGCCGGTAGTTCTGAGACAGTGCACTGGCGGGCGCACCGGCCATCAGCATCAGCAGCAGGGCTGTCTTCACCCGTCCGCACACCTTATATATATTATAAGAGTTCATCATCATTTTGCGTTTCATTTTCTGCTTGTTTTAGTTTTCGCCTGCAAATATAATAAAAAAAAATCGATTGTCATCGCGACAGCCGATTTTTTAAACAAACTACTTAAAAACTAATCTACTAAAACAAATCAAAAAATATCTCTATTCTAACGAACTATTATGTCGGTGTTATCTTTTCACGGTGCAAAGTTACGGACTTTTCCGACATCTTGCAAGTATTTGACCAAGAAAGTGATACCGATTTTGATTTATGTCAATGCGGGTGTCAGCATTTTTGCTCACACCCGCATGATTTGTTATCTATAGTTGGCAAAATCAGCCAATTACATCATGCCGCCCATGCCCGGTGCGCCACCCATTGGCATGGCGGGTTCCTTCTCGGGCTTGTCGCAGATGAGGCACTCCGTGGTCAGGAACATACCGGCAATCGAGGCGGCATTCTCCAGAGCAACACGAGCCACCTTGGCAGGGTCGATGACGCCAGCCTCACGCAGGTCCTCGTACTTGTCCAGACGGGCGTTGTAACCGAAGTCGCCCTTGCCCTCGCGTACCTTCTGCACCACGACGGCACCTTCCTCACCGGCATTGCTGACAATCTGGCGCAGGGGTTCCTCGATAGCACGGCAGATGATGTTAATACCGGTCTGCTCGTCGGCATTGTCACCCTTCAGGCTGGCCAGAGCCTCCTGGGCGCGGATGTAGGTCGTACCGCCACCGGCTACGACGCCTTCCTCAATGGCTGCACGGGTAGCGCAGAGGGCATCGTCGACGCGGT
>DFGF01000019.1:4985-5191 GCA_002371715.1 Prevotella sp. UBA3757
TCCTGCAGCTTCTCCTTGTCGTAGCTGCTGGTAGTCAGCTCTATCTCCTTCTTTATCTGGGCTATGCGGTCCTGAATGGCCTGCTTGTCGCCGGCACCGTTGACGATGGTGGTGTTGTCCTTCGAAACGGTCACCTTGTCGCACGTGCCGAGCATCTCCAGCGTAGCCTGCTCCAGCTTCAGACCCTTCTCCTCGCTGATGACGAC
>DFGF01000019.1:5298-6449 GCA_002371715.1 Prevotella sp. UBA3757
CGGTCGCCGAAGCCAGGAGCCTTGACGGCGCAAATCTTCAGACCGCCACGCAGACGGTTGACAACCAGCGTGGTCAGAGCCTCAGAGTCTACATCCTCGGCTATCACCAGCAGCGGACGACCACTCTCAGCAGCGGGCTGTAGGATGGGCAGGAAGTCCTTGATGTTCGAAATCTTCTTGTCGTAAATCAGAATGTACGGATTCTCCATCACGCACTCCATCTTCTCTGAGTCGGTCACGAAGTAGCCCGACAGATAGCCACGGTCGAACTGCATGCCCTCGACCACGCCAATGTGGGTGTCGCGGCTCTTCGACTCCTCGATGGTGATGACGCCGTCCTTCGACACCTTACGCATGGCGTCGGCCAGCAGCTTACCGATTTCCTCGTCGTTGTTAGCCGAAACGGTAGCCACCTGCTCAATCTTGTCGTAGTTGTCGTCCACCTTCTCGGCAGTACTCTTGATGTGGTCGACAACGGCCTTGACAGCCTTGTCGATACCGCGCTTCAGGTCCATGGGGTTGGCACCGGCGGTGACGTTCTTCAGACCCTCGGTCACGATGGCCTGCGTCAGGATGGTAGCCGTCGTCGTACCGTCACCGGCATCGTCGCCAGTCTTCGACGCTACGCTCTTCACCAGCTGAGCACCGGTGTTCTCGAACTTGTCCTCCAACTCGATTTCCTTGGCCACGGTGACGCCGTCCTTGGTAATCTGCGGAGCACCGAACTTCTTTTCGATCACGACGTTGCGGCCCTTCGGACCCAGCGTCACCTTCACTGCGTTTGCCAACTGGTCCACGCCGTTCTTCAGCAGGTCGCGGGCCTCAATATTGAATTTAATATCTTTTGCCATAGCTTTTTAATTCTTTATTCTTTGATTCTTTACTCTTCATTTTTCAATGACTGCCAGCACGTCCGACTGACGCATCATCAGGTACTTCTCGCCCTCGAACTCCAGTTCCGTGCCGCTATACTTGCCGTACAGCACCTCGTCGCCGGCCTTCAAGACCATTTCTTCGTCCTTCGTACCCTGACCCACGGCCTTAATGGTTCCGTGCAGGGGTTTCTCCTTTGCTGTGTCGGGGATGATGATACCACCGATCTTCTCTTCTGCCGGTGCGGGCAATACCAGCACGCGGTCTCCTAATGGTTT
>DFGF01000170.1 GCA_002371715.1 Prevotella sp. UBA3757
AGCGTGCTGCCAAGATGAACGAGCAACAGGAAGTTGCCGAGCAGATGAACGACCTTCCCGAATGTATGAAGGGACATGTTCGTGGCGGTGGTTCACTCACAGCTCTGCCTATTATCGAGACCCAGGCAGGTGACGTGTCGGCATACATTCCCACCAACGTGATCTCTATCACCGATGGTCAGATTTTCCTTGAGAGCGACCTCTTCAACCAAGGTTTCCGTCCCGCCATCAACGTCGGTATCTCCGTGAGCCGTGTGGGTGGTTCGGCACAAATCAAGTCGATGAAGAAGGTTGCTGGTACGCTGAAGATTGACCAGGCACAGTATCGTGAACTTGAAGCATTCTCAAAGTTCTCAAGTGATATGGATGCTGTGACGGCGATGACGCTGGACCGTGGACGTAAGAACAATCAGTTGCTTATCCAGCCTCAGTATTCACCTATGCCCGTAGGTGAGCAGGTAGCCATACTGTATTGTGGCGTACACGGATTGATGCGTGACGTGCCCATCGATCAAGTTCGTGAATGTCAGAACCAGTTCCTCGATAAGTTACGCTCATCAGCACCAGAGGTTATCGAAACGCTTGCCGCTGGTAAGATAGATGACGAGGTGACGAAGAAGATAGAAGCTGTCATGGCCGACATCGCAGGAACGTATAAAAAGTAACAGCCTATGCCAAGCCTGAAAGAAATTAAGGGCCGTATTGCTTCGGTAAACAGCACACGAAAGATTACCTCTGCCATGAAGATGGTGGCTTCCTCGAAGTTGCACCATGCGCAGGTGGCTATCCAGAACATGCTGCCATACGAAACGATGCTTGAGCATATTCTGAAATCGTTCCTCGCTGCCGAGGCAGAGCCACAGACCATCTTTGACCAGGAACGTCCTGTGAAGCGCGTAGCCATTGTCGTATTCTCCAGCAACTCATCGCTGTGCGGTGGCTTCAATGCCAACGTCATCAAGCTGATGCAGCGCACGGTGGATGCCTACACCCAGGAGTTGGGGCAGGGCAGTGTCGAAGTGTGGCCCATCGGTCGCAAGGTGGCAGAGAAGGCCCGCAAGCTGGGCTACGACGTGCAGTGCGACTATGCCGAACTGATAGACCATCCTCAGGTGCGCCAATGCATCGACATGGCCATGGAATTGGGCCGTCGTTTCGCAGAAGGCGAGGTAGACCGCGTGGAGATTCTGTATCATCACTTCAAGAGTGCCGGTTCGCAGATTCTGACCAACAAGACTTTCCTGCCCATTGACCTGGAGGCTGAGTTGGGCCGAGACCACGAGCGCGATTTGACCAGCAACATCGCGACGAAGAAAGCGCAGGACTATCTGCGCAAGAACCGCCGGCAGCGCGAGACGAAGGAGGGTGAGGTTGCCCCGCTTAACGACAACTTCATCGTTGAGCCCGACATGAACACCGTCTTGTCGAAGCTGTTGCCCAAGATGGCACATCTGATGCTCTACACAGCTCTCCTTGACAGTGTGGCCTCTGAGCATGCCGCCCGTATGGTAGCCATGCAGACCGCCACGGACAATGCCGACGAGTTGCTGCGCCAGCTGAACCTGCAGTACAACAAGTCGCGCCAGCAAGCTATCACCAGCGAACTGCTCGACATTGTCGGCGGCAGCGTAAACAACTAACGATGAGAGGTAAGGGTAGCAATCTCTTACCTCTCTTTTTTCCCCTATCAACCATTTAAGAATATCAAACTAAACTTATGAAAAAAAGAATTTTATCGGTGGTCCTCGTGGCCATGACACTGCCGACGATGGCGCAGCAGGTGAAATACAGCGTTAGCGGCACGTCGGCGAAGAACGGCCAGAAGGTCTACCTGATTGACCGGCTGAGCGAACGGCCCATTGACAGCGTGACCGTTGCCAACGACAAGTTTGCCTTCAGCGGCACGGCCGAGAAGAACGCCCTCATGGCCGTGAGGGCGGGTGGAAGCCAGTGGGAGACGCCGTTCTTCAACGACGGCATGCCCGTGACCATCAACGTCAACGACAGCACGCTGAAAGGCTCGGTGCTGAACGAGCGGCTGACGAAGTACGACCTGGAGATGGACGCTCCGAGCAAGGTTTTCAATGCCAAGGTCGCCAAGCTGACAAGGGCGGAAATCGGTGCCCGCCAGGACGAGCTTATGGCCGAGTACAATAAGATACAAGCCCACCAGATGGCGATGACCAACAAGATTTTCCAGGACGAGTCGAACACGCTCATTCCGGTGGCTTTCGCCCAGCTGTACTTCTTCGATAACGGGTGGGACGCCTACGACGAGCTGGTTGCCCAGCGAGTGGCCTACGCCGGTCATCCCTATCTGAAGAAAGCCAAGGACGACGTGGAGAAAATCCTGAAACCCAAGGACAGTCCGCAGACCGCCTTCATCGGCCAGCAGTACACCGACCTCGAGATGGCCGATGCCAACGGCAAGATGCACCGCATCAGCGACCTCGTGGGCAAGGGCAAGTGGGTGCTCGTAGACTTCTGGGCGTCATGGTGTGGTCCCTGTCGCGCCGAGATGCCCAACGTGCTGGACGCCTACAACAAATACCACGCCAAAGGTTTCGAAATCGTCGGCATCTCCTTCGACCAGAAGAAGGAAGCGTGGGTCAAGGCCGTTGAGCAGCTGAAGATGCCGTGGCTGCAGATTTCCGACCTGAAGGGCTGGAAATGCGCCGCCGCGCCCGTCTATAAGGTTGAGGGCATTCCCGACAACATCCTCATCGACCCGCAGGGCAAGATCGTCGACCGCGCGCTTCGCGGCAAGATGCTGCACAGGCGCCTGCAAAAAATCTTCGGCGAGTAACATCGCTCAAGTTTCTATCATGATTATAAGGGGCTGACTCCGTGAGGAATCAGCCCCTTTTTTAAAATTACTAAATTGGAGTCAGACGAACGTCACTTGTTAATAGGTGTTAACCTTCTGACATCAGATAGCCTTCCCTGGCTTCCAGCGGGCTTCATCTGGCACCAGATGGCTCTCACCGGGAATAGATGAAAAAACTGCTAATACATCCAACATAATCGGAAATAATTTCGTAATTTTGTGGCGGTTATGAAGAAAACAAAGATTATTGTGTTGCTGTGCGCCACGCTGATGGCAGGGTGCGGACAGAAGTCGGAGACGGAGAATTCGGCCTTCGGACGCTACGTGGAGCAGTTGGACGACAACCGCATGCGCCAGTCGCTGCACCACGCGATGGACAGCGACTCGTCGCGATGGGCTGCCGTGGGGGCGCTGAAACAATACTACGCCAAGAGCGAAAAGCCCGTGTGGTACGACCGCCAGGGGGTGAGCGACGATGCCGACCAGCTGCTGGCATACCTGCGCCGCGAACTGCCCGCCAACGGGCTCGACACAGCGGCATTCCACGTGCCCGAGATAGCCACCGACCTGCAGACGGCCCGCGAACTGATGTTCGACTCGCTGGGCGTCGACATCAACGACGTGCTGCCCCGACTGGACTACCACCTGTCGCGCGCCTTCGTGGTCTACGCCACCTACCAGCGCTACGGATTCGTGCGCCCCGACAAGCTGCTGAACGGCGCTTTCATGCGGGACGACAGCACGGGATATGCGCGACTGTTCGACTATCAAGTGGAGGCGCCCGACTATCAGCACGCTGTCCACCAGCTGACTGCCGACGACCGTATGAACTACCTGCAGTCCTCGGACC
>DFGF01000079.1:0-1227 GCA_002371715.1 Prevotella sp. UBA3757
AAAGTACCAGTTTCATTACGAGAAAGTACCAGTTTCATTACGAGTAAGTTTCGCTTGCAACGAGCCGTAACCTCACAACTGATGAGCCGTAACCTCACAGCCGACGAGCCGTAACCTCGTTTACAACCAGCTCTTATTTTTTTGACTTCAGATAATTGGCGAAGATGCGGGCGGCACTTTCTACCTTGGCAGCGCAGGGGCGTTGCTTGTAGTATTCAGCTGTGCGGGGCGAGGCGACATAGCTGCAGTGAGCCTTTTCGTGACCCTTCAGCCCTAAGATTTCGGCACAGATGAGGCTGCCGTTCTCGGCTTCCGACTGGGCTAACAACTCTTGTACTACCTTATAGCAGGCCGACTTGCCCTCGCGGTCGCTGCCCTCGGTCTGTCCACAGTCCAGTCCTACGAGCATGACGATGCCCGACACGGCACCGCACATCATGCGCAACCGACCCACACCGCCGCCGAAACCGGCGGCAATCTTCTTTGCCAGCGTATCGTCCAACCCGTAGAGGTCGGCAAAGGCAGCCACCACACTCTGGCAACAGCCGTAGCCCGCCATGAAATTATCTACTGCGCGAGCTACGCGTGCATCTAATTCTTCGTTGGTTATTTGCATCGTTTCAGTTCTTCTTTTAGGAATTTTGGGGTAAAGCCCTTCTTGCTCTTTGCCACCTGTTCGGGCGTTCCCGTGGTGAGCACCGTACCGCCATTGCGTCCGCCCTCGGGACCCATGTCGATGATGTGGTCTGCCAGTTTGATGACGTCGAGGTTATGCTCAATCACGATGACCGTATTACCTCGGTCAACCAACTTCTGCAGCACGTCCATCAGTATGCGGATGTCCTCGAAGTGCAGACCTGTGGTCGGTTCGTCCAGTATATAAAGCGTCTTGCCCGTATCTTTCTTAGCCAGTTCGGTAGCCAGTTTCACGCGCTGACTCTCGCCGCCGCTGAGCGTCGTAGAGGGCTGTCCCAGTTTGATGTATCCCAGTCCCACCTCCTGAATAGTCTTGATTTTACGCAGGATGTCGGGCACGTTCTCGAAGAACTCCACCGCCTGATTGATGGTCATGTCGAGCACATCGGCTATCGACTTACCCTTGAATCGCACCTCCAGTGTCTCTCGGTTATAGCGCTTGCCGTGACACTCCTCGCAGGGCACCTGTATGTCGGGCAGGAAATTCATCTCAATGGTCTTGTATCCATTGCCGCCGCACGTCTCGCAGCG
>DFGF01000079.1:1409-5041 GCA_002371715.1 Prevotella sp. UBA3757
GCCGGATTAGATCGGGGCGTGCGCCCGATGGGACTCTGATCGACGTTCACCACCTTATCTATATATTCCAGTCCCTCAATCGCATCGTAGGGCATGGGTTGTTGCAGCGAGCGATAGAAATGCTTCGATAGGATGGGGTAGAGCGTCTCGTTGATCAGTGTCGATTTGCCCGAACCGCTGACGCCTGTGACGAGGATGAGTTCCCCTAAAGGAAACTCCACAGTGATGTTCTTCAGATTGTTGCCGCGGCAACCGCGCAGCACCAGGCTCTTGCCATTGCCCTTGCGGCGTGTGGCAGGTAATTCAATATTCAATTTCCCGTTCAAGTATTGCGCCGTAATGGTATCGGCCTTCAGCATGTCGTCAACCGTTCCCTGGAACACCACCTCGCCGCCTTTCCTGCCAGCCTTCGGACCGATGTCCACGATGTAGTCGGCATTGAGCATCATGTCGCGGTCGTGCTCCACGACGATGACCGTGTTGCCCAGGTCGCGCAATTCCTTCAGCGAACGGATGAGTCGGTCGTTATCCCGCTGATGCAGTCCTATCGACGGCTCGTCCAGGATATAGAGCACGTTGACCAACTGCGAACCTATCTGTGTGGCAAGGCGGATGCGCTGACTCTCACCGCCTGAGAGGGATGCCGACTGGCGGTTGAGGGCGAGATAGTCGAGCCCCACCTCCAACAGGAAGTCCAGTCGCGTGCGTATCTCCTTCAGAATCTCAGCGGCTATCTGTTGCTGCTGCTTGTCTATGTGTTGCTCCACCTTGTCGAGCCATTCCCGCAGTTCGTTCAGGTCCATCGATGCCAGTTCGGAAATGTTCTTATCCCAAACCCGATAAGAGAGCGCTTCGCGATTCAGTCGTTGTCCGTGGCATTCAGGGCACTGGCACTCAGCCAGGAATTGGTCGGCCCATTTCTGTCCGCTGGTGCTTTCGTCGTTGTCCATCACGTTGCGCAGGTATTTCACCACGCCGTCGAACGTCACGTAGTAATCGCTCGAGGTGTGTACCAACTCCTTATCTATTCTGATGGTGTCCAGCGACCCGTAGAGTATCTCGTTCAATGCCTCTTCGGGAATATCGTCTATCCGGGTCTTGATGTCGCAATCAAACTTCTTCAGGATAGCCTCAATCTGCCAAAAGATCATCTGGTTCTTGAATTTGCCCAAAGGAACGATGGCTCCTTCATGAATGCTCAGCTTACGATTAGGAATCACCTTCTCCAAATCAATCTCGTTGATATATCCCAGTCCTTTGCATCGTGGACAGGCGCCTTGCGGCGAATTAAACGAGAAGGTGTTTGGGGCGGGGTCGCTATACGAAATGCCCGTAGTGGGACACATCAGGCGACGGGAGAAGTGTTTCACGGCACCCGTATCGTAGTCCATAATCATCAGCAGCCCTTCGCCCTGCTTCATAGCCATCTGAATGCTCTTCTTCAGCCGGTCGTCGGCACTGTCTTTCACAGCCAGGCGGTCAATCACTACCTCTATATCATGCACTTTATAGCGGTCAACCTTCATGCCGCGAGTGATTTCCTGCACTTCGCCGTCCACGCGAACGTGCAGATACCCTTTATGGCGCATGTTCTCGAAGAGCTCACGATAATGGCCCTTACGACCTCTGACCACTGGGGCGAGAATGAGAATCTTCTTGCCGGCGTAATCGTGGGTCACCATCTCAATCACCTTCTCTTCCGTATATTTCACCATCGGTTCGCCCGTCATGTAACTAAATGCCTTGCCGGCACGGGCAAACAACAGTCGCATATAGTCGTAAATCTCCGTAGTGGTGCCGACGGTTGAACGTGGATTCTTGTTGGTGGTCTTCTGTTCGATGCTGATGACGGGCGACAGACCGGTTATCTTATCGACATCAGGGCGCTCCATGCCTCCGAGAAAATTGCGGGCGTAGGCAGAGAAAGTCTCGATGTAACGGCGCTGACCTTCGGCAAAGATAGTATCGAAAGCCAGTGACGACTTGCCTGAACCGCTGAGACCGGTGATGACGGTCAGCGACTGACGTGGAATCTCCACGTCAATATTCTTTAAATTATGTACGCGTGCGCCCCATACATTAATTCTATCATTGCTCATGGCCACCGTCTGTTATCTGATTAGACTTACGCAGGATGTTGACATCTTTCTTGATGTCGTACTCTTTACCATCGCCACCCTTAGCTTTCACTCGCACGAAATAAACACCATCCTTGACAGGGCGTCCGTTGAATTTTCCGTCCCATGAGCCATTGATGTCGTTCCACGTGTAGAGGCAATGCCCCCAGCGATTGAATATCCAGGCACGGAACTCCGTAATATTCTGGTATTTCTTCGCATGATAGGTATCGTTGATGCCGTCGTCGTTAGGCGAGAAAGCATTAGGCATCTCCAACAGACTGGCCTGAAGGGAGGTAGTGTCGGTAGCTGTCGTATCCGTCTCGTCATCATCATCGTCGGGCGTCATAACGGCATAAGATGGCATAGCCACCCATGCAATAAGCAGGAAAAATGCGTATAAAATAGATTTCATTCTGCAAAATTACGAAAATTCTTTTGTTCTCCACTCTATTTTTCGTAATTTTGTAGGCGAAAAGTTTAAAAACTGAAATGATGAAACGAATTATCCAATATTTCCTGATGCTTGCGGTGATGGCATTCGTAACAGAAACAGCCCTTGCCCAGCAACCACAGTTTCGTACGCGACATGAGGTGAAACGAAAGGAAACCATCTTTGGCATTTCCCGTACGTATGGTATTACCATTCAGGAACTCATAGCGGCTAATCCTGAAATGAACACTCCGGGCTATGAGTTGAAGAAAGGTGACTACATTAATATACCTTGGCCGAAGAACCAGCCCCAAGCGCCAACGCCCGATCAGGTGACTGCCAGCAGTCAGCAGCCTACAGTCTATGCTGTTCCGACACAGAGTAAGACCGACGTTCGCCAACGTGAAATCCGCGTGGGCGTGATGCTGCCACTCCATAAAGTCAATGGCGACGGTAAGCGTATGCTGGAGTATTATCGTGGTGTGTTGATGGCGTGCGACAGTCTGCGCAACAATGGCATCTCAACCGACATCCGTGCTTGGAATGTGGCTGAGGATTCGGATATCAATACCTTCCTACAGGATCCTAAAGCGGCAGAATGTGATGTGATTATCGGTCCGTTGTATTCCAAGATGGTAAAGCCTTTGGCTGATTTCGCCACACGGCACGATATCAAGGTGTTTATTCCTTTCTCCATTAATTCGCACGAGATATTGGTGAACAGGAATCTCATGCAGGTTTATCAGCCTCAGACCGAACAGAACGAGACCATCATCGACCGGTTCATGAGTCGTTTCAGTGATTCGCATCCCGTGTTCATTGATTGCAACGATACCACCAGTCAGAAGGGTATTTTCACTTTCGGCTTGCGCCGTAGGTTGGAAACGCAGCATATTGCCTATAAGATAACCAATTTGAATAGCAGTGAGGCTGCATTCTTCAGTTCGTTCAGTCTGGCGAAGCAGAATATTGTGATACTCAACACCGGTCGCTCCAAAGAGCTCAATGCAGCCATGGCCAAGCTCAACGGTCTCCGGCTGACACATCCGGAATTACACATCAGTGTGTTCGGCTATACTGAT
>DFGF01000049.1:0-4176 GCA_002371715.1 Prevotella sp. UBA3757
GACCATCTCCTTGCCAGTGATTTCAAAGGCAGCCTTCAGGTCGAAGGCCCGGTTCTCAGTGTGCTTGATATAGAGGTTGATGCCCTCCTGACGGTTGTTCACGTTGGCAGTCAGCTTGGCATCGGCTGTCCAGCCGCTAATCTTGAAGTTGACGTACTTCGACTGGTTGGCATTGGCCGTAGTCAGGTTGACGGTGCCGTTGAGAACCTGTCCCTGCGGTGTGGTCAGCGTGATACCGATGCTCTTAGGCAGCTGGATGCCAATGGGCGCTGTCTTGGCCAGGTTGGCAACAAAGAACGTCACACCGTCGCGCGCATCATTGAACGTGAGGACTATGGTCTTGGTCTCGCCCTTGGAGTTGGTGCTGACAATGGTGAAAGCGTCAGCATCGTTAGTGACGGTGCACTTGCCGTCCTTGAACTCCACCTTCATCTTACCGAGGCTCTTGTCGGCATCAACGACAAAGAATCCGGGCATCACCTTGATGTCGTCGTCGGTCATGCCAAAGCGTTCTTTCAGGCACGCAATGACTGCCGTGCGATCCTGGTCGGAGAGTTGGTCCAGCGTGTTGGCATGTAGGCCGTTGAGAAGTTGCCCGATAATTGTCATGATTTGATTGGACAGTGCATTCTCGTCGAGCACGTCGATAAACTCCTTGAGCGAACCGGTGGCCTTGACGACAGACTCAAAACGGAACTCGTCGGCCATGGCCTGCAGGTCTTTCGAGAACTGCTTCTCGAACACGACACGTTCGCCATAAGCCACTACATCTGGTGCCGGATTGTCCTGTATCTCCGTACACGCAGTGAACACTGTAAGTCCACAGAACAGTAGTGTGGACATGATTAGATGTTTTGTTTTCATTAAGCTAAAATGTTATTAATATTAGTAACTTGCCGCAAAGGTACACATTTTATTTCAATTATCGTGCATGTTTCCCTTTTTTTTTGTACCTTTGCACCCGTTTTTCGGTAACTCATTAAAAATTTTAGTCAGATATGTTTCATATTTACGAAGGTTTCCATCTGGTCGACGCATACCACAAGATGCGCCACCAACGGAAGTATTACCCTGAAGACGGCACCAAGCGTGCCATCAAGATTTTCCTTGTGGCCATTGTTACTCTCGTGCTCTGGAACATGCCGTCAGAATGGTTCGGCATCCAGAATCTCACCGTCGTCCAGCAGCGCATCATCGCCATCTTTGCCTTTGCCACGCTGATGTGGGTGCTCGAAGTGGTGTCGTCGTGGGCCACGTCGGTAGCCATCATCGTACTGATGCTGCTGTTCTGTACCGATAGCGGCATACTGCCGATGGTCAACGAAGAGGAGGTAGGCAAGCTGCTGTCGTATAAAGCCGTGATGGCCACGTTTGCCGACCCAGTGATTATGCTGTTCATTGGCGGTTTCGTACTGGCTATTGCTGCCACTAAGACGGGCCTCGATGCCCAGCTGGCCAAGATTCTGCTCGCCCCCTTCGGTACGCGCAGCGAGATGGTGCTGCTGGGATTCCTGCTCATCACGGGTCTCTTCTCGATGTTTGTGAGCAATACGGCCACGGCCGCCATGATGCTCACCTTCCTCACCCCCGTGTTTCACCAGCTGCCACCCGAGGGCAAGGGCCGCATCGCCTTGGCCATGTCGATTCCCGTAGCAGCCAACCTGGGTGGTATGGGTACGCCCATCGGCACACCGCCTAACACCATCGCCCTGAAGTACCTCAATGATCCCGAGGGACTGAACCTCGGACTCGGTTTCGGCCAGTGGATGATGTTCATGTTCCCGCTTGTGATCATCCTGCTGTTCATCAGCTGGCGCCTCCTGCTGAAGATGTTCCCCTTCACCCAGAAGCGCATCGAACTGAAGATTGACGGCGGCATGAAGAAAGGCTTCCACTCCATCGTGGTCATCATCACCTTCTTCGTCACGGTAGCCCTCTGGCTGCTCGACCGTGTGACGGGCATCAACTCCTACACGGTGGCCATGATTCCCTTTATGGTGTTTGCCCTGACGGGTGTCATCACCAAGCGCGACCTTGAACAGATTAACTGGAGCGTCATCTGGATGGTGGCTGGCGGTTTCGCCCTGGGCTACGGTCTGAACGCCTCGGGGTTAGCTGCCAATGCCGTGGAGAGTATTCCCTTCGGCGAGTTCTCGCCACTGCTCATCCTGCTGCTCGGCGGTGCCATCTGCTACCTGCTCAGCAACTTTATCTCCAACTCAGCCACGGCAGCATTGCTCATGCCTATTCTGGCCATCGTCTGCGGTGCAATGGGTGACAAGCTCGATCCCATCGGCGGTACGCCTACCGTGCTCATCGGTGTGGCCATTGCAGCCTCTTCGGCCATGATTCTGCCCATTTCCACGCCGCCGAATGCCCTGGCTTTCGCCACTGGCTACGTCAAGCAAAGCGACATGGCAAAGATGGGTATCATTATGGGTGTGGTTTCCATGGTTCTTGGCTTTGGCCTTGTCTATCTGATGGGCACGCTACATGTCATCTGATTTCACTGCATAGCATTGGAAAAGGCCTACAGCATCTCGGTGCTGTAGGCCTTTCCAATGAGAAATACTTGTCGTGTTATTTTGAGCCGCCGCCCAGGGCGATATACAGGGCGATGACGGCCTCGGCAGCATCGTACATGTTCATGGCCTGGCTGAGCTGTGCGTTCAGCAGTGACTCCTGGGCCGTGAGCACTTCCAGATAGCTGGCCTTGCCGTTGTCCATGAGTTCATGGGTGCCGGTGTAAGCCTCGTGGAGCACCTCCACCTGGCGCTCGTAGTAGCCGTTCTTCTCGCGGGCTGCCATGCAGTCGGCCATAGCTTCGTTCACCTGGTTGCCGGCATTGATGACCGTCTGGACGTACTTCTTCTGCAGGTCCTCCTCGGTGAGCATGGCAATCTTCTTGCTGGCAGTCAGTCGGCCACGGGCAAAGATGGGCTGCGTGAGCTGTCCGATGGCGGTGAGCAGCAGCTTGCCAGGGTCGACAATCATGCCACCGGCCGAGTTGGTCCATCCTGCCGAGCCGTTGAGCGTGATGCTGGGGAAGAAGGCCGAGCGGGCAGCCTGCGTGTTGTAGAACGCCTCCTCCATAGTGTGGTTGGCCATGCGGATGTCGGGACGGTTCTCGAGCATCTGGGCCGGCACGCCCAGCTTCAGGTACTTCGTATCGAGCATTTTCTGGTTGGCGTCGCCCTTTGCATCAGCGTGGTGCAGGGTGGAGGAGCCCCACTTCTGGCGGTCGATGTGCTGTGGTGTGGCGGCCATCAGTTGGCAGATGGCATTCTCGACGGCGCGAATGTGGCGGCGGGTGTCGACGATTTGCGTCTTCACGTTCAGGTAGGAAGCCTCCATCTGGTTGACGGCGGTGCTGTAGGCTTTGCCGTTCTCCCAGAGTGCCTGCTCCGTTTCCAGCGATTCCTTCCAGAGAGCGTCGGTCTGCGTGAGGATTTCCAACTGGCGGTCGAGTACCTGGAGCAGGAAATACTGCTGGGCCGTGACCGAGATGAGGTTGACGCGAACAGCCTCCTGCTGCATCTGGGCTTGCAGGAGCACGGCCTTGGCGGCCCGTTTCTTGTTGGTGATGGAGCCAAACACGTCAATATCCATCGACAGCTGTAGCGGCAGCTCGTAGGTCTTGGTAGCCTTGCTGTTGTCGAAGCTGGCGATGGTGCCCTGCGGCGAGAAGAAGAGTGATGGCAGGTAGGCCATCTTGGCGGCCTTCAGCGAGGCCTGGCTCTTTTCTACGGCGATGCGGGCAGAGTTCAGATCGGTATTGTTGGCCAGCACCTGCTCGATGAGTTGCTGGAGCAGGGGGTCGGTGAAGAACTCACGCCAGGACATGGCAGAAAGAGACTCAGCAGACCCACCCCCGGCCCCTCCCTGTGAGAGAGGGGAGTAGTTACCATTGCCGTCCATCTGAGTGCCGAAGACATCTGTGGGTGCTTCGGCCTTGTTCTCGTACTTATTATATATGCCGCAGCCCGTGAGCATCAGGCTCACGGCTGCAGCGGTCATTATATTCTTTATTCTCATACTATTATAAATATCTGTGCGGTAGCAAATTCTTCATTCTTCATTCTTCATTCTTCATTTCCACCGGAGCTCCCTGGAACTTCTCGTGCAGCTTCTGGAACACGATGAAGAAGGCAGGAACGACGAAGAGCAGGGCTACGG
>DFGF01000049.1:4239-13801 GCA_002371715.1 Prevotella sp. UBA3757
CCGATGCTCATACCACCGATGACGCCGAGGGCGAGGGCGCGGTTACCGTTGGCACCGGCGCCACCCTCGATGACGAGGGGCACCATACCGATAATCATCGTGGCTACCGTCATCAGGATGGGGCGCAGGCGCTCCTTGCAGGCCTCGTAGGCAGCATCGTGGATGCTCAGACCCTGGGCGCGGCGCTCCGTGGCAAACTCGGTAATGAGGATGGCCGTCTTGGCCAGCAGACCAATCAGCATGATGACACCCGTCTGCAGGTAGATGTTGTTGTCCATGCCCGGCAGACCCAGCTGGCTGCCCAAGAAGGCGAACACGAAGGCACCCATCAGTCCGAACGGTACGCTGAAGAGCACGGCCCACGGCGTGAACCACGAGTTGTAGAGCGACGCCAGGATGAGGTAAATCAGGATGGCGCAGATGACGTAGATGAGGGCCGTGGCATTAGAGCCGGCAGCCTCCTCCAACTCACGCGACATGCCGCTGTACTCGTAGGTGGCAGTGGCAGGCATCTGCTCCTTGAACACCTCGGCAATGACCCTGTGGACGTCACCCTCGGTATAGCCACTGTTGGGAGTGATAAAGCAGGTGATGCTCTGCATCAGGTTGAAGTGCTCGATGTTGGCCGGGCCTACAATCTCCTTCAGCGAGACGAACTCGGAGATGGGGGCCATCTTGCCGCCCTGCACCTGCACGAAGATGTTTTGCAGCGACTGCGGGTCGAGGCGGTATTCCGGCGATGCGGCGGCCATGATGCGGTAAACCTTACCAAACTGGTTGAAGTTGCCGATATAGGCGCCACCGCAGTAGGCGCCAAGGGTGTTCAGCACGTCGGCAGGCGACACGCCGGCGCGGTCGCACTGGGCAGCATCCACGTCGACCTGATACTTCGGGAAGCGCTCTGAGTACGTCGTCATGGCAGACGATACCTCCGGCCGCTCAGCCAGCTTGGCTAAGAACAGCTCGGTATGCTTGGCAAACTCCGAGAGGTTGCCGTCGGTGGGGTCTTCGACAATCAGGGTGATGTCGTTACTCGTACCGTAGCCGGGAATCTGAGGCATCTGGAAGGGTATCACCCTCAGGTTCTTGATGTCCTGGCAGTCGAAGTAGAAGCGGTAGTAGACGAGGTCGATGAGGTGGTTCATGCCGGGACGCTCCTCCCAGTTCTTCAGGCGCACAACCATCGTGGCGTAGTTAGAACCGGCACCCGACAGCATACCGTAGCCGCAGGTGATAGAGAAGCTCTCCAGTTCGGGAATCTTCTTCACCTTTTCCTCCACCTTCTTCACCATCTCGCGCGTCTGCTGCAGGGTGGTACCCTCGGGAGCCTGAATCTCAGCCAGGAACACGCCCTGGTCCTCCTGAGGCACGAGACCTGAAGGCAGGCTCTTCATGAAGAATACCAGCAGCACAGCGGCCAGTGCCAGCAGGCTCCACGCCATGAGGGGGCGCTTGATGAACTTCTGGACGCTCTTGCTATACTTATTATATATGGCATTATAGCTGGCGGTATAAGCTTTCTTGGTATAATAGGTCAGGCCCTTGCCTTCCTGCTTGCCTTCCGTCACGCGCATCATGATGGCGCAGAGGGCAGGGCAGAGCGTCAGGGCCGATACGCACGACAGACCGACACTGGAGGCAATGGTCACACCAAACTGGGTGAAGAACGTGCCCGACGTGCCGGGCATGAACATGACGGGAATGAACACGGCCATGAACACCAGCGTACACGAAACGACGGCCACCGACACCTCGTTCATAGCCTGGCGGGTGGCCTCGCGGGCGTCGCTGATGCCTCCCTCCATCTTGGCCATGACGGCCTCGACCACCACGATGGCGTCGTCGACCACCGTACCGATGGCCAGCACCAGGGCGAAGAGCGTCAGGATGTTGAGCGAGAAGCCGGCCAGTGAGACAATGGCAAACGTGCCCAGCAGCGATACCACGATGGATATGGACGGAATGATGGTGGCCTTGAGGTTCTGCAGGAAGAAGAACACCACGAGTACCACGAGGATGATGGCGATGACGAGCGTCTCTACCACGTTGTGGATGGCGGCGAAGAGGAAGTCGTCAGAGGTCATCATGGTGACGAACTCCAGGCCGGCAGGCATCGTCTTCTTGACCTCCTCAAGCATCTTGTTGATGCTGGCGTTTACCTGGGTGGCGTTGGCACCCGGCGCGGCAAATACCATGAAGAGGGCACCCGGACGGTCCTGAATGTTCGACGTGAAGTTGTAGCTCATGGCACCAATCTTGACCTCGGCCACGTCGCTCAGCTGCAGCATGCCGCCACCGTTGGTGCGCAGCACGATGTTGTTGAACTCCTCGACCGACTTCAGCGTACCCTTGTATTGCATGTTGTACTGGTAGGAGTTGCCCGACTGCTCGCCCAGCGTACCGACAGCGGCCACGAAGCTTTGTCCGCCGATGGCTGCAAAGATGTCGTTAGGCGTCAGTCCGTACTGGGCCATGACGTCGGGCTTCAGCCAGATGCGCAGGGCATAGGTGTTACCGAGGCTCAGCACGTTACCCACACCGGTGATACGCATCAGGCGCGGCTTGATGTTGATGTCGACATAGTTGGACACGAAATCCTCGCTGTACTTGCCGTCGGCACTCTTCACGGCGAAGATGCGCAGAATGTTGTTCTGACGCTTCTCAACCTTCACACCGACCTTGGTCACGTCGGCAGGCAGCAGTGCCAGTGCGCCGCTCACGCGGTTCTGCACGTTGACGGCAGCCATGTCGGCATCCGTGCCCTGCTTGAAATAGACATTAATCTCCACGTCGCCGTTCGACGATGCCTTTGAGGTGATGTAGGTCATGTCCGTCACACCGTTGACAGCCTCCTCAAGGGGCTGGATGACCGACTTCATCACCGTGTTCTCGTCAGCACCTGAGTAACTGGTGGTTATCGACACCGTAGGCGGTGCAATGTCGGGATATTGCTCGACTGGCAGCGTACTCATCGAGATATAGCCCACCAGCGCTATCACTACCGAGATGGCACACGCCATCACGTATTTATTGATAAAGATATTGTTCTTCATAAAGCGGTAGCAAATTCTTCATTCTTCATTCTTCATTTTTCTTTTCCTCTGGGAACAGCACCTTCATGCCCTCGGTGACGTTGTTGGCACCGTTCGTCACAATCACGTCGCCCTCGTTCAGGCCGCTGGTCACGATGAAGTCCTTGCCGTTACCCGTGTCTGCCGTCGTCACTTCTACGGCAGTAGCCGTGCTGTCGGCCTTCACCTTGTAGACCTGCGACTTGTCCTGCAGGCGCACGACGGCATACTGGGGAACCACCATGACGCCCTTCTCTGCGAAATTCATGACGATCGTGCCCTGAATGCCCGAGTACAGGTGACCGTCGGGATTGGGGAACGACACCTTGCTGGTCAGCGAGCCCGTGGCAGCATCCACCACGCCCGACAGACTCTCGACGCGACCTTTGTGCGGATATTCAGTACCGCTCTTCATCACAAACGTAGCTGCTGGCAGCTGGGCAATGTAATCGTCCACGTCCTTACCCTTCATTCCCGCCTTCACCATCGATTCGACCACGTCCTCGGTGACGGAGAATTCAGCATACATCGTCGTGTTGCCGCTCAGCATGGTCAGCTGTGTCATGGGCGACACCTGGTCGCCGACACGCACGGGAATCTCACCGATAATGCCTGATACGGTGGCCGTAATAGTACAGAATCCGAGGTTCACCTTGGCACGGTTCACGGCGGCGCGAGCCTGGGCTACAGCGGCCTGTGCCTGCTTATAGGAGTTTTCAGAATTGCTGAGCATGTAGTTGCTCACGATTTTCTTCTCAAACAGGTTTTTGTTCGACTCATACTCCAGCTTGGCCGAATTTTCCTGGGCCAGGGCGGCCTGCAGGTTGGCCTGGGCAGCCTCTAACTCCAGCTGCGCGTTGCGCGAGTCGATGATGAAGAGCGTCTGGCCCTTCTTCACCTGCTCTCCTTCTGTCACGCAGATTTTCATCAGCTGGCCGCTCACCTGTGGCGTTACTGTCACGTCGTTCTGGCCTTTCATCCTGGCACTGAACTTGTAGGGCAGTTCAATGTCTGATTTCTTCACTGTCATCGTCTCAAACGATGAGTTCTTTTGTTCGGGCATGTCAAGATTGCAAGCTGTAAATCCTGCTAAAGCACTCAGCATCAAGGCCCATTTGAAAGTCTTCGTTACCATCTTTTTGCTTGTTGTTTATTATTATTGTTTCTTCGGTTTTTATTTATGTGCATTTGGCTCGCCGGCGTTGGCGCTTTCCGTTTCTGTCACAAAGCAGGCCACAAGGCCGTAGGTGATAGTGGGGCGTATCCATATCTCGGTGAGTAAATAGTTGGTGTATTCGTCGACGGGTTCAAAAAAGGAGATGTCGATGTTGTATAGTGTCGCTATGAGCGCATCGATGACGAAGATAATCCATAGGTTGCCCTTGGTGTAGCTCTTCCAGTTCTTTCGGGCATAAAAGTAGGTCAGCGTGTAGAGCAGCAATACCGCCAGGGTGAGACAAGAAAGGTGAAAAGCATAGTTGGCAAGGGGTGGGGGAAACAGGATGTCGCGCAGCAATATTGTCAAGCCGACCGAGATGGAGCACCAGTAGTTGAAATGCTGGGTGCTGATGCGGCAGTTGAAAAAGTACATCCATATCATCGCCAGGCAGGCCACGTAGAACACATTGAGCACAAGTTCCGGCCACGTTTCACGCAGTCCGAAATGGAAAACGCCATACAGCATGACAGCCACCGAGAGCGTGCCGCCGACAGCGGTCACGACAATGTCGAAAATCTTAGTTCCTTTCTTGAATCTTGTCTGCATATTCCTGTTCGTTTGTATATTTTATTTTATTAAGGGGCAAAGGTAGGCAAAATCCTGCAAAACGCCAAATACTATCATGTTTTTTTTTTGCATGAATTTTGAATTTGACCCCACCCATCCCTTTGACGCATGAACTGTTTGTGCCATGTTGTCTTGGCGTGTGCAAATACTTTTATTATAAGACCAAAGTCCTTACATTTTTGCTGATAGCGATTTGGCTGTCAGTTAGTTAGCAGTAGTGTAAGGTCTTTGCGTCCTTACATTTGTCGTGGGTAATTGGAGACGTTTTTGTAAATGATGTGCCTTTTTCTCACTTTTTATTTTGTTTTGTGTGTATTAATTCGTACCTTTGCAAGTATAAAAATGTGAACCAGAACTATGAGAATTACCATTATCAACAAAGAACGGAAAGAGCGGAGGTACACGCGTGTCGAACTCGACCAATTCGTGGAACAGCTGAAAAGCGGTGCCTTCCGCAATGAGAACACGACGCGGGCCTCCGACAAAGAGGTGTGCTTTGCCGCGGAGTGGCAGAAGCATCATGGCGAACTGAAAGTCAAGGTGTGTAATCAACTGGTATTGCTATCTGTCGAGAACCTGCGCGACCTGGCAACCGTCCGCGAATATCAGGAACTGGCCGCACGCCAGCTCTACACGCTCCTTTGCTTCGTCGGCGACGACGGCCACTCGCTGCAAATCGTCTGTCCCTTTAACGTCGAACCGTCAAAAACGGACAGCGGGCATCCGGCTCCGCAAACGGAATTTGAGGACAGTCCTGCTCAATGGTCAACATCCAATGTCCAATGCCTCGTCAATGCCTTTCGCAAACTGCACTACATCTATTCCTCACAATTAGGGACACAGGTGGCACGGCATGAACCGACACTCGCCACCACTTGTCTGGCCAGCTACGACCCGCAGCCCTATTACAACCCGGAGGCTATCACCATCACCGTTTCGGCAGGTGAAGAGGATACGCCGGAATACCGGGCCGTACAGGAAGACATCAGCGACTACAACTTCCCGGAGGAAATTCCTGGCATGAGCGTTCATGACAGCCGGATGCGCCGCTTCCACGACTGTCTCGATGCTGCCACCGAAGCTCACATGGACGAAAAGGACAAAAGACTTTTTGCCACCGCCGTCGTCGAACAACTGGCCGAAGGCTGCCTGCAGATGGGACTGCCACAGGCCTGGTGCGTGCGTGTCGCCTCGTTCATCCCGCGCCTCAACAACCACATCAGCAGTGACACTATCGCCACCGTCTTCCGCTCGGCCTACCTGAAAGAGACGCTGAAAACCATCCCGTTGAAGTTCACACGGCCGTCGGCTCTGCTCACCTATAAGACGGAGGCCTATATGAAGGAGCACTACACGCTGCGACTGAACGTGATGACGGGCACACCCGAATACCGCCTGAACGCCCTGGGCTACGGGTTCCGTCCGCTGGACCAGGCCGTCCGTAACACCATGGCTATCGGAGCCCTGAAAGCCGGCATAGAATCGTGGGACAAGGACCTGGCCCGCTATATCGACTCCAACCTCATTCCGCGCTATGAGCCGATGTACGACTTCATCAGCCACCTGCCCCAGTGGAACGGGCGCTACGACTATGTGGGCGAACTGGCCCGTCGCGTCAAGACCGACAATGTCTGGTGGGAGGAGGACTTCCACAAATGGATGCTGTCGATGGTGGCACAGTGGATGGGCAAGGACCGCCGGCACGGCAACGCCCTCGTGCCCCTGCTCATCGGACCGCAGGGCTCCGGCAAGACGACGTTCTGCAGTCGACTGCTGCCCGGATACCTCGGCACCTATTTCAACGACCGCATCTCCATGAAGAACGACAACGACATCTTTCTGGCCATGTCGAGCTACGCCCTCATCAACATCGACGAGTTTGATGCCATGTCGAAGTCGCAGCAGCCACTGCTCAAGTATCTGCTGTCGAAGCATGACGTGAAGTTCCGCCCGGCCTACGGCAGGACGATGGTTGAGCGTCAGCGCTTTGCGTCGTTTATCGCCACCACCAACAACCGCCGTCCGTTGGTCGACCCGACGGGGTCGCGCCGCTTCATTGGTGTCTTTGCCGACGAGATTGACAATACGGGCATCATCAACTACGACCAGCTGTACGCCCAGCTCCGCCAGGAACTGGAACAGGGACGCCGCTACTGGATGGACGATGCCGACAACCAGCGACTCGCAGTCCAGAATGCCGCATTCCAGCGTGTGTCGAGCTATGAACAGATGATAGCGCTGACCTACCGGTCGCCGCTGGACACATCCCACGAGGCTCCCGTCATCTCCATACAGCAGATTATGAAGACGCTTTCCGGCCTGTTTCCTACGTTTGTCATCTCCAAAGGTACAGATGCCGAACTCGGAAAACGGCTCACCGCTTTGGGTTACGAGCGCAAGCGTACGGCAAAAGGCTCGGGCTTTCGGCTCGAACCGATATAGACGGCTGTTGTAAAACAACTTGTTTTACTTACTTAAGGCCGTCTTAAACCATCGCCGGGAGGGACTTTATGACAGTAAAACAACTTGTTTTACTTCAGTGCAGGCTGTGTAAGGACTTAAAGACCTTACATCAAGCTTAATTAGCAGGCTTTCAATATATTAAACGAAATAGTGTAAGGACAAGTATAAATTAAAAAATAATTATGGCAGTACATATCAAACTGATAAGGAACAATATCAAGAGCAGCAGCTCTTATGGTAAATACTTTGCCAAGGCCGTGAGCCAGGGTGATGTCGAGATCAAGGATATTTGTGAGGAGATCAGCAGGAACAGCAGTTTTAGTGAGGGCACCGTCGTAGGTGTCGTGACGGAGTTGCAGGACCTGCTCAAGGAGAAGCTGCGCGACGGACATACCGTTGTCCTGCCCGGCATCGGACGTTTCAGCCTGCGTGTGGAAAGTATCGGTGTCGACGACCCGAAGGCCTTCAACATCCGCCGCCACATCACGCGCATCGTGTGCGGCTTCCTGCCTGCCGGTCGCCGCATTCAGGGACGGCATATCCTTTATGACCTTTGCGACGGTGTGAAAACCATCTGGCACAAGGGTGCCAAGCCATAGCGGAACCCTGCCGTCAGCCGCACGCACAAATATTTTTTTGCTTTGCCGAAAAATAAAGACGCTAAAAGTGATACATTCTGAAAAAAAAATGATTATCTTTGCAGGCAAAAATTAAAAATCATGGTAAATTCTCATAATTCTCATAACTCCCATAGCTCCCATAGCTCCCATCCCTCCCATAACTCCCATAGTTCCCATCCCTCCCATCCCTCCCATCATTCCCACTATGCCTACCGATAACACCAGTTTTCTCACTCCGAAAGGCGACTACAAGAACCTCATCGCCTTCCAGAAGTCGGAGTGCATCTACGACATTACCTACTATTTCCTGGAGCATTACCTGCCGAAGATTGGCGACCGCACGGTTGACCAAATGAAGCAAGCCGCTCGCTCGGGCAAACAGAACATCGCCGAAGGCAACGAGACGGGAACCACTTCGACGGAGGCGTGCATCAAGCTTGTCAATGTGGCAAAGGCGAGCCTCAAGGAGTTGCAGGAGGACTATGAGGACTATTTGCGCAACCACGGCAACCAGATTTGGGATGTCAACAGCGAGCAGTGTCGCAACGCCCGCCAGTGGTGCCGTCAGCATTCGAAGACAGAGGACTACCAGCGCGTGTGCCAGCTGCGCGACGACATCACGCTGGCCAATATCGCGCTTGTGCTCATCCACCAGACTGACTATCTTCTCAGGAAGCTCTTGGAGAGGTTCAAGGCTGACTTCCTTGCCAACGGCGGCATTAAGGAACAAATGTCAGCTGCCCGCCGCAATTGGCGCGAGGAACACGGAATGGGGTACCTTAATGGGAGGGATGGGAGGAATGGGAGGAATGGGAACAATGGGAGTTATGGGAACAATGGGAGTTATGGGAACAATGGGAGTTATGGGAACAATGGGAATTATGGGAACAATGGGGCGAAGCCATAGCGGAACCCCGACCATCATTCCCATAACTCCCATATCTCCCATTCCTCCCATCATTCCCATAATTCCCATTGTTCCCATAATTCCCATTGTTCCCATTCCTCCCATTCCTCCCATCCCTCCCATCATTCCCACTATCCCTCCCGATATCACCGGTTTTTCCTAACTCAAAGGGTCTGACTATTTACTTTTATTGTTTCGTTGTTGTTTTTACGGAAGGTGTGCTTGTTGATGAGATGGGTGACGCCGAGCAAGACAGCCATAAACGCGACTATGGCGACAATAATATACAGGTAACTTTCAACCGCATCGGTATCGAACCTGCTTTCCTCCTCATTGCCGAAAAACAGAAGCACTATGCTGAGAGCAATCACTATGACCGCACCTGGCATCAGGGTGACGACGGTAAACCGCCACAGCGTGCCCCACCAGCCGTAGCCGAAGAGCTGGCGGTAGGTGATATACATAAAGACCATGCAGAGCGCAATCTCAGTAGCTCCGCTCCAGTAGCCAAAGAAACTCAAGATGAGGGCCTGGGAACTCAGGAATACCTGCAGGAAGAAACCCTCGGGCAGCGAATGGCGGGGGTAGCCCGGGGCATAGCGGAACACCAGCCACGTGGGCAGGATCAGAATGGACTGGACGAGCAGCGTAGTCCAGCTCTTCTGCGCGTTCATCCATTTGATGGCTTCAATCAGCTATTCGCTCAAAGCCTGTA
>DFGF01000049.1:13919-35009 GCA_002371715.1 Prevotella sp. UBA3757
CAGCTATTCGCTCAAAGCCTGTATCTGTTCAGCGTTCAATTTCCCTGAGTTGATATAGGACTGCTTGATGTCATATAGCTTTTGCTGCAAGTCTTCTCCCATCGAGTAGTCCCACTTCTTTGCTTCTTCATTGTTCACTCGCTTGCCACCGTTGTTGTGGCTGTTGTCCAGACAATAGAATTCCATGTCGGGATAATGCTCTTCGATGTATTCCACACGCCCCTTGAACTGTGGGAAGACAGCGATGTACGCCTTACAGGTCACGGCGCGGTTCGACCGTATCAGCCGCTCCATGCAGTTGGTATAGCCCGTCTCGGCATCGTTATAGACATAGAGGAGGTGAGGCTTCAAGCCCCACTTGCCACTTTTTTCCACCATTTCGTCGAAGTATTTGACATTGTTATAGGCACCTTCGGAGATGACGCCTACCTTGTCAGCCAACTTCTTCAGCTCGGGATTGTTGCTCAGGCTGGTCGTCTTGCCGCATCCGTACATACCCATAGTGAAGAGAATAGTCTTGTTGTTATTCTCGACAGCACGGTCCATCAGACGGATAAACACGACGCTGTCTATCACCCAGCCTGCTTCCCTGTAATCGAGCACATTCAGCCGCGTATATCCGATGCACTTCAGCAGGTCGCGCGTCATGTCTGGATCCAGCAAATTGCCGCAGTCGGCCAGATACACGTTGACAAGCGAGTCGAGGTGAGCCTTCGTCCATGCCACCGCAGCCTCACCTTTGAGAATGACAGGCTGCGGCACCGGCTCTGAAACAACGGGGTCGTCCTTGCTACACGATGTAAATAATACTGAACCACTGATGACGAGGATGGCGGCCAACATCCATTTCTTCAATAGTTTATCCATAATTTTTTATGAATTATCGTTTAATCTGTTCCGTGAAATCCGTGAAATCCGTTGTCTTTTTTATTTATCCATCATTATCGTCTGACGACCTTCCGTCCGTTCTGGATGACGATGCCGCGATAGCTGTCGCCGACCTTCTGGCCCTGCAGGTTGTAGGTCGATGACCGTTGACCGTTGACCGTTGACCGTTGACCGTTGTCAATGCCCGTATCTATTGCTGACGGGTCTAAGACGACAATTTCGATGCGGTCGCCCTTCAGCGGCAGTTTCTTGAATGTCCGGGCATCGTAGGCCGTGAAGCAGTAGCTCATGGGCTTCATGGTGTAGCCGTCGGACGCCGGCACGCGGTAGAAGTACTGGTCGGTGCCGTTGTCGGTGAAGGTCAGTGCACCATACGCATTCAGCAGGTTGTCGTTCTCAGGCAGTGCCATCGGCCAGACGTCGTAGCGCCCGTTGAAGGTGGCGCACCAGACATGGAGCTCGTCAAGTGCCGTGGAGATTTCCTCGTCCATGGCCAGCGCCGTCAACAGTGAGTCAAGCTCGACGGCGGCCTGTTCGGTCACCAGCGGCTCTGCGTCGGCCTGCTTGGCACGTACCAGCAGCGGGTGGGTAGGATAGAGCTTCATGTCTGCTTCCACCGGCACATAGACAACCTTGACTGCCATGTTTGCGGACTCTGGGGTTGTCGTGTCCTCAACGTCATACAGCTCATAGAGGGCCAGGATGTCATAGTCTTCGCACATCTTATCCGTGACGACCTGCGAACTGCGGGGGTCAAGGAACAGGGCTTGCCATCCCTGGGCGGTCATTGCCGAGAGCGGGGCGCGCTGTGCGGTGCGTCGGCTGGCCAGAGCCCGGGCGTTTGCGGCGTTGTCGCCCTGCTGCTTGCGTGCCCATTCGGTCCGCTCGTAGCTCAGCAGGTCACCCTCCTTGTTAGTGTATTGCAAGTAGTAGCGGAAGGGTTGTATGCCCTGTGCGCCGTCGCTGAGGATGAAGCCGGCCGCGCTGTCGCTCCAGACGTACAACAGTTCCTTGACGGCCCTGTCAGCGGCTATGCTGTCGTAGGTGACCATGACGCGGGCAACGTCATCCATGCTGGCCATCGATGCTCCTATGCCATTCGTCGGCATCTTGATGGTCATCGGCAGCGTGCTGCCATCCTTGACCCGCTTCATCTGGAACGCGAACTCGTCGGCACCGGTCGTTCGGAAGGCCAATGGCTCGTTGGCATCCACCTGATAAGGTGCGTCGCCGCTGATCTGTTTCACCTGGATCTGGCTCAGGCTGTCCTTGTAGAACCGGTAGAACGCTACGCCCTGGTTGAGCATGCTGGCATCAATGGTATAGTTGAAGGGCAGCACCCAAGGCTCGTTGGCTCCGTTGGTGCCCCGGCGCTTGTAGGTGATGCTGTTGACCGTCACCTCTGACGAACAGGTGAAGGGCTGGCCGTCGACGATGGTCAGTGCCTCCAGGGACTTGCCGGTAATGGCTATGGTGTCGGTGCCGGCGATGATGACGGGTTTCGTCACGTCGAGGATACCCTTGGCATAGACGGGATAGTCCGCCTGCACGTTCAGGGCACTGTCTGTCTGGGCTTTGTAGAGCGCAGGATCAGTCGGGCTGACCCATGTGCAGTAGTCCACAGCTACTCCTGGCGTGCTGCAGATGGGATATGCATTGCCATTGATAGAGTCTGCCAGCGTCAGACTACCCGTGGCCGAGCAGTGGTCGATGGTACCGCTGCCAGACGTCTTCAGCGCAATACCCGCAATGTCGCAGTTGCCTTTGATACCTATCTTGACAATGCTTCCACGGAAGTGGCAGTCGCTGATAGCGCCTTCATTATTGGTGGCTATCGCTCCGCAGCCTCGTGTGGCGACAATGTTTGCCTCCACTCGCAGATGCCTGACCGAAGCACCTTCATGGATGCGGTAGAAGAGTCCTTCGCACTTCTCCTTGGCACTGTAGGTGATGGTATGTCCGCCACCGTCAAAGTTGCCGCGCAGGTGGTAGCCATTCCACTCGCCGAGGTTGATGTCCTGTCTGAGGTGGATGTCACCAGCCTTTTCTGCATAGGCCACGAAGTCTTCCCTGCTGTTGATGTCATACTGGGGATTGTCAAAGCGCGTGTTGCTATATGCCGGCTGGTCGTTCAGCAGGTAGCGATACACTGTGGCATGACTGTCGCTTGGTACGGGCACGCCGTCAGTCCCCAAGGTCTGATGCCAGACGACGGTGCTGTCGCTCTTCGAGTCGTTCAGCAGGTAGCACACCTCGCCCGAGGCAAAGCGCTCAGCCTTTACGCCTGCTTCAGATGCCGTGACGGTGGCGTCATCCTGGCTGTACACATTGTCGCCGTCAGTGTAGCACCGGTCGATTTGAGTGCCCTTCTTCGTATCGGCACAGATATGGGCGGCACGGGTGGCAGTGACTGTGTTTTGTAAACTGTAGCAACTCTTGACGGCAGCCTGGTCGTACATCTCGGAAACAATAGCGCCGGCAACACCTTGCCCATAATAACCCTCAATACCATTGTTCGTCACCTTGCTTCCCTTGACGTAGCAGTTGGAGATTTCACCATTGCCGATGATACTGGCAGCGATAGCACCCGAACGACCGTCGACCTGTTCGTAATTGACGGTCATATTCTCCATGCCAAGACGGGTCACCGTACCCGTGACAACGGTGAAGAAACCGGCATAGAGCGGAGCTTTAATCTTACCATTGCGGATGACGTGTCCGCCACCGTCGTAGTGGCCCTCGAAACTCTTCACGCTGGAGGCCATTGGGGTGAAGTCCTCGCCCTGCATGTCGATGTCGGCAGTCTGCACGATATAGATTTTGCTGTCGCCGGTCAGCCGCATGTAATTGTCAACGGCTCTCAGGTCGGCAACGCTCTTGACCTTGAACGGTTCAGCCTTGGTGCCGGCACCCAGCATCCGGATAGAGTCCGGCAGGACGGTGACCGTCAGGTCCAGGCCGCTGTAGTTGTTCTGGTCATTGGTGACGAATTCCAACGTCATCATCGTGCTTTCCTTGCCGCTGGTGATTCTGCCAATGTCCTCCTTGACGCCGTCAACCGCGCTGAAGAAGACATCCTGATACGAATCGCCGCTCTTGGCCTTCTCGTTGGTCAACTTGACAGTCGACTTTTCGCTGCCGTCGTACACGGCCAGGTAGTCGCCAGGCTTGCCGTCGCTGCCCGGTGCCTCCGTCGTGATGGTGCCCGACAGTTGCAGGAAGGTGTTGTCTGGAGCTATCAGCGTGAGTTTTCCCTTATAGTTTTGACCGTACGGCTTGTCGGGGCCGCCATTGTCATAGACCTTGAAGGTGCTGATGCCCTTCGGAAGTGCTACGTGGAACTTATCAGTTTTGGCCGGTACCGTCATGTCCCACATGGCATAGAGCATGAGGTTGTCGAGAAGCAATATTTCACCATTGGTCGGGTAGTAGGTTCCCTTGCCGTCACTCTTCGTGTTCCAGCCATTGAGATAATAATGCTGGCGGTCCATGGCGTACGGTTCGAGCTTGAAGTTTGGCGTGAAGTATCTGGCATCGTTCCTGAAGACCTTCACCTTTTTCGCGTTTTGTCCCTCGTAATTAGGTACAAGCGTGAGGAAAATAATCTGAGGCATATCCTTAGAGTTCGTGTACATGGTCTGCTGCTCGAGCGTGTGGCGGTAGACCGTGTGCTGGGTGTCGTTGCTGCCGGGCACGCTGTCGGTACGTATAAATTGGCCCCACGTCTTGTTGCTCTGGCTCGCGCTGTTCAGCAGATAGCATAACTCGCCGCTCATGAAGCGGCTGTCGGCCACGCTCTTCTCAGCATTGTTCATGTTCCTGGCACCACTTTGTCCGTCAGCACACAGCGACGGACCGTCCGTGAAGGCGTAGTCGACCGTGGCGTTGCTGCCGATGTAGCCTACCAGGTAGCCGTAGTGCTTTCTGTCGTCGTTCTGTCCTGTGACGGCATTCTTGTAGCCGTAGCAGGACACGACGGCCGACGTATCTGCCTGTTCACCCACCAAGGCGCCGACGACAACGTCGGGCGTCAGATTGAAGTCCACCGTACATTCCTTCACGTAACAGTCGCGCAGCACGCCTTTGCCGCCCAGCCGTCCGGCAAGTGCGCCGAGACACGTCGTATTGGCATCAGCCAGGAACGTGCTGTTTTCGATGCCCAGGCGTTCTACGACACCGGTGATGTTGCTGAATAGACCCACGCCGTTGCCCTTGGAACTGCGGACGTTGGCATGCCTGATGACATGGCCGCCGCCGTCATAGTGACCTGTGAAACCTTTGGCCGCTGTGCCGATGGGCGACAATACCGCGTTTGCCAGGTCGATGTCGGCGGTCTGCAGAATATAGAAGTCGCTCCGCTTCATCTGTTCGATGGAGACGATGATGTCCTCCAGTTCCTTGCTGGTCTTTACTTTGTAGGGGTTTTCCTTTGTGCCCCGGCCTAAACGGCCGATGTCCTTGAGGTCGTTGGTGTAAACGCCGTCCTTTTCGAACACCATGGAGTGACTGTCAGCCAATACGGGTGTCATGTCCTGGCCAATGGTCTGATACCAGGTGTGTTTCGTGTTCGAGCGGTTGTTAAGATGATAGGCAATCTCTCCGGTTGCCAGGCTGTAGTCGGACTCGTTATCGTAGGAATCAATGAGTTTGGCATGCGAGTCATAACTGACCAGGCTGCTGCCGTCAGTATAGCAGACGCTGATCGTGTTGCCTTTCTTGGAATCGCCGCAGATGTGGCCGGACCTCGTGGCAGATACTTTGGTCTGGTATACCAGGCAGTTGCTGACCTCAGCTTGATCGAACATGTCGGAAACAATGCCGCCCACAACGCCCTGAACGCTGCCACCCGTCACGGTGCAGTTGTTGACGAAGCAGTTGGTGATTTTTCCGTTGCCAGTCAGACGTGCTGCAATACCGCCCGCACGCATATCTTTCTGTGTGTACTGGATAGTCGTTTTCTCCACGCCGAGGCGGGTCACCGTACCAGTGACGACACCGAAGATGCCTGCCAGGCCGTTGGTCTTTATCTGGCCATTGCGGATGCTATGACCGCCACCGTCATAGTAGCCGCCGAAGTTGACGGGCTTATCCGTAGCATCGCCGATAGTATCGCCGATAGTTGTCATGCCTTTACCCTGCAGGTCGATATCGGCAGTCTGGAGGAAGTGGATGCCCGTGCTCTTGTTGCCGGCATTACAGTAAGTGGCTATTTTCTCCAGGTCATCCTTGCTGCTGATGAGGAACGGCTCTTCGGGCGTTCCTTTACCCGGCAGCGTATAGAGTCCCAAGGGCTTGTTAGAGTAACTGACACCATCGGAATACACCCGGCTGCTATGATAGTTGAGTACGGGGTAGGCATCCGGGTGGGTTTGTCCGGCCAGGTCCTGATACCATGTCACGCCTTGTGCCGTCTTGTCGTTGAGCAGCCATGTGATTTCGCCGCCGGTCATGCGGCTGTCATCGATGTGAGACTCGCAGCGCGTCGCATTTTTATAGTCGTTACCAAATGCTTTTCCACCTTTGGTAAAGCAAAGGTCAACCTTGGCATTGCTGTGGACGATACCGCAAAAGCCTCCGGTCTGGTTGCCATTGAACGTATTACCCGACTCGTGGCAATGGCTTAAAAAGGTATTTTCAGCCATTTCGCCTACTAAGCAGCCCGCGTAGGGAGCACTGACGGAAACGCTGGCTGCATAACAGTCGCGCATCTGGCCCGCCGTCCCCTCTATCAGGTTGTAATCCAGCATACCGGCGATGGCTCCGCAGCGCACATTGTCCTGGCCGGTGCTGATGGTTGTTTTCTCGACGCCCAGGTTGTGGATGGCACCCGTTACCTTGCCGAAGATGCCGATGGCCGAGCCGACATTGTCAATCTGGGCCTTGTAGATGAGGTTGCCGCCACCATCGTAGTCGCCCTCGAAGTATCGTGTATGGCCGATGGCCGTCCATTTGTCGCCTCTTTTAGCAGCCGTCAGGACATCGGAAACGAGGATGTCGCCCTTCTGATGGAAATAGACATTCCGCGTATTGCCGCCGGCGTTCACATAGTCGGCAAGTGCCAGCAGACTGGCACCTTCGATGATGAACGGCTTGTCAGCCGTTCCCTTGCCATTGGGGAAGATGTTTTTGTAGTCGTTCCACTGGCCATAGAGCTGTGTGGTTCCGCTACCTATGCTGTATTTATCAAAGGATGTCATTGAAGTGCCGTTGCCATCCTTGCTGGTATTCCATGACGACACGTATTTGTCCTGCTTGATCAAGCCCAGCGAGTATGGCGTCGGAATAGTGACTGTTATGGTGCCGTGGTTGGTATTGGATTGATAACCATACGTAGCCGTATCCTCAACAGTGCCATTGAACCGGTTCATCACGTTATACTGAACGAGGTATGGCTTGTCAGTTTTGCTTTCGGCGCTCGCAGTACCAATGTCGCCTCTGCTGCCGCCAGTGCCTACGGTCTGCTTGCTGACCCATCCGTCGTCGTTGCCCCAGCCGGAGGAGTTGCTGATGACCCGCCCGGAGTTGATAGCGTTATGATTCAAGATGCTTTCTGCACCGGAGCCGGCAGAAGAGCCGTCAGCATTCTTACCGCCCTTGCCGCCTGGAGCCCTGACGACGTAGTAACCAGAGTGACACCATTCAAGGTTGCCAGAGGCTCCGCCGCCACCGCCGCCACCGCCGGGGCCACCGGTGCCGATGCCCTTGGCTGCGCCGCCAAAGCCGCCGCCGCCGCCGCCGCCGCCGCCGGCTGCGCAATAGTTGTACGACTTGTCATCGTCAAGAATACTCTTGCCAGCATTGCCACCACCGCCACCGGCGGTGCCTGCTGCGCCGCCAGCGGCTTTCAGTTCAAGACCTGGGACTGTCTCCACATAGAGACTGCCCATCTTTCTGGCACTGCCGCCGACATGGCCGCCATTTCCGCTATAGCCACCAGCGTGCGACCATTTAGAGACGACCGATGAGGCACCGTTACCGCCGTTGCCGCCATCAGCGCCATGCGTGCCGATGCCAGCACCGGCACCGCCGCCGCCATAGCCGCCGTGGCCGCCAGTGCCCGACCAGTAGTTATTGCCGTCCCAGCCAGCGTTGCTGCCCTCACCACCGTAGCCGCCATTGGCGGCATTGCCACCTTGGGCTTCCACCCTGCCTTTGCCCTCCAGGAAGAGCGTACTGCCCGAAGGCAGGAAGATACCCGCACCGGCACCTTTCTGTCCGCTTGCGTTGCCGCCAGTGGCTTTGAGGGTGATGCCCTTGGGTATATAGATATGTACGGTGGCACCGGGGACAATCGTGAGTCCGCTTTGGCAGGAGCTGTTGGAAAACGCCAAGTCCCTGGTGACATAGTAATAGCCCGAGCTAAGTTCCTTTCCGGAAGTGGAACCTTTCGACAGGTAAGTCCACTTCCGGTGCACCGCTTGCTCGCCACGCATCACTGGCACGGCTTTGCCGTCCGCAATCATCCATGAATCGGCTTGTTCGGCATTCATCAGGTTGACCACCTCGTTCTGGTCGGTCTTATTGTAATGATTCACACGCCAATCACCCCATGCGGTACTGGTAATGGTGAGGCTACTTTTACTATTGCCTCCCCAGGGGGTAATGGCCCCATTACTGCTATTATAATCTACGCAAAAGTATATTAAATGGCCTATGGGAAGAACGGACGGGCAATTGTAAACACGGTGCATAGTCCACCCACCTCCATTGCACCATCCGATGATGCAACCTACATACGAGTTTCCAGCATTATTAGTTTTAACCGTACCATCAAACCGGCAGTCGTTCATATACACATCGGCATAGTTCGAATGACCTATGATGCCGCCGGCGTGGGTATACGTAGTGGTGACCTCCGTCGATACCCACACACGGTCGACGGTGATGTTGCTGGAACCACTGACGGCACTGCCAATGAGTCCGGCGGAATGCATGCCGCCGCTGATAGTGCCCGTTACGTGCAGGTCTTGAATGGTGGCATCTTTGACATAACAGAAAAGGGCACAACTCTTATTGTCACCTCTCCTGATATCAACATTCAGCGTATGACCATTTCCGGCGAAGGTGCCACGATAAGGCGTATCCTCCCATACTCCTATGCCATAAACGGTCGTGATGTCGACCTCTAAGCTGGCATCAACATCATACTGTCCCCTTGAGTTGCTCACTTCATTGCGGAACTTTTCCCAGTCATTGGCCGAACGGATCTTGATAAATACTGAACCATACGCATGACTTATGATTGCAAGTAGCAGGGTCAGTGCTAAAAGTATCTTTTTCATCATTGTCATTTACAATTTGACCATTTACAATTTACCATTTATTGTTCAATTTAGCCATTGGACTATTTCACGACAACCTTCCGGCCATTCATGATGTAAAGTCCCTTCGTGGGCTTGCTGACGCGCTGTCCGCTGAGGTTATATGGCGTTGAACGTTGAACATTGAACGTTGAACGTTGAACGGTATCGATGCCGGTTGCTTCTCCTGAGCCGACGAACTCAACGCTCACGCGGTCGCCTATCAGGGGCAGGAGTTCGTAGGTATCGGTGTTGAGCACCGTGATGCAGTAGCTCATGGGCGTCGTGGTGCGGGTGTCGTCGGCTGTGGCATATGTGAACGACTGGTCGAAGTAGTTGTCCTCGAACATCATGCCACCCAGTTCAGCCAAGTCGGCATATTTCTCAGATGAAGGCAAGGGCCATACGTCAAGGCGGTTGCCCAGTGAGGCGCACCAGTAGTGCGGCATCTCGAAGGCCGGGGTGCCGGCCTCTTCGCCTTCCTCTTCAAGGAGTTCGTGAATGAGGGACTGCATCATCAGCGAGTCCAGCTCGGCGCCCGTCTTGCTGTCCACTAACGGCTCGGCGTCGGAACGCTTGGCACGCACCAGCAGGGGGATGGCTGCGGGGAGTTCCATGCGGCTGTCGACCATCTGGTAGATGAGCGACACAAGCGAAAGCTGGTTGTCGCTGGTCTCGTCGGCTACTTCACCACGGATGTCTGCCAGATAGGCCACCTCGTAATAGTCGAGCATGCGGGCCGTGACGCTCTGGGGCTGGCGGGGATCGAGGAAGACGGGCTGCCAGCCGTCGGCCACGACCGACGCGAGGCGTCGCGGAGCCGCCGTGGTGGTTTTGCCGTTTGAGGCATTGTTGTTCTGTGCCCACCAGGTGTCTTCGTATGTCTCGTGTTTCTTGGTGCTCTGGTTGTAGAACTTCAGATAGTAGCGGTAGGGTGTGATGTCTGTCCATAGCGAGTCGCTGACAAGCCCAAACTCCTGCCTGCCCGTATTCCATGTGTACATGAGTTCGGACTTGGCAATCATGGCAGGTATGTTCTCGTATGTAGCGTAGAAGTCGGCAACATGGAGAGTGGATGCATAGCGTGCTATGTGGTCATTGTACGTCGGCTTGATGGTGACAGGTCCCGCAGCATTCGTCAGCACGAACGTCTTCTGGTCGCTGCCATCCGTCTTGACCAGCCAGGGGTCGTTGGCCTGATAGGCGATGGGGGAGGGTGTCTGGCTGAGCGTCAGTGTCTGGCCAGGCAGGATGTCCGGCAGCTTCTTCTCCTCTATTGTCGGGTGATACTCGAATGTGCCGTTGCCGGCCATGCGGTCAAAGCTGAAGGGAAGTATCCACTGCTCCAGAGCCGTCATGGCCTTGCGCTTGTAGACGATGCGGTTGACCTTGACGTCAGCCGTGCATACAAACGGTTCGCCGTCGGTGATGGTGAGTTCGTCCAGCGTCTGGCCATTCGGCACTTGTATGGTATCGTTGCCGGCAATGATACGGACACTGATCTGGTCGAAGATGCCCTGGGCATAGACCGGATACTGATGGCGCGCGGTTTCAGCCAGTGTCATCAGCTCCTGGTGCTTGTCAGTCTGTGTGGCGTCAATCCAGAGGCTGTTCCGGATGTCGGCATCACTCTGCATGCACAGGGGAGCCTTGTTGACAGCATCCTGATTGGCAGAACTGATCAGTTCGCCAGTGGCAGAACAGTGGTCGATGAGGCCTGTCTTGCCCATGGTGCAGGCAATGGCAGAAACGTGGTTCAGGGATGGCACCAAAGACTTGATTCTCGAGAGACGTCCGCAGAAGTGGCAGTCGCGGATGGTGCCCTGGTTGCTGTAGGCGATGCCGGCGCAGTCAACGTCCGACTCTACGTTTGCTACGACGCGCAGGCCGTCGAGCACGGCGTTCTTCGTGACCTGATAGAACAGGCCATGGAAGGAACCAGTAGCCTCGTACTTGATGGTGTGGCCGCGACCGTAGAAGGTGCCGGCCAGGGTCAGCATCTTATTCCACTTGTTCAGGTCTATGTCGCGGGCCAGGATGTACGTCCCGCTCTTTGAGCTGATGTCTGCCAGCTGCTCGGCGGTGTAGATGAGCGTGCCCTCCTGGGTCTTGAAGGTGACCAGGACGTCATGGTCGGGCATGGCGAAGGAGAAGTTGTAGAGGTTTTCGGTATTGTCCGTGAATGTGCAGCTGCGCGGGGCGCTGCCGTCGGGAGCGGAGACGATGATGCTGTCAAGGTGGTTGTTGCCCGTAACGCGAACGGAACCGCTGACGATGGTGCCGGCAACCGTGGTCGTCGGCGATATGCTGAGGAGTCTTGCCACGTCGGGCAGCGCAGTGGTAACGGTAAGGGCTAAGTATCTGCTCTTGATGCTGGCAGCATAGACGGGATGGCTATCGGTCAGCCGCTTGGCTTCATCAACGAGAGCGACAGGATTTCCGGCTGTTACACCTTGACAGGAGTCGGCTCTGGCGTTGCCTTCGTTGGCTATATAGTAGTTATCCTCGACGGTGCTGTTGCCGTCGCCGTTACAAATTAGGTATGCCGTTCTGTCATTGTTGACAAACTTGCCGTTGAAGACATTGCCTCTGGTGGTAGCGTTTTTTTGCTGATAGGCAATGCCGTAAACCATCGTAGCGTCGATGGCCTCGCAGAGGACGTGGCATCGGGCGATGGTGGCTCTGTAGCTGTTCTGTCCGGCGACACCTGCTGCCGTAGCATAGCTGGCGTTTGTTTTAATCGTGCCGGTCACCTCGCAGTCTTCGATGATGCCGTTATTGGTCCTGGCAATTCCGCCGATATAATTTTCCGTTGACTCAATATTGGCCTTGACATACAGATGGCGCACGGAGGCCGAGGAGCCAATGCTACTGAACAGGCTGGCCTTGCCGCCATAGGTGATGCGGTGACCGTTGCCGTTGAAGTCGCCTAATAATGCAATCGCCTTATTCCAGTTTGTGCCCAGGTCAAGATCGTTGGTAAGCACAAACTCTCCGCGCTGCTTGAAAATCTTTGTCAGCTCACTGGCTGAACTGATGGGGACAACGTATTCAGGTTTGACTTTCACGAAGCCTGCAGGCATGACAAAGGAGTAGGTGCCGGCACCGGTAGCGGCATCCACATTGTCGGCCGTGATGGTCACGATGCCTGCGGGTTCAGTGTTGATTTTTCGCAGTTTGCAGCCGTCATTAGTCTTGATAGTGAACTGCACCTTTTCGCCCTCACGTGCAAAGGCATTACTGATGGCAATGCTACCGCCGTAATAATTCGTGCTCGTCACCTGCGCCTCGTCAACGTCAGGAATGATGGTAACGTCTCCGTCATCGAACATGACGAAATGATAGTAAACCTCGCGGACGGCTGTATTGATACTGTCAAGTTGCATCTGATACATATTCTCGTTCTGCGTGTAGTCCATATTGTAGACGGCATAGCCTTCAGCATACTTACCCTTAACAGTAATCAGGTCATTCTGCATTGCCTTGACGGTCGTGCCCTGCTCGCTCGTGGTCGTATTGGTCAGTGTGATGGTGGCGTGTTCTGACTTGTCGACACTAACTGTGCTTTGCCCGACAGTTGGCGTGTAGTTGATGGTCACGTCAGCTTCGTCCATCGTGAAGACCAGCACGTCTTCATCCTTCACGGTATTTCCCGCAGTAGGCAGCAGCAGGCAGAGGTCGTCGAACATCGGACCATCGTAGCCGTACTTGTTATCGGCATTGTCGGCCTGTGCGGAGATGACGAATTTCAGCGTGTCGGCCTTGGCGTCCACCTCCAGCATTTTGAACACGGTCTGCCAGCTGTCGGCCATTCCCTCCATGTCGGCAATGACCTGTTTGGATGCTTTCATGTCCTTACCAGATGCCACGATGCTGGCCTCTGCACAGCGTGCATGGCGCGGATTCATGCTGACAATGGCGGCAATGTTGAGGGGATTGTCCTTGTCAGCCCGACCGGCAAGCACCATACTCTGCGACATACTGTTTTTCACGCTCGTACGCCAGAACTTGTTGCCCGTGGAGTCGGTATCTGTTATCATGGGATGACCGGCACTGACGAAGTCGTCAGACTCTTTCCAACCATACATGCCCTGGTCGGCGAAACTGTTCTTCAGCGCGTTTTTGTAGACCGTCGTTGGAAGGGATGCACTACCTTGTTTGGCCGTGTAAGTGGCACCGAAGTTTTTCGGCATCTTAAACAGTATGGGTACTTGCTGTCCCTTGCGAGCCACGCCGGGGAAATCGGCAATCATCTCGGGCATATAAGTCTTTATACGGCCGCTATTCTGCGCATCTTTGACGGTATAGTCATATACTTGTTCATAGCCAACACTGATTTTGACATCCTGGGTATCGACTTTGACGCGGTAGTCTATCTTCCAGCGACCGATGCTGTCGCGCTGCGGTTTGCCCACGCGCCACCACGACTGACAACCCTTGAAGGTGACATTAGACGGTATATGGCCCTTGGCAGTGGTCAGGGTCACGTCCACCTCTTCGCGTGCTTTCGGCTCGGTGTTGCTCAGGGCTACCTGGATTTTATCGCTCTGTCCCTGGACATCAATTTTATAGCTGCGCTTGCCAAAGACGGGCGTCACGTGTATGGTGTCGTTTCTGACGGGCATGACAACTGTGATGAGGTCTGGCGACTTCGAGTAGTAGCCGGTATCAACATTCGTGATGGTGACATCCAACAGTTCTTTCTTTTCATGCGTAACCTTATTACTGTCGGGAATGACCTTCAGTTTGAGAGGCTTATATGGTATATTCCTGATGATGGTGTCTTTCCTCGTCTTCTCAAAACCGTATAACGGTTCCAGACGGCCGCCAGTTGTCTGATGGATAATCAGCGTACGCACGGGGATGAAGAATGCCCATACCTCGACCGGTGCGTCGGGCATGATAAACCAGAATTGCTGTTCGTTGGCACAAGCATCCTTGTACGTACTGGAATTTACGGCCGTTTTGGTTGCGGAATACGTGCCGTCGGCCTTTCTTGTGGCATAGAATATGCCCCTTGACATACCATAATTTTGGTATGGTTTGCTATTCAGTTTCACCGTGTCGCCAGGTTCGGCGTTTTGGAGAGTAATCTTAATCTCCCCGTTCTGATTGGCACCGGCAATGTCTTGGCGTTTAGTGACTTGATGCTTCGTTGCCCAGGCGGTGGTTGCACAGAGCAACATGAGTGCCGTTACTATGTGGGTCTTTATCATCTTCATAAATCTCTTACTTTTTACTTCTTACCTCTTACTTCTTACCTCTTACTTCTTCAGATACTTAGCACCATGATAGATATACAGTCCATGTGGCAGTCCGCTGAACGGGTCCTTCGCGTTGGTGACGCTGCGTACGATGCGTCCGTGCATGTCGTAGACTTTCATATCCATGCGCTTCTGCATTGAAGGCTTGGCTGTGGTGGGAATCTGGATGGCTGTGGGGAAGAGTTCCCCCGGCCAGCTACCGATATATTCATGATAAAGATACGGACGCAACTGGCTTGTTAGCAGATTCTTGTCGACGGGGCCGTAAGCCACCGTTTGCTCCAAGAGTCCCTCTTCGTCATAGAGGAAGTACATGCCGTCTTCCAGCCAAGGCTTGCCGTCAATCATTCTCTCTAACCGGTATTCCAGCGGGAACAGGTCGGAAGCACGTAGAATATAGTGTTCGCGGCTGACAACCTCTTTGCTGGCAGGGTCAAGGTTATTGAATATGATGTGAACGGTATTCGTCAGGCTGTCGACGTACTCCTCGTAAGTTCCGTCTTTATTTCCTTCATTGTCGCTATGGTTTTCGGTAAATTCCAGGTTTGTCTCACCCGTGGTCTGGTCATACGAATAACCGTTGGAGACCGTAGGGTTGCCCTCAGCGTCATACTTCGTCTCAATACTCGCGAGGTTCTTCAGGATGCCGTCGACGTTCTTCTTATATGTCATGTCGTAATTGCCCTTGAAAATGAATTGCGAGTTCAGCGTGCGTATGCCGCTGCTGTTAATGGTGTATTGGTCGATTCTTTCGCTACCATCGGCATCATATAATACCGTCTCTGTCACTGCTCTCAATTTGTTGGGCGAGATGAGACTATATTCTGTTATGGAGAGATACGATGAGTCGGCAGGCATCATATAGGATTCAAGGGCTTTCGCGCTGCCTCCGTCAATCCTGTCGTAGACTTCAAAACCTTCCGGAACGGTAAACGTGGCAATATATAGGCATTTGAAGTTAGAATACTGAACGGAGTTATTGTAAAGCACTTCATCAATGTTTTGTCCTAATTTACGGGATGCTGTCTCGTCGGCGTAGCCGTTCAGCTCCACCGTTTCTTGTTTAGGGTCGTCGCCGCCGGCATCGTCTTGTTCTGCCAGCATGGCACGCCGCCAGTTGCTGCGCTGTTTAGGCAGTGCGTCATTGCTCTTGGCACTGATGGTGGTGTTGACAACGGGAATAGGGTATTTGCTGCCCTCTGGCAGGGTGAAACAATCCGTCTCACTTTCTTCGTTCAGCAACTGAATCATCGTGATGGATGTCATCGCGTCCTGACTGACTTGAGTGAGTTCGGCTTCACTGGGCAGTGTCGAGAAGCAGTGGCGCAAATCGGTGGTCTTTATCTGGTCGTAAGTGCCTTCCAGGATGTTCGAACCGGTACCGTAGCTGTTTAAGATGTGGCCGTGAGGCATGCCACAGGCCATGATGTTCCATTTGCCTTGCACCCTGAAGGCGCACACCGAGGCACAATTCTTGATGCTTACTCCCAGGTCGGCATAGCCCACGATGCCTCCAACATTGTCGGTGCCTTCCAGCGTTGCAAAGCTGGCGCAGTTGACGATGTTGCAATGGGACGCATGGCCTACGATGCCGCCCACGCAGGCCTGTCCCTGCAAGGAGTTGCCGCTGTCGAAAATGAGGTTGGCAATGACGGCATGCGACGTGACTGTACCCTTGGCCACACCGACCAGTCCCAGGCAGTCGATGCCCTGAAAGGCGTTGACAATGCCGCGAATGTGGTGGCCATTGCCGTTGAGCACGCCCTGGAAGGGATGGTCGAAGGTGCCTAAGGGCAGCAGGGTGGTATCACTGTTGAACACCAGGTCGGACTTGATGTCGACGCCGATGTTGCCGGATATGCGGCCTATGGACACCATCTCGGCCAGGACGCGCCATTCGCCGGCATTGTGAATCTCGTAGACTGTCGTGTCGGCAGCCTGCCTTGGCATGGACAGGTGGCATACGCGGCACTTGCCGTTTTGGTCGAATTTATGTTCGTACACATCGCCAGAGAAGGTAATCAACGTGTACGGGCAGTGCTCGCACTTACTTGTTTGGACGGCATTGTATAGACAGCTGACCTTCTTTTCGGTCTGCGTTATCAGGCTGTGTTTGCTATATTTTGGCAGGATGGTTAGGACGCTGTCTTTTCCGCAGATGGTACACGTTGCATTGCTTTGTCCCGGCAGGCCACAAATAGCCTCGCTCGACAATTTCACGGGGCCGAAGTCATGGACATGAATAGACGTGATGTTAATCTGTCCGGAATTGCTGCTTTCCTCTGATTGAAATTGTGCTTCGAAAGAAACCTCGTGTTCGCCTGCGGGAATGATAATCTCGTCAGACTGAAAGGCCAGACAGACCGGGTTGCGATGACTATTTACCTGCTTGCCGTCAAGTCTTGACATGAATGAAATAGAACTGGAGCTGACGACTCCCGGCTCCATCGTTATCCTGAGCAGCAGCCTGTATTTCAGGCACGCCGTCTTTCCGTCCGGGACCGTGACATTGAAGTTGTAGCTGGCTTTATCAGCATCGCTCTCGATGTGCAAGGTGTTCGTCTTTGCCATCTTCCTCATACCTTCCATGGTAACATTAGAGATGACGATGCCGTCACTGGTCGTGCCGCCCTTCAAAGGGAACTCTCCTGTCTTAGTGTCGTCGGCATGAATGGTAGAACAGTGGAAAAGGTAAAACAACAAGGTGAATATGTAAAAAAACTTCCTGCCCATATCTCTTATCTCTTAATTCTTAATTCTCAATTCTCAATTCTCAGTTTCCGAAGCACTCTCCGGCAGTACGGCGTCCGAGCCGCTGCCACAGATGGCTTTGGTGACGTTGCCCTGCAGCCGTCCGCCGGCGTTGATGCCGCAGATGCCACCGGCATAGTCGCGCACGCCGCCTACCCATACATCACCATCCGTTGTGCTGTTGGTGATGGTGCCCTTGTTCAGTCCGCAGACACCGCCGAGGTTCATGCCCGTACCGATGCTGTTGACGAGCGAGAACGCCACGTGGCATGAGTCAATGGTTCCCTCGTTGACGCCCGCTACCGTGCCGACGTAGTTCCATCCGCGCATGTTGCAGGAGGCGAGCGTCACGTTCCTGACGGTCCCGCCCTTGGCGATGGCCCCGAACAGTCCGCGATAGCCGCAGCCGGCCACTGGCTTTTCAGTCTGGAGCATGGTGATGACGTGGCCGCCACCGTCGAAGGTGCCCTGGAATGCCGTACTGTCGGTCGCTCCGATGGGTTTCCATGGCAACTGTATAAAGTTTGTGGCCGTGAGGTCGTTGTCCAGTCGGATATTGGTTTTGGCGCGGCGGTTGTTCACGTAGTCTGCCGTCCAGTAGAGGTTGCCGAAGCTCTTGACGACATAGACGCTGTCGTTGGCGCCAAGCGGTTCAACGCCAGGCATTTCGTAGGGATGCAGACATCCCTTGCGCCGGCAGATGCCATGTTCGTCGTAGTCATGGCCGATGCCGGGTTCCTCGAAGTACGAATCGTGATAGCATTTCAGGCAGGAATATCTCACGACGGTATGCTCGCAGTCCTGCTTTGTGATGAAGCGCTCGTCACTGTATTCATGATGGAGGTTTTTCATGAATCCGCAGTCGTCACAGTAGATGGCGTGATAATATTCGTCGACGGGAATGTTCTGCTTGCCAAAGCTCTTATGGCCGGCGTCAATGACATAGTCACAAATCAGACAGCGTTTGTTGTGGTTCTTCCAGTCGGACGAGTAGGTGGCAAACTTATGCTGGTCTAAGACGGTGTCACCGCACAGCGTGCATCTCTTGTAGTGGTATTGCTGGATTTTCAGCGTGTCGGCTTCCGTATCGGGCAGCCGCGACCAGGTGTCGTTGCCGTAGAGTTGTGGGAACGTGTGCGCCTCTTTCACTGTCACGCCGCACTGGTCGCGGTCGCAATACTTTTCGTGATATTCGATATTATTCAAGGCCCTGTATTTGGGCTCATGTGTATGCCATTTGAAGACGAAATAGCGTCCGCCGCCGGCAAAACCGCCGGCATAGGTCTCGTCGTCGTCCAGGCTTTTGGGCTTGCTGGCGGTGACGCGTGCCGACAGGAGCAGTTTGTTCTTAAAGTCCTTGTTGCCGGTACGGCTGACGTAGACGTGGGGCTGGCCTGTGTAGGCGCCGCCGTAGCACCAATAGTTACGGCCGTTGAGTCCGCCGCGGTATTTGTTGTCGTAATGCCTCGTGTATTCCTGGAAGTACTTGGCTGGCGTGTACAGTTTTCCATCCCTGTTGAACTCTATGCCGTACTCGTCGCGCGTCTCCACGGCTACGCTGGTGATGTACTTGGCTGTGTCGGTACCGTTCTTGAAAAGCGCGAAAGCATAGTCACCGTCACGGCCCTTACGGAAGTCCAGGCTCATGTCGTCGCCGCCGCTATAGCCTTTGGCCTGTTCCTTCACACTGTCTGGGTACTGAACGGCTATAACCTTTATCTCCGTCACCAGGCCTTGCGCCATAGCATTGGAAGGGGTGAAAAGGTAAAACAACAAGGTGAATATGTTAAAAAACTTCCTGCCCATATCTCTTAATGCTTAATTCTTAACTCTCAACTCTCAACTGTCAACTCTCAACTCGTTACATGTGCTTAAAGTCCTTCCGGCGCACCAGCAGTGCCTGCCCGATCACTTGCTTGTTCATCTGTTTAACCTGCGAACTTTTAGGTTCCAGTTGGAAGACCGCATACTGAATGGCTTTGTTGTCGAACAGGATGAAGCGCTTGAAACTGAAGAACGATGGCACATCTTCCCGCTCAATACGGTCATCGCCAAACACCTCGCCGGAATGGTACATGAAGCGCACAATCTCGTTGACCTTCATCGTGTCGGCAACCTGATAGCCCACGGGCACGTCCTTGAGCAGCGTGCGGATGGTGTTCATGGCCGAGCTGTCGCGGCTGGTGTTGGCCATGACGCCCTGATGCAGGTAGTAGGGGCCTATCTTCATGTTGGCTATGCAGGTGTCGTTCCACATATAGAGAGCGCCGCGGCTGATTTTGACATCAGTAGTATAGGGGGTCTTGTCGTCCTTGGGTGAAATATCGATGACACCGTTGTTGTAATAGATATGGTCGTCGTAGTTCAAGCGGACCAGTGGCGTGACGTAGGCCTTCGCCTTGTTCTCCGCGCCGTCGACGTATTGCCACATGATGGTGAACAGGCTGTCGTCGCTGCAGCGGCGGCCCAGGCCCTCGCGCGCCATCTTGCCGCCCAGGGTGGGGTAGAACACGGTATATTCGATGTTGTGGACATACTCATTGAGTATCTCGCCGATAATCTCATGGCCACAGACGACCTGATTGGTGACCGAACGATCGGCCAGTCGGAGTGAGGAGGTAGGAATCTTGGCATACACCTGGTTACGGGCGCGTGGCATGACAGACGTCTCATAGCTGATATGCTTGCCGACGAGCAGGTTGTAGAGCTCGGCAACGCTATGGTCCAGTATCAGGTCGGCGATGGGAGCCACCTTGATGTCGATGAGTTCCACATTGTTGCTGTCCTTTTCTACCGTGGGGTCGAACTTGATGGACTTGTACCATTCGTTCATCACGCGGCTCTTCAGTGCCATGTCGTCGCTGTCGTGGAGTCCCGTCAGCCGGGTGGCCAGGGCGCTGTTGCCGCCAAGTGCCTCGATATGGGTCTCGCGGTCTTCCTGCGTGTTGACCACCCAGTCCTGCTTCTCTGTGCCTTTCTTCGTGCCGATGGCATAGAGGAACGACACGCCGGCCTGTTCGTCGACCGTGTTACGGGAGTCGACCACGTGGCGCTTCATCGTGGTGCTGAACTTCAGCTTGCCGCCCAACTTGGCGTGGTAGATGACGTGGGTGCCGTAGGTTTGCAGCATGTTCTGCAGGATGCGGATGGCCTCGGTATTGTTGTTCTTGTCGATGGCCTTCTTGGCCAGCTGCTGGTAGCGCAGGAATCCCTGCGACAGTGCCTCGGGGTGCTCGCGGGCAATGTGGTAGAGGTCGTAGGGCTCCATGTGGCGCGAGGCCAGTGTCAGTCCGTCGTGGATGGTGCAGAAGGCGAACTCATTGCTGACCAGGTCGGTCTTGCTGAAGGTCGTGGACACTTCTGCCTGGAAGAGCAGGAGGTCGGTCTTCACCGATGAGTTCTGCGTGAGCTTCTCACTGATTGTGATGGCATCCGTGCCACTATAGACATGGTGGTAGGATGATGGCGAGACATCGTCGACAATCGTTGATGAGCCATGCTCCGCGTCAAACTTCTGGATGTACGACAAGTTGATGACGCGGTCGCGCACCTCGTCGTAGTTGCTGTACTTTCCTGTGCCGTTGTAGCCGTAGCCAACACCGTAGCTGCGATACAGGTCGCCGATGTATGTCTGGCGCTGTGCGGCATGCACGCGCCTCCAGTGGCTCTCGCTATAGGTGCCGTTGGCATCCGCAGGGTCGTATTCCTCGACAGCTGTCAAGAGGTCGTCTTCACGCGAACAGGAGGTCAGTGAAATGAAGAGTGAAGAATGAAGAATGAAGAATGCTGTACCGAACAACATCCGTTTCATTACTGTTCTTCTCCTTGCTTCATTTTGTTTCATACCGTTATACTGTTTCTGGCGACCTATGGCGGTAGCAAATTCT
>DFGF01000049.1:35067-44926 GCA_002371715.1 Prevotella sp. UBA3757
ATTCTTCATGCTTCATTCTTCATTCTTCATTTTCAAGGTTCAAAACTTGTCAACCGTAATATATATTGGTAAATACTTAAAGAAATCCTGGGCGGAGTAGTTGAAAGCCCTGACATACTCCGGATAGTCCAGCAGCAGGTCGGTACCCGAACCGCTCAGTCGCATGATGCGTATCTGGCCCACGTCGTTGGTAATGACCGGCATGCCCTGGCCGTCGTTCTGCGTGTGGGTGACGGCCATGCTCGGTTGGCTGGGGTGCGAGATGACCCAGTAGCCCGTTGGCCAGTCGAGTCCCAGCATGTTGCGGCCGTCGTATTCGTGGCTGTAGAAGATGCTCATGCGGTTGCCCAGCATCTTGGTGATGCTCTTCGACTGCTCCGCAGTGGGCAGGTAGTCGTTCAGTCCGATGGCCTTCACCGACTGGCTGACGGCGTCGGTCCACTGCTTGTTGCCGTCGTTGTCGTCCGTGCGCACGGGGACGCGCTTGATGTTGTCGCCACCGTCGACCAGACAGTAGTATTTCTGGGATAGGTTGTCATGAAAGAGTACGCCGTCGTTGGCGTTATACCTGTCACTTACCAGCTGGTTGAACTTCACGTCCTCACGCCAGTATTTCAGCATGTTGTCGGTTTTCGGCACTATGGGGCGCACCGACCAAAACGTGCTGGCCACCTTGGCAAAGGTCGTCGGCTCGGCCATGGCTGCAGGCTGTGCGCTGAAGACGGTGGTCGTATATGCTATCGGGGCGGACTGTGCTGTGGGGCAGGGCTGCGGGTGAACGGCATTCCAGTAGACGTACACGTTCTTCAGGGCATGGGTCTCGGGGTCGAAGAGTTCATGGACGGACGTGCTGTCGTTCTCGTAGAAGATGCTGTCGTTCGGGATATATACCGACGCGCTGCCCTCCCAGATGATGCGTCCGGGACGGTGGCTCTCGTCGCCGACGAACAGTCCCGTATACAAGAACGGGCGCACCTGGCCGTCGATGCCCTTGATGAGCGGGTAGGCCACGACGCAGGGCTTGTCGCTACGGATGGAGGGCACGTACTCCTGGCAGATGATGCAGGCCTTATCGTTGCCCGCCGAGGCTACCCGTACATCGGGACCATAGTTGCCCTTGACGGGCAAGACACCGTAGGCAGGCTCGTAGACTTCCTTCGTGGGTGCTTCCTGCTGCATGTACAGTTCATACACCTTGCGCATCACCTTGCGCGTCTCGGTATTCTCGAACAGTTCGTACAGCGGCAGATAGCGGCCACCGATGAAGGAGGCGTTATATGACTTGGGGTCGATGCTGATGTTGTTGGCCCAGCCGTAGTAGTCGCCGTCGCCAATCTTCACTTCGGCGGCTTTCGTCTGGTCGAAGGTGCGGTGCAGCAGGTCGCAGTCCTTCTTCTCACCGCCCTTGACGTTGATCTGTCCGTGATACTGGACGTTATGTTTGGATATTTCGCTGAGAACCTTCGAGTTAGTGGTCTTGGTGACCTTCTTGCCCAGTATGATTTCGGTGACCTGCAGCGTCGTATATTCGCGGTCGACACAGGAGTCGCGGTTGATTTCCATCTGCAACTCCAGCATGCCGCCAAGGTTTGACGACACCACGAGGTGGGTGCCGTAGGCCTCTGAGAATTTTTTTGCCTGTTCCTTGGTGACGCCTCCTTCTCCGGCCTTGACCAGTTCGGCTACGGCTTTGCGGAAGTCGGTCTCGAGTACGCTCTCGGCATTGTCCAGCTCGTCCAGTTTCATGCAGCGCAGTATGCCGGCATCGACGGTCGTGGTGGCCATGATGTGCTTGATGAACATGTGGGCCTTGTAGCTGTTTTGCCACCGGCCCTTATAGACCGTGGTGTTGTTGCGGTAGTACTTGCCGCTGCCGATGGCATCGTCGTCGTTAACGGTGTACTTGGTCTCCTCGTGGCCCATTTCCTGCAGCGTGCTGCCGCTGAAGATGTCTACCGACGTATAGTGGCGACGTTCGGTATTGATAATCAGGCCGTAGTCCTTCTCGGCATCCTTGAGGCGCATCATGTTGATGACCGGCTTGGCCGAGAAGCTGCTGTCGTCCATCACGTTGCCGGCAGCGTTGTAGGCATAGCCCAGGCGCTGCAGCTTGACCTGTTCGTCAGTGTAGCCTCTGGTTGCCAGGTAGTTGGTTTCGACGTCGGCGTCCGTCAGGTCGTCGGAACAGGCTGTTAATAAAATGAAGAATGAGGCATGAAGAATGAAGAATGCTGCACTGAGCAACATCCGTGTAATCTTCTTGGCTCTTCTTACTCCATTTCGTTTCATGTCAATATCCTGTTTTGGGCTACCTGTGGCGGTAGCAGATTCTTCACTCTTCATTTATCCTCGTAGTTACGTAATGACTTGTCCATGTAGTTCTTCAGGATGGTGCGCGTCTTGGCATCGTAGATGACCTCGTAGATGGGCACCAGACGGATGTCGATGAGTGCGGCATCCTGTGGGGTCACCGTCTGCTGCCACTTTAGCAGCGTCGACTGGTCCAGGGTGGCCTGTTGGCCGGTGGTGAATGCCGTCACCAGCGACACGTTGCCGCCACGGGCGGTGATATGGCTCGTGGAGTTGCGGCTGCACTTCATGGCTGCGTCGTGATAGTCGACGCCGATGCTGGTGCTGACGGAGACGATTTTGACGGCGATGGCCAGTTCAAGAGCCACCTTCACGTCGAGCGAATTGGACACGGAGTCCATGGTCGTGGTATTGTAATAGTCGAGCGAACAGCCTAACACCGAGCGGGTGACGAAACCGGAACCCACCTCCTCGATGAACTCGCGGCAGATGCCGCTGGCGGCGAAGGCCGAAGGGGCGGCATGGATTTTTCGGATGAATTTCTGCATGACATCCGAGAAGCCGGGAGCGTAGGCCTCCCTGAACATCGGTACCACACGGGCCAGCGAGTCGGCGTCGATGCTGGGATAGGTGTTGGCTACGGGCGAGGCAGCGATGGCGTCGCTGACCTGTTCACGCAGGCTCAGGTAGTTGAAGTCGCGCGAGAAGTAGCTTTGCTTCATGCGCATCAGTGAGTAGTATTTTTTCTTGGACGAGAAACTTTGCTTGTTGAAGCCCACCTCCAAGTCTACGGAGAACACGCCGACGTTCACGCCGATGCCGATGTCTAACGACAACTGCTTCTTCAGGTCGTTGACACTCTCGCTGTAGAAGAACTTCTGGTCGGTGACGGGCATGTAGTCGTCGGTGATGTAGGTGGTATTGTACTTCCGCTCCATGTCCTTCAGGCTGCGCATGTTGAAGACCTCCATGTCGGTGCCTACGCAGTACGACTCGTTGTCCCGGTAGGTGTAGCCCGCACCACGGATGGCACTGATGGCGTCCTCCACTTTCTGCAGGTCTTCGGGCGTATAGGCATTGGCCCGCCACGACACAGGCCTGTTGGTGGCTTCAGCGTCGTCAACCGTCTGGGTCGTTTCCGGTACAGCGGACTGGTAGTCATCGTCGCTGCTGCATGATGTCACCGACAGCATGCCTGTTGCGATACATAAATATAATAAGGTGTACTTCATTCCTAGCTCGTCTGTTTCTTGTCTATTGCGCGTTTGTGCGTAAAATATAGTTCACTCTGTCCTGCACGCTGCCGGTGAAGAGGTTGGCTATCGAGGCTATCTTCACGTCGGTCATGGCGCACCGCTTCAGCTGGTCGCTGTCCGGGGTGGGGGCGAAGTTGACGCTGGCCAGCCATTCCTTGATGCCCTCGGGCGAGGTGCTCGCTCCAGCCAGCACGTCGGTGATGGCCTGCACGTTGCCTCCACGCACGTGGATGTCCATGCTGTAGCGGTCGTTGGACACCTTCTGGAACCGCTCGGTGGCCACGCTGGCCGATGACTCGACACCGACGATGAGGCCCACGCTGGCATTGATGGCCATTTCGGCACTCATGTTCTCGCTGAGCACGGACTTGTCAATCTGCATGGTGTACTCCAGGACGCCGCCCATGAACGAGCGGGCCACGAAGCCGCGGCCCCATTTGTTGACGAAGTCCAGCACCATCTGGTTGCTCACCTCGCTCTGGTTGGCATTGTTGCCCTCGAGCTTCTTCCAGTCGGCATAGAAGCCTGGTGCGAAGACCATACTGTCGCCGGTCTCCTTGTAGTACATGATGACGTTCTTGTACTGCAGGTCACGGCTGTAGGCCACGCGCTTGGTGCGCTTCATGGTAAACACCGACTGGCTTTCCTGGACGCTGCCCTTGGAGAAGTTGCCCGACACCTTGATGTCGGCGACGATGACGTTCACGCCGACGCTGGCTGACAGGGCCAGCTGCTTGGACACGGCACTGCGCGTCTCGCCGGTGATGAGCTGTTCCTCACTGTACGGCGTATAGTCGTCGTTGATGAAGTTCAGCCCCTTGACGTACTGGATGGAGTCCAGGTAGTTCAGGTTGAAGATGTTGAATGTCACCCCTTCCAGGTAGTCGGCGCCTGTGGCGTAGCAGTAGCCCACGCCGCGCTCGTAGCCCGGGGGGGCCAGCAGACGGGACACGTAGCCTCCCGGGGCCGGTTCGCCGTTGGCATAGGTGGCGCGCTGGCTGGAGTTTGGTCTGGCAGCCGAGTCGCCTTCCGCCAGCGGGTCGTCGCTGCTGCAGGCTGCCAGTCCGAGCACGCCGGTAAGTAGGAGAAAATAGTATAGACGCTTTATCTTATACATTCTGATATTCACGTATAGACGTTATTACTCTTTTAGCTTTGCATTGAAGTAGCTCGTCAGCACCTGACGGGCATAATCGTCGGCTATGAGCGCATAGATGGGTACAAGCGACATGTCGACCATGACGGCCAGGGTGGGCCGGCAACTGTTATGCCAGGCGGTGACCTGGCTGTCGTACAGCTGGCCGCCGGTGACCAGGATGCTCACCTGGCTGACGTCGCCGCCGCGCACCTTGACGGTGGCCGTGGTCTTTGACATCAGTTCCTTGGCCTCCTTCGAATCGCCGATGTTGAACGTCACCTCGCCACTGACGGCCTTGCCCTTGACGACGCCCTGGAACTTGGCCTCCAGGGCTACCTGGATGCCCAGTGTGTCGCGCAGCGCTGTGCTGTCGACGCTGATCTGGTAGTCGAGCACGGTGCCCATGGCCGACTTGCTGACGAAGCAGGGACCTATCTCGTCCAGGAACTTGGCGCAGATGTCGTACTGCCGCGTCTGGTTGCCCTTGGCGGCGGCAATGTCGGTGGCAAAGTGCTCCTGAACGGACAGGAATCCCGGCGTCAGCAGCTTCTGACGCTGCTCGCGGGTGGCGGCTTTCGCCAGCAGTGCCATGACGTTGGTGTAGTGAATCTCGCGGGTGAACTGGGTGGTCTTCATACGCTTGAGGGCGTACTTGTTCCTGGACTTCTTTTCAGTGAGCTGGCCCACGCCGACACCGATGCTGGCACTGCCGGTGCCCTTGCCCTTCAGGAACCGGGTGAGGTCCATGCCTACCGAGGCTTTGACCATCAGCCCTTTGGTGATGTCGGACTCGCTGTCGGCAGTGATGAAGTCCTGGTTGGTCTGCGGCAGTATGACGTCGGAAATCAGGGGGATGCCCTCGGCACGCTGTATGCTGTCAAGGGTGACCAGGTTGAACAGCTGGATGAGTGCCCCGTCGCAGTATTCGCCGCCGGGCATGTAGCTGTAGCCGGCACCCTTGTTGGCCGAGAACACCGTCGAGATGGAGTCCAGCTGCGGACTGCCCGACTGGACAATGGTCACCTCGTGCTTGCCCTCACCCTCACCATCGGCACGCGTGACGGTACCTTCGGTTCTGAGTGTCAGCACGTTCTCGCGCACGTTGCCCCAGTTTTCACCTACCTGGACAATAGCCGTCGCAGGCCCTTCGCCCGCCGACGGATAGACGTTCGCCAGTCCCTTCGAGGTTTCTACTGACCACTTGCCGGGCACGTTGATGAACGCCGTGAACTCCTTGTAGGAGGCACCCGTATTGACGATGCCGTCGCCCGTAGCGCCGACAACGGTGAATGCGGCCTGGCTGCGCTCGCCGCCGGTCAGCTCATTGTCTATCATATCCTCACTGCTGGAGCAGGCTGCCGCCAGGGCGGCGGCCAGCACCAGTAGTGACTTAGATATGTACCTGTTCATATTTTATATAATAATCGTTTAACTTTCAAGACAGGATGGAAACCTTTCGGGGCTTCGGGCGTTATTTCTTCTTTTCCTCCAGCTTACCGAAGTCGCCTACAACCGGATTCATGTTGTATTCTTTCTCAATCAGCCCTCGGAGGAAGGTGTATATATCCTTCTCGTCGTCCTTCAGGAAGAGCATGTAGATGGGCTGAACCTGCATGTAGGTCATCGTGGCCTTCTCGGCATCGGTGCTGAGCATCCACTCGGCCAGCTGGGTGTTCTGGAGCGAACCGCCGGTGGTCAGGATGTTCACCTTCTCCACGTCGCCGCCGCGTGCCTTTACCTGAGCCGTTGTGGAGGTGGCTGCATTGAATGAAGAGTCGCTGACCTGGACTTCGCCTTTGATGAAGAAGTTCTTGGCGCTGTCCTGTTTCTGCTTGAGCTGCTGCTGCACGGTGCTGTCAACTTGGGCGGTGTCCTTGATCTGCTGCTGCCACTTGAAGTCGAGGGCGGCCTTCACGTCCGTCACCTTCTTTACCTTCGAGGAGCTGAACTCCATACGGTAGTCGAGCTCGCAGCCTAAGAAGGCCTTGGAAATGAAGTGCGAACCGACATAGTGGAAGAAGTCCTTGGCTGCTTGCTTCTTTTCAGCATCGGTCTTGGCGGCGTTAAACTCAGTGATGAAGCGCTGCTTGAAGAGCTTGAAGCCGGGGGTGAGATTGCTGTCATCGGCCAGAAGATTGGCAAACTCCAGTTCGCGGCTGTAGACGGTACGGGTCAGCGACTTCTGAATCGAGGTGCTCTCGTAGTTTTCCTTCCTGTTGATATTCAGGTTGTTCAGGTCCAGACCCAGCTTCACGACGTTGAAGTTGCCGCCGAAGTGACCGTTGACGGCAATGACCTTGTCCAGGACGGAGTCAGAGTGGGCATAGCCGTAGAACTGCTTCGAACTCGGCGAAAGGCTGCTCTTGACAGCAGTCGTCTTCATGAGTGCCTCCATGTTGAAGATCTCTGCACCGGTGCACAGCTCGGGAACCGAGTTCTTGCAGGGGTTGAAGCCGTAGCCGACGAAGGTGTTCGAGTTGATAATCTTGGTGAAGTTCTCCAGGCTGGTCTTCGAATCCTGGGTCACCTTCTGGGTGCCGTCGCCGTCAGCCCTGGTGATGTTGAGCGGATTGCCGTCCTTGTCGAGGAACTTCACCTTGTAGGACAGCTGGCGGCTCTCGGCCCAGTTGTTACCAATCAGCACCGGTACGCGGGTATTGCCGCGGCCAAACATCTTGGTGGGTGTGAACTCCATGTTGTCCGGGGTCTCGATGTACCAAGAGCCGTCGGTCTTGATGTCCAGATAGTAGGTGCCGAAGTCTGCCGACACGCTCGTGACCTGCTGACCATTGCCGTCGGTCAGCACAGCGGAGTTAATGGTAGGAGCACCGGATGCGGGCTCGAGTACGCCTGATTCCAGCTCGTTAAAGGTAGAATCTGAACAAGCGGTAAGGGCTGAGATAGCCACTGCAGCTGCAAAGAGCTTCGTTGTCATTTTTTTCATAATCTTTGTTTCTGTATAATTAATAAATCTTAATAGTTTAATCGTGTTCGGTGGTCTCTCTCGCGAAGCGTGTCGTACGCTCATGGACGTTAGTAGCATACATAGCACACATCCATAATTTGTTGCAAAGATAAGCATATTATCCGAAACGTCCAAACTTTAGGGGCCTAAATCTTTTATTTTTGTAAATTCTGCAACTTTTTTTGTTATTTCTGAAAGTCGAGTCACCAATTATTGCATGTTTTGAGAGTGGCTCATCAAGAAAGAGGGCACTTCAAAATGAAGTGCTTCTTGCCATTGCGGATGTATAGTCCACGCCGTGGCCACCTTTTCCGCCCACACGGCTGACGTCAGCAGCAGGGCGAGCGTCAATAGGAAGTATTTCCCCGCAACGCCGAAAGGGCGTTGCGGGGAAATATGTTTGTATCTATGTGTTTATAAATGTAGCTGAAGGGTTCCGGTGCTTACGACAGGAAGCCCAGCAGGGCACCGGCGGCCACGGCCGAGCCGATGACGCCGGCCACGTTGGGACCCATGGCGTGCATGAGCAGGAAGTTGTGGCGGTCGTACTCCAGGCCGAGGTTGTTCGAGATACGGGCGGCCATGGGCACTGCCGAGACACCGGCGTTGCCGATGAGCGGGTTCAGCTTCTTGTCCTTAGGCAGGAAGACGTTCATCAGCTTGACGAAACAGACGCCGCTCATGGTGGCGATGATGAAGGCACCGGCACCGATGGCGAAGATGTAGATGGTGTTCATGGTCAGGAACTCGGAGGCCTGCGTCGAGCAGCCCACGGTCAGTCCCAGCAGCATGACCACGATGTCGTTCAGGGCAGCACCGGCCGTCTTGGCCAGGCGCGTGGTCTTGCCCGACTCCTTCAGCAGGTTGCCGAAGAACAGCATGCCCAGCAGGGGCAGGCCGGAGGGCACGATGAACGTGGTGAGCAGCAGTCCGATGATGGGGAAGAGGATGCGCTCGGTCTGCGAGACTTGGCGGGCGGGCTTCATCTTGATGAGACGCTCCTTCCTAGTGGTCAGCAGGCGCATCAACGGCGGCTGGATGAGCGGCACCAGGGCCATGTATGAGTAGGCACAGACGGCAATGGCGCCCATCAGGTTCGGCGAGAGCTTGGACGACAGGAAGATGGCCGTCGGGCCGTCAGCACCGCCGATGATGGCGATACCGGCTGCCTGGTTGGGCTCGAAGCCGAGGGCCAGGGCAAACATGTAGGCGCCGAAGATGCCAAACTGGGCGGCAGCGCCGATGAGCATCAGCTTCGGGTTGGCCAGCAGTGCCGAGAAGTCGGTCATGGCTCCGATGCCGAGGAAGATGAGCGGCGGGTACCAGCCCTGTCGGACGCCCTGATAGAAGATGTTGAGCACGGAGTTGTCCTCGTAGAGGCCTATTTCCAGTCCGGCGTCGGCACGGAAGGGAATGTTGCCAAGGATGATGCCCAGACCGATGGGCACAAGCAGCAGGGGCTCGAAGTCCTTCTTGATGGCCAGCCATATAAAGAAGGCGCCTACTGCTATCATGATGAGGTTGCCGGCCGTCACATTGGCAAAGCCCGTGTAGGTCAGGAACTCATTAAAGTTTTCAATGATAAATTGCCACATAATCGATGTTCAATGTTCAGCGTTCAACGTTCAATTACCCGATGGTCAGCATGACGGCACCCTCCATGACGGAGTCGCCGGGATTGACGAGAATAGAGGTGACCGTGCCGGCAGATTCGGCCTCGATGTTGTTCTGCATCTTCATGGCTTCGAGCACGACAACCACGTCGCCTACGGCCACCGTATCGCCCACCTTGACGTTGATGGCGTTGATGGTGCCGGGCAGCGGTGCCTTCACCGGATTGCCGGCACCGGCCTGTGCGGCGGGTTTGGCGGCCTGCGGAGCGGGCTGGGCTGGGGCAGGTGCAGCGGCAGCGGCGGGTGCGGCTGCAGCGGGTGCGGCAACTGTCGAACGCTTGGCGGCAGCCAGTGCCGGATGCTTGGCAGCGTTGATGGGTTTCTGCATCTCAATTTCGAAAGGGATGCCGTTGACGTTTACCTTGGCAATTTTGCCTTCTACTTCGGCTATTTCTACTTCGTAGTCTACGCCTTGTACTTTATATTTATATGTTTTCATTATTGTCTGTAACTATTTATTTCGTTTCGTTTTACACTATTCCCGGCGCTTAACGTTCTCTCTTCGAGAGTGTGGCGT